>JBBWZK010000160.1:0-28913 GCA_039648975.1 Blastocatellia bacterium
GGATTATAGCGAATCGCAATTCGATTTAGCCGTCGGCACAATTTTGGAGTGCGGCGACTGGTCGCCGCTTTTCAATGATCGAGAAGGCAAGCGGTGACCCGCTCACCGCTTTCCACAGGCTACACGCAATCGAATACCGCTCTAGGGCTGACGCTCGCGCACGAAACCGATGTAGTCGGTATTGGCAGGCTCGCCGCCTTCTGCTCTGATCGCCATCGCCACCTGTCCACGGTGATAGGCCGAATGTATCAGGACGTGCATCAGCATATCGCGGTAAGCGGTCTGATACTCTACGCCTTTGCTGTTCTTGTAGGTGGCGACGGCGTCAAGATGCGCTTCTGTCAAATTGCTGACAAACGCTTTGTATGAACGGGCGGTTTCGTCTGCCAGCGCTTCACACTCAGGCAATGAGGCATCAGGCCAGAAGTTGAATCCTGTAGAATCCTGCTCAGTCTGAAATCGCCGCAGCCAGGTCTTTTCAGAAATCAGCAGGTGAGTCAGCGCGCGCAGGGCTTTGGCCGGAGGATTGGTTGAAGCTTTCAGGGCGGCAATCGTTCGCCGGTTCGCCCACTCGTTGTAGTTCAGCAAATCGTGCAAGGCTTCGATGGTTTGCATAACGCATATTCTCCAAGGTGTCTAGCCGGTAGTTGAATCTGCTGTTTGAGAATATAGCGAGATGCCGGTGTTTTATCGAGCCTGGCTCAGGCCATTTGCCGCAGCACGATGGCAACCGAGCAGATCACCAGGAAGATGATGCCGATGCTGAACGACCAGTCGACTTCGTTTTTGTTTCTGCCGGTGAGCAGGTGCAGGGCGCTCAAGACCGCCGCTGTGAGCGGAAAGCCAATGGTGCCGAGCAGCGACAGGTAGGAATTTGAAAAGACGAGCTTGAGCAGGACGGACGAGTGTCGCGCATAGTAGACCGTCACCGACGCCCAGAGCACAGCGGTTGGCGCGAGCAACACCGCCTGCGCGCTCCAGTAGAAGCGATTGTTGTCAAGCAGGGCCATTGACCGATGAGGCGTGGCTTGATTGCTTTTGCGCATCGCGCTTCCTCCCGCTTGAGTTGCGCTCGATTCTACGCCGCGCGCCGCCACCGATGCGTGAGCCTGCGGTGAGAAAGTTGTGAGACTTGGGCGGCGTTCGCTAGAAGAAGGTGACAAGTGAGGCGAAGCTTTCCCGATTGGCTTAGACACCACCGCACGCGATTTGTTCCGAAGGGAATCAGGAGCAAGGTGTTTTGAAATGAGTGCCGTAGGCACGAAATGTTTATAGAACAGCCGTCGCTCAGTTCAATCAAGCTCCGTAGGAGCGGGATGTTGACATTGCGCTCCTACGGAGCTTGTCCTCAATCACTCACCCATATCTATAAACATTGCGCTCCTACGGAGCTTGATTGAACTATAGCGGTTTTCAATTGACTTTGGCCGGGAGCGATATTTGGAGTGCGGCGACTGGTCGCCGCTTTTCAGCAGTAGGGGTCGAAAGCGGTGACCATTCACCGCACTCCATAGGCGACACTTAAATGAAATCCGCTATAAGCGATAGGCGTGCGATAAACATTGCGTGCCTACGGCACTCATTTCAAAACACGCCCGCTAATGAATTCAAAGTTTGACGGGCGGCGTTTTGGTCTTGCGAGTGCGAGGCTTGCGCTCGCTTTTTCGTATGCCGCCGGCCTGTTCGTACTGCGAACTGTCTTTGCCGAAACGCGCCGCCACGCCTGCCAGCATTCTTTCCGACAGGTCGCTCGACACCTTTTCGGCAGCGACAACGGCGCTTCTGGCCTTTCTACTGAAGATAGTGCTTAAAGACTGCATCACAGACGAGAGATTCAGTTGATTTGCGATGTCTACTATCACGATGAAGCATAGGCGGTAGTGGCAGGTGAAATTATAGCCAATTCCGAAAGCATGTAGGGGAGGCCCTCTGTGGCCTCCCCAGACTGCGCATACGTACACTGGGGCGACCACAGAGGGTCGCCCCTACATGCTTTCGGCTTAATCCAATTGAAAACTGCTATAGGGTGGCTACGAGCCGCAGTTGTCGCACTGGAGCTTGCGGAGCACTTCGGCCTCATCGTCGGCAGGCAATTTTCCGAACCAGGCGCTGGTGACGATGCCCTGGCTGTCGACCAGGATCAGCGTCGGCGTGCCGATGACATGAAGAGACCGCAGTTCCGCTTGCTTGACTTCTTTGATAGGCACCTGAAGATCATCAAGGTACTTGCGTCCTTCGGCGGGCGATTGCGGCAAGACCGCTACCAATTGAATGTCGCTGTGACCGCTGGCTTCTTTAGCAATACGCTGATAAAACGGCACGCTCTCTGAACAGAAGCGACATCCCTGCGCCAGAACAATCAACAGGGTTTGCCGGCCTTTCGCCCAATCGACATCTGGCAAAGAGATTTTTGTCCCGGCAGCGACCGGTTTAACCGCCGCCGGAGTTGCAGGGGAAAGCAGGAACCGCTTGACCACGACGCCGCCGAGCAGCAGGGCGACGACGATGATCGCGACGTTGGCAAATAGTTCGACTTTCTTGTATAGATTGCTCATTGGTGACTAACCTCTGCCATAAGGGAAGGGGAAGGCGCCTTCCCCTTCCGGTTAATTACCCTCACCGAATGCGCCGCGCGCGCGCATGCTAGCAATTAACAGCCCTCGCTACACCCGTGTCTGCACAGGTTGAAGCACTGGTTGTAGCAGGCCGGCGTCGGGTTGTTAATATCACAGTTGTCGTAGCAGGCATCGCAGGCTGAACAGCAGGGAATCATCGCCGCCTGGCCGGCTGGCGCGAAGCTGGCGATGCTTAAGCACGCTGCGAGGACAACCAAAATCAAGAATCTGCGAAAGAGTCTTGGCAATTCTGATCTCAGCATAGCTTTTCTCCTTTGTGGTTCAGAGGTTGTCAGGAGGGTAACAGGGTGGTGAGGGTCCCCATCCCCGGAAACTTGGTGCAACCAAGCGTTCTGATGATATTCTTACTCGTAAAAATTGTCAATTTAATTACGTTTGTCTTTTGTCTTTCGGATTACGATTTCCGGCGCGGGTCGAGGGTTGCTTGACAGGCGAGTTGGGCCTTGCAGTGTCTTGATGTTGATGTGACGGGGGGATGAAGCTACTGCCGCGCGCGATCTGTCCCTGATGAATTGGGGGCAAATCGCGCGCGGGTTTTGTGGCGCAAGGCGGTCAGCTTGCGCACCATCTCTAGTCGGCTGATGGAACCGGCACCTGAACCGGCGCGCTCAACTGCAATTTGCCCCAACCGATGCGCAAGGTCGCGTCTTTCGGGTTGGCGCGTTTGAAGACCAGATCAATCGTCAGCTTGTCTTTGGTCTCCGTCGCCTGCTCCAGCGTCATCGCCGCTTTGTAGGCTATCGGCGCGCGACCGATCTCCGAAGCATCGATGTGCTCGGCGCGCGCTTTCATCGGGTCAATGAAAACCAGAGTCCAGGTCGCGCCGTCTTGCGAGCGATGCAAGCCCAAATACCACAGGCCCGCAGGAATCTGTGTGCCAGCAATAGTCAAAGGCATATCGCTATCCAGCGTCGTCCAGAAGTTGCTGCCCAGGCGATAGACGTTGCCTTTCGTCATGGCGTCGAATTTCGCCGTGTCTTCGTAGTCTTTCTTCCACACGGGGCGACCATAATCAATCGCGAACTGGCCTGCGCCCCTGTCCTTTTTGGTATTCCAGAAGCCGATGCGCGTCGTCCCGCGCTCCGATGAATCGCTGCCAAAGCCGATGATGGGCGGCGGCGCGGGCTTGCTATCCTGTGCCCCTACCAGACCGCTCAAGCCAAGCATCAAGGTGACTCCCAGAACAGCGAATGTCGTAGCTTTACGCATGATAAATATCCTCCACAGTTTATTCGTATCTGAGCGCGACCATTGGATCAACTCGCGTTGCTCGTCGCGCCGGCACAAAGCAAGCTCCCAGAGCCACTCCTGCAAGAACCAGAGAGATGGCAACGAAGGTCAGCGGGTCGGTGGCGCTCACGGCGAACAGCAGGCTCGTCATCAACCGCGTCAGCGCGAAAGCTGCCCCAAGCCCTATCATCACGCCTAGCCCCGCGAGCGTCATGCCCTGGCGGACAACCATTCTGAGCACGTCCGCCGCGCTGGCCCCTAAAGCCATGCGCACGCCGATTTCGTGCGTGCGTTGGGTGACAGTATAGCTCATCACACCGTAAATGCCGATTGCCGCAAGTCCGAGCGCGACGGCAGCGAACAGGCCGAGCAAAACCAGATTGAAGCGCTGGCTGCTGACCGATGAAGCGACCACCTCGCTCATCAATTGAATGCTGGTCACCGGCAGTTGTTTGTCAATCGTCCAGACTTGCTCCTGCACCAGGCGGGCGAGCCGGGCCGGTTCGTCTTTGCTGCGAACGACGACGAACATCCAGCGCTTCCACGGCTGATCCTGTTGCTCATATAAGGTGAAGACGGTCGGCTCGGCGGCTTCGGCGAGCGACGCGTGCCGAACGTCGCCGGTGACGCCGATGATCGTCATCCATTGATCGCGCGGCCCTCTCGCCCACTGTATGCGCGCGCCGACAGGATTTTCATCGGGGAAGTATTCGCGCACGAAGCTTTCGTTGACGACGGCGACCATCGGCACGTTCTCATTATCCTGCGGCGTGAAGTCACGTCCGCTCAAGAGTGGAATCTTCATGGTCTGAAAGTATGTGCGGCTGATGCTGCGCGTCTCGACATCAGGCTCGCTGCCAATCGCTACGGGCGGGCGGCCTTCGATTGCCAGGTCGTGCGTCAGGCGATAATCGGTCATCGGCAATTCGCTGATCAGGGCCGCCTGTGCGCCGGGCTGCGCGTTCAAGCCTTCGAGCAATCTGAGCCGGAATTGCGCTTGTTTGGCAATCTCTTTATAGCGCGCTTCCGGCAGTTCGATGCGCATAGTCAGAACGCCTTCGGGCTGGAATCCCGGATCGACGGCGCGCAACAAAGCGAAGCTCTTGATCAACAGCCCCGCGCCGACCAGCAGCACCAGCGCCAAAGCGATTTCCACTACAACCAGGGCGCTGCGCAGGCGATGCCGCGTGAAGCTTGCCGTAGAGGCGCGGCTGCCTTCTTTCAATGCCTCGCTGACGTTGGCTTTGGCGGCGCTCCACGCCGGCATCAGTCCGAAGACAATTCCGGTTAGTAATGAAAGCAACAAGGTGAAGATCAACACTCGGCCATCTATGCCGATAGCGGCAAGGCGCGGCAGGTTGGCGGGTCTGAGCGCCAACAGCAGATCAACGCCCCACATGGCGAGCACCGTGCCGAACGCGCCGCCCATCACCGCCAGCAGCACGCTTTCGACAATCATCTGGCGAATGAGCCGCAAGCGGCGCGCGCCGAGCGCGGCACGAATCACCATCTCGCGCTGCCGCGACGCCGCGCGCGCGAGCAGCAGGTTGGCGAAGTTCGTGCAGGCGATCAGCAGCACAAAGCCGACCGCCCCGAACAGAATCAGCAAGGGCAAGCGTATGTCGCCCACTAAGAATTCGTGCAGCGGCATTAACACCCTGTGACGATCTTTGTTCTCGTCCGGGTAGGCTTCGGCGAGGCGCTGATCTATGGTTGCCATCTCGGCCTGCGCGTCATTGATCGTCGCGCCGGCTTTCAAGCGCAGGTAGGTGCGCAGGAAATGGACGCCGCGAAACTGCGCGGCTACAGGGTTGGCGACGCGCACAGAGGCCCAGAGGTCTGCCTGCTCGCGCGGCATATGGAAGTCCGCCGGCAGCACGCCGATGACCGTGTAGCTGTTGCCGCTGAGCGGCATGGATTTGCCGAGCACGTTTGCCTCGCCGCCGAAATGCCGCTGCCAGAAAGCGTAACTAAGCACGACGACGCGCTCGCCGCCCCTGGCGTCTTCTGCCGTCGAGATGACGCGGCCCAGCAGCGGGCGCGCGCCCAGCAGGTCAAAGAGGTCTGCATTACAAAGGGCCGCCTGCACCTGTATCGGCTCGGCTTCGCCTGTGTAATCAAGCGCCTGCACGACCACGCCGCCGAAGTATTCAACCATCTGGCTCTGCGCCTTGATGTCGTCGAGATCGGGCACCGATTGATTCGAGCGCAGCGCCACCAGCCGCTGCGGTTCAGGATATGGTAGCGGCTTGATGAGCACGCCATTGACGACCGAGAAGATCGCCGTGTTCGCGCCGATGCCTAAAGCCAATGTCATGACGGCAACCAAAGTGAAGCCGGGCTTCTTCAACAGCAATCGTGCGCCATAGCGCAGGTCTTGAAAGAGAGATTCCATATCAGCCTCCAGTGAAGGGCAAAGATGACGCGGCGACGCGGTGACACGGCGACGCGGAGACAGAATCAATCAGGCCCGCTGTCTCCTTGTCGCCCCTTCGCTGCGTCGCCGCGTCGCTATTCGTAGCGTAGCGCGACCATCGGATCGACACGCGTGGCGCGGCGTGCGGGCACGAAACAGGCTCCCAGAGCCACACAGGTCAAAACCACCGAGATGATGATGAACGTCGCCGGGTCAGTCGCGCTGACGCCGAACAGCAGGCTTTCCATTACGCGTGTCAGCGCGAAGGTGGCGACCAGGCCGATGCCGACGCCGGCCAGCGTCATCGTCATGCCCTGGCGCACGACCAGACGGATGATGTCTCGACGGCTCGCGCCGAGCGCCATGCGCACGCCAATCTCATGGGTTCGCTGCGTCACCGAATAAGAGATGACCCCGTAGATGCCTACGCCTGCGAGCGCCAACGCGACGCCGGCGAAGATCATCAGCAACAGCATGGAAAACCGGCGCAGCGAGATCGAATCGGCGAGCAGTTGCTCCATCGTGACGATGTTGTAAACCGCCTGATCTTTATCCATCTCGTGTATCTCGCTGCGCACGGCAGCAATCATCGCTTTTGGATTGGATGAAGTGTGAACCACCAGCGTCATGAACTGTGTGGGATACTGCGCTTCAGGAAGATAAATTTGCATCGGGTCTTTTCTGTCGAGCCCGTACTGCTTGACATCGCCGACGACGCCGACGATGGTGCGCCAGGGTTGCGGATTCTTCTCCGAGCCAGGGAACTTGATGCGCTTGCCAAGCGGCTCCTGATCCGGCCACAACTCTCTGGCCATGGTTTCGTTGATGAGCGCGACTAAAGGCGCGGTGTCGGTATCCCGTTCGGCGAGCGCACGGCCTTTCAATAACGGAATCGCCATGGTTTGCAGGTAAGCGGGCGTTGCGATGTAAAGGTCAACGCTGATCTCTTCGCCGCGCGGCTTCGGATGATCTTCGACTGCGAGGCTGCGGCCATCGAAATTGCCGCTGAACGGCAGGACGCTCGTGAAGCCTGACGATTCGACTCCCGGCAATGTGCTGAGGCGCTCGCCGAGTTGATTATAAAAAGCGACCCACTGCGGGGCCTTCGGATATTTTGCGCCCGGCAGCACGACGCTCATGGTCAACTGGTTTTCCGCATTGAAGCCGGGACGGACATCGCGCAAGCGCATCACGCTTTTAATCAGCAGCCCTGCCGAGATCAACAGCACGAGCGCCATCGCCACTTCGCCCATCACCAGCATACTGCGCAGGCGATTACGGCTGGCTCCCGCGCCTGAGTTGCGACCACCTTCTTTCAGCGTCTCGTTGAGATCGGGGTTGGAGGCGTGCAAGGCCGGCGCGAGTCCGAAAACCAGGCCGGTCAGAATCGCCACAACAAACGTGAAGCCGAGCACACGCGAATCAATTTTAATATTGGCGAGCAGCGGTGTGACTTTTGAGCCAATCGTTTCGACGAGGCTCGTCCCCCATAGCGCCAATAACAATCCAAGGCCGCCGCCCAGCAGGGCCAGCAGCACGCTTTCGGTCAGGAACTGGCGTGCCAGTCGTATGCGCGCGGCTCCTAATGCGCGGCGAATGGCAATCTCTTTTTGACGCGCCGCCGAGCGCACCAACAGCAAGTTGCCGACGTTGGCGCAGGCGATCAACAAGACGAAAGCAACGGCTCCGAACAGCATCAGCAGGGTCGCGCGCAGTCCGCCGACCGTGTCTTCGGGCAAACTGACGAGTCGCACGCCATAGCCCGTGTTATATCGAGCGTGTTCTTGTTCGAGGCGGCTGGTGATGACATTCATCTCCGCTTGCGCCTGCTCAACCGTAACGCCGGGCTTGAGTCGCGCGATTGCCCGCAGGTGACGCGAGCCGCGTTCGTTCTCGTCGCGCGGCTCGGCTACGGGCCTGTAGAACTCGCCGCGCGGATCGACCAGGCTCGTTGGCAGCGGTTGAAAGTCTGCGGGCAAAACGCCGACCACTGTGTAAGGCTTGCCGCTCAGGCTGATCTTCTGGCCGATGATGTTCGGGTCGCCGCCGAAGTGCCGCTGCCACAGGCCATTGCCGAGCACGATGACGAAGTCTTTGCCGTCCTCCTGTTCTTCGGGCAGGAAGGTGCGGCCCAGCATCGGCGTCGCTTTCATGATCGAGAAAAACCCATCGCCAACCTGTATGCCATAGATCCGTTCAGGCTCGCCTTCGCCCAGCAGCGTTGCGCTCCAGCCGGCGTAGGTAGCGACATCTTCAAACACCGCATTCTGCTGCCGCCAATCGTCAACGTCTGTGGCCGAGACCTGATTGCGATCCTTGCCTTCAGCAGGCGTGTTGCCCCAGACGAGGACGATACGATCCGCCTCGTGAAAGGGCAGCGACTTCAAAAGGATGGCATTGACGACGCTGAAGATCACCGTGTTGGCGCTGATGCCGAGCGCCAGCGAGATCACCGCTACCAGCGTCACCATAGGACTCTTGCGCATCATCCTGATGCCATAGCGAACGTCTTGCAGTATGGTTTCCATCAGTCCCTCCAGGAGAGGCTAGAGACTAGAGGCTAGAGGCTAGCCTCAGAAGAAAAGCTGCTGCGGCAATCGTCTCAGGGTGTCTTCCGGCTCTAGCCCCTAGCCCCTAGCCTCTAGCCTCTTATTCGTATCTTAAAGCGACCATCGGATCGACTTTCGTCGCCCGTCGCGCAGGGATGTAACAGGCCAGGCCGGCTACCGCCGTCAGCAGCAAGGCGATCAGCGCGAAAGTTGTCACGTCAGTCGCGCTCACGCCATAAAGGAAACTCGCCAGCCATCGCGTCGCCGCCAGCGCCCCGCCAAGACCGAGCGCCACGCCGATGAGGATGAGCGCCATGCCCTGTCGCAGAATCAATGACAGCACATCATGGATTTGTGCGCCGAGCGCCATGCGTATGCCGATCTCGCGTGTGCGGCGGCTCACTGCATAAGCCATCACGCCATAAATACCGAGCGCCGCCAGTGCGAGCGCGAGCAGTCCGAAGGCCGTCAACAGCGTTGCTACCATGCGCTCGCTGTAAAGCGCCCGGCTCTTTTGCTCCGCCAGAGTTTTGACATTAAAGGCCGGCAAGTTCGCATCCATCGCCTGCACTTCGTGGCGCACCATGGCGATCAATGTCTTCGCCTCGCCTGCTGTGCGCACATGCAAAGCCATTTGCGGTGCGTACCACTGTTGCAAAGGCTCGTAGAAGGCTGGCTCCGTTGCGTCCGTCAGATTGCTGTACTTGCTGTTGCGGACGACGCCGATGATTTCCAGCGATTGCGCGGCGGTTTTTCGGCTATGCCCCAAATCCAGATGCTTGCCGAGCGGGCTGCTGTCGGGCCAATACTTCTCGGCCATCGCTTCATTGATGATAGCGACTTTCGGTGCGGTGGCGTTGTCTTGCGGGCCGAAGTCGCGGCCCTCAAGCAACTGCACGCCCAGAGTTTTGAAGTAATTTTCACCGACGATGTTGAATGCCATCGTCAGCTTCTCGCCAGGCTGCGCTTGATAACCTTCAAGGCGCTCGAGGAAACGAATCATGCCGCCACCGCCGAGCGGCACAGTGGTCGCAAGACTGACCGACTCGACCGCCGGCAGCGCTGCCACGCGCTCAGACAGTTGCGAATAAAACGCCCGGCCACGCGCTTCGTCATAGCCGCCTGATCCCAGATCGAGCGACATCACAAACAGCTTCGCGGTGTCGAATCCTGTATCGATAGCGTTGAGGTTGCGCAAGCTCTTCAGGCACAGGCCGGCGCTGATGAGCACGACGAGCGACAGGGCGACCTGTGTGATGACCAGGAAATTCTTCAAGCTGAAACGGCGTGCCCCCATCCCGCTTGCGCCGGATTCGTTTTTCAACATCGGCACCATATCCGGCCTGGAAGCGCTCAAAGCCGGCGCTAAACCGAAGACCAGCGAAGTAAGCAACGACAGCAGCAAGGTGAAGCCGAGCACGCGAAGATTGAGTTTGGCGTCGAGCGTCAGATTCGTGCTGTTGTTCGGCGGCGCGTAAGCCGCCAGCAGATCCGTGAGCCATAACGCCAACATCAAACCGCCCGCGCCGCCGATGATCGACAGCAACAAACTCTCTGTGAGCAACTGCCGAACGAGTCGCCATCGGCTGGCCCCGACCGCCAGCCGCACGGCGATCTCTTTTTGACGCGCCGCCGCTCGCCCTAACAGGAGGTTGGCGACGTTGGCGCAGGCAATCAATAAAACCAGGCCGACGATGGCCATGAGCAGCTTCAGCGGAAATGACAGGTCGCTCAACATGCCTGTATCGCCCTGGCGGCCATCTTTGAGCACCGGACGAGCTTCCGCCATCATGCCGCCGACTTGCTCCGTACCGCGTATTTCTTCGTAGAGCGCGGTCATCGCCGCTTCCGCCTGTGGCGGGGTCACGCCGGGTTGTAATCGGCCCATCAGGTTCAACCACCAGAACCCGCGTGTGGTGAGCACATTGTTATCCCACGCCGGCTGCGCCTGGGCGAGCATCATGATGGGGACATAAACTTCCGGCGCGACGCCGCGAACCGTGCCGCTGAACTCGGCAGGCGCGATGCCGATGACCGTGAACGGATAGCCATTCAAGCTGATGGTTTTGTCTATGAGTTTAGGATCAGCGCCGAAGCGGCGTTGCCAGCAGCCATAGCTGACGACGACGACCGGATGGGTGTTGGGCGTTTGATCTTCTTCAGGCGAGAAGGCGCGGCCAAGCGCCGTGTCAACGCCGAGCACAGAAAAATAGTTGCCCGTCACCACCATCCCATCAATGCGCTCGCTCTGCCCATTGACGTTGAGGTTCAAGGCCATCTGGCTATAGCCCATCAGACCGGCAAAGACCTGGTTGCGATCACGATAGTCAACATAATCGGGATAAGCAAAGCCTGTAGTGAAGCCGCGCTGGTTGGCCATAGACAGCAGGACAAGCTGTTCCGGGTGCGGCACCGGCAAAGGGCGCACCAGAGCCGCATCGACCAAGCTGAAAATCGCCGTATTCGCGCCGATTCCCAGCGTCAGCACCAACACGGCAATGAGCGTGAAACCGGGCTGCTTGCCCAACATCCGCGCGCCATAACGCAAGTCTTGCCAAAGTGTGTTCATCAATCACCTCTCAATAAAGTCTGGAGAGTCTGGAGAGTCTGGAGAGTGTTTGAAAAGTCCCGTTAGGGACGCAATGTTTATAGTGACAACCGTCAAAAAGCATGCCAGCCCCGTCGGGGCGAAATGTCGACACTGCGCTCCTAACGGAGCTTGGAGTTTCATTTGTCATCGTTACTATAAACATTGCGCTCCTACGGAGCTGACTTATCAGAGTCGCTCGATAGACTCGATAGACTGCTATTCATAGCGTAATGCGATCATCGGATCGACTTTTGTGGCGCGGCGGGCCGGAATGCAGATCGCCAGCAGCGCAATGCCGATGAGCAGCAGCGAGATGCCCGCAAAGGTCAACGGATCGGTCGCGCTCGTGTTGAACAACAAGCTGGCTGTCAGGCGCGTCAATAAGAAAGCTGCCGCCAGTCCGACGCCTACGCCCCACAAGACGAGCGTCATTCCCTGCTTAACGATCAGTCGTAAAACGTCGCCGGGACGTGCGCCCAACGCCATGCGTATGCCGACTTCGTTGGTGCGTTGCTGCACCACATAAGCCATCACCGCGTAGATGCCAATCGAAGATAACAGCAGCGCGACCGCCGCGAACATGCCCAGCAACAACATCGCAAAGCGACGTTGCGCGTAGGTCGCCGCCATGACCTGTGTCATCGGCTTGACGCTATAAATCGGCATGTTGGAATCAATGGCGCGCACCTCGTTGCGAATCGCCTGGCCGAGCGCCGCCGGATTGAACGCGCCGCGCGCGACGAGCGCGAATTGCAGCCCCGACACTTGCCAGAAGCAGCGATACATTTGCGGCGCATTGTCACTATCGAGGCCCGTCGTTTTGACATCGCGCACAATGCCGACAATCGTCAGCCACGGCGCGGTGGAGTTGCGGTTGCCGGGTCGTATGCGCTTGCCAATCGGCTCTTCGTCGGCAAAGAAGCGATTGGCAAAATTCTCGCTGATCAACAACACTCCCGGCGCATTCTCATCATCGTGATCATCGAAATAGCGACCACGCACCAGCGGAATCTGCATCGCCTTGAAATAACCCGGGCTGGCCGTGAACGGATCGCTGATCGAAATGTCAGCCGTCTCCAGCGGGCGACCTTCAATCAAAAATCCCTGATTCGCATTCTGCCCGCCGAGCGACAAACGATTGACCCACCCGGCATCTTCGACACCCGGCAGCGCGGCGATGCGCTGCAAGACTTGCCGATAAAATGGCAGCCGTTGCGTATGCTTGAAGTAAGGGCCGGTCGGCGGGTCATTGGGCTGCGGCATCCAGAAGCGCGCCGTCAGCACGTTGGCCGGATTGAAGCCGGGATTGACTGATTGCAAGCGCCAGAAACTGCGCATCAACAACCCTGCGCCAATCAGCAGCACCAGCGCCAGAGCAAACTCCGAGACGACCAGCAGACTGCGCATGCGATTGGCGCGGTGGCCTGCGGTCGAGCCGCGCGTCGCGTCTTTCAGCATCTCCATTTTGGTCGCGGTGGCTTGAAAGGCCGGCGCAACTCCGAAGATGAGTCCGGTCAGCAGCGACACCAGCAAGGTGAAGAGCAGCACGCGAGCATCCACACCGACATGCGCCATCGGCGGTAGGCTTGCAGGCAGCAGCAGAACCAGCGCGTCAATGCTCCACAGCGTGAGCAAGAGTCCGAGCAGGCCGCCGCTCGCGGAAAGCAAGGCGCTTTCGGTCAGCAACTGGCGAATCAAGCGCCAGCGGCTCGCGCCCAGCGCCGCGCGAATGGCGAATTCACGTTGCCGGACGGAGGCGCGCGCCAACAGCAGATTGGCGACATTGGCGCATGCGATCAATAATACAAAAGCGACCGCCGCCAGCAGAATCAACAGCGCCGGGCGCACCTTGCCGACCAGATCATCCTGCAAGGCAACGATGCGCGGCGTCCAGCCGCGACTCTCAGGAAAATCGTTCGGGAACTCACTCTTCAAATCCTCTGCGACGACCTGCAAACGGGCTTGCGCCGCGTCGATAGAGATGCCGGGTTTCAATCGCCCCAAGACGCCGCTCAATATGTAAAAGCCGCGCGCTGGCGCTTGAAAAGGGGTTGCGGCGTAGCCGGTTGGCGCCCAGATCTCTGCGTCGCCCTGCAAGCCGCGCCCTGGATGATGAAAGCCTTGCGGCAGAACGCCGACAATCGTGAAGAGATCATTATCAAGGCGAATCTTCTTGCCCAGAATATTGGCATCGCCGCCGAAGCGCCGCTTCCACAAGCCGTCGCTGATGACGACGATTTCGGTGATGCCCGGTTGATAATCGTCCGGCTGAAAGGTGCGACCAAGCGCGGCATCGACGCCGAGAATGGAAAAGTAATTCGGGCTGACCAGTTGAGCTTCAATGCGCTCCGGCTCATCCACCTCGGTCAAATTCACGTTGATCGGATATATCCCTGAGACCTCTTCGAAGATGCCTGCACGATCTCGATAATCGAATAATTCAGGCACCGTCGCGCCGACATCCTGAACATTGCGCCTGGTGAAATCGGCGGTGACGCGGACGAGTTGTTCGGGCTGCTTAAACGGCAAGGGCCGCAGCAGCAGCGAATTGACGATGCTGAAGATGGCCGTATTCGCGCCGACCCCGAGCGCCAGCGTGATGACGGCTACAATCGTGAAGCTCGGCTTCTTCGTCAACATGCGCGCGCCGTAGCGCAGGTCTTGCCATAACGTGTTCATCATTCACCTCCACAGGGCAGGCGACGCGGAGACGCGGCGAAGGGGAGACGCAAAGAGAGAGTCATCCAGGTCTTTGTCCCCGCGTCGCCGTGTCGCCGCGTCTCCGCGTCGCTTCTATTCGTATCGCAGCGCCGTCAGCGGATCGATGCTGGCGGCTTTGCGCGCCGGCAGATAGCCGCCAACCAGCGTGGCCACGCTCAACAACAGACCGGCGGCGACAAAGACCAGCGGGTCGCTCGCCGTGACACCGAACAACAGCGATTCGGTCACGCGGCCCAGGCCATAAGCGGCGGGCAAACCGAGGATCAGCCCGACGAGAGCCAGCACCACGACCTCGCGCAGGATCAGCCACGAGACGTTGCCGCGCGTCGCGCCGAGCGCCATGCGTATGCCGATCTCGCGCGTGCGCCGAGTGACGGTATAGGCCATCACGCCGTACAGCCCGACGACTGCCAACAGCGCCGCCAGCAACGCGAAACTCAGCGACAGCGTCGTCAGGAACTTATCGGCAAACAGCGATTCATCGATCTGCTGTTCGAGCGTCTTTAGGTCGTATACCGGCAGGTTCGGGTCGAGGCGCTGCACTTCGTGCCGCAACGTCGTCGCCATGACACCAACCGCCTGTTTGGTCTTGACGTAGAACGTGATGTTGCCGATGGATGTCCTTTGTCCATAAGGAACATAAATGAAGGGCCGGTTCTTTTCGCGGACGGAGGCGTGTTTGCTGTCTTTGACGACGCCGACAATCTGTATGTCGAGTTTGATTTTGTCGCCCGCCCCAAAAGCGAAATGCGCGCCGAGCGGCTCGCGGTCAGCGAAAAAGCGCTGTGCCATGCTCTCGTTGATGATGGCGACCTTCGGACTTGCTGCCGCATCCGAAAGCGCAAACTCACGGCCCTTGATGAGCGGGATGCCCAGCGTCGAGAAGTAGCCTGGCCCAATGTAGTTCTGATAAACATCCATCTCTTCGTCGTCCTGCGGCTGATAGCCCTCGACGGTGATGTTGGAGCTTGAATTACTATCTGTGAAGATGGAAATCTCGGCCTCGGTGACCGCGTCAATGCCCGGTTGCGTGGCCAGGCTCTGGTGTAATTGATCAAACAACGCGATGGTCTGCGGCGATTTGTAGCCGTTCAATTCAGGGGCGATTGAGAACGCCACCAACTGATCGGGGCGCAGACCGAGGTTGAGCCGTTGCAGATTGTTGAGGCTCTTGGCAAACAGTCCCGCGCCGACCAGCAGCACCGTCGTCAGGACGATCTGTGAAACCACCAGCCCTTTGCGAAAGCGCACTTGCGCGTGGCTGCCTGAAACGCTCGACCCTTGCTCGCGCAGCGTGCTTTCGAGGTTCAGGCGCGTCGCCCGCAGCGCAGGCAATAAGCCGAACAGCACGCCCGTGATGACCGCGAGCGCGAAGTTGAATGCCAGCAGACGAAGATCAAGCTGCGGCGAAAGGCCCATCGCGCCCATGCTCGCAGGGAGGGCTGCGACCAGGCCGCTGATCGTCCAGGCGGCAACCAACAATCCGACGCCGCCGCCGATCAAAGAGAGCAGCAGGCTTTCGACGAGGAACTGGCGCACCAGTCTGAAACGCCCCGCGCCGACGGCCATGCGAATGGCGATCTCGCGCTGCCGCGCCGCGCCGCGCGCCATCAGCAGATTAGCGACGTTGGCGCAGGCGATCAGCAGCACCAAGCCCACCATGCCCATCAAAACCAGCAGCGGCTGCGCTGTATCACGCTGAAGCACCTGCCTGCCCTGCCCGCCCGCATCCAACAGCAGGGGCTTATCAAGATAACGTTGCTGCGTCTCCGCCGACCACTTGCCCATCAGCGGCAACTCTTCTTGAAGAATTTGACGATGGATAGGGCTGAAGGCGGCTTCGGCCTGCTGGCGCGAAAGACCGGGTTTCAACCTACCGATGATGGCCAGCCAAAAATTTTTGTGGTCGTTCAACCCATCCGAGTTCGGCGTCATCTGGGCTTTCATCGTCATGGGGATGAACACGTCAGGCAGTTGACCGACCTGCACGCCGTTGAAGCCGGCCCGCGCGATGCCGACCACGGTCATCCCCGTGCCGTTGACGACGAGCGTCTTGTTCAGAACATCGGGGTTCGCGCCAAAGCGGCGCGTCCAGTAGCCGTGGCTCAAGACGATGATCGGACTTGCGCCGGGCGTGCGGTCATCGTCTTCTGTGAAGACGCGCCCGAGCGCCGGGCGCACGCCGAGCACTTCAAAATAATTTCCCGTTACCAGTTCGCCGTTGGCGCGCTCGGTCTGTCCGTCGCCGGCGACGCTCAACGGGATGGCGAAGCGCGCCAGCAACCCCGAGAAGACGTTGTTTTTATCGCGCAGTTCTTTGTAGAGCGGATAAGAGAATGACGTATCTGAATCGCCGTCGCTCCAGACGCGCCCCTGCTTGGGGCCGGGCGAACGTAACACAACTAACTCTTCTGGTTTTTCAACCGGCAACAGACGCAGAAGAATCTGGTCGGTCAAAGAGAAGATCGCCGTGTTCGCGCCCAGTCCGAGCGCCAGCGTCAACACAGTCACCGCCGTGAAACCGGGATTCTTCATCAACGTCCGAAAGCCGTAACGTAAGTCTTGCCACAATGTATCCATCAGTTCCTCCAAGAGAGGCTAGAGACTGGAGCTAGAGGCTAGAGCCAGAAGCCATCGTCAGATGATCGCTGCCACGTTTCTTCTAACTCTCTTCACTAGCCTCTAGCCTCTAGCCTCTTATTCGTAGCGCAGCGCCACCATCGGATCAACTTTGGCAGCGCGGCGGGCTGGCACGAAACAGGCCGCCAGAGCCACTCCTGCCAGCAGCAATGGAACAATTACGAAGGTCGCCGGATCGGTGGCGCTGACGCTGTAAAGCTGTGCGGCCAACACGCGCGTCGCCATCATCGCTCCGGTTAAACCGATAGCGACGCCCGCGCCGACCAGCATCAAGCCTTCGCCGACGATCAACCGCAGGATGTCGCGCTGTTTTGCGCCCAACGCCATGCGTATGCCGATCTCGTGTGTGCGTTGCGTGACCGAATAACTCATCACGCCATAGATGCCTACGCCTGCAAGGATGATGGCGACGAAGGCGAAGAGGCCGAGCAGTAAGGTGGTGAAGCGCGATTGCGCCGTTTCATCTTTCAGGCGCTGCTCCATCGTTACTATTTCATAGACCGGCAGGTCCGCATCGAGGCTCTGCATCTCCGTGCGCAAGGTGGTCGTCAGCGCCGCCGGGTCGAGGCTCGTGCGGACCGCGACGCCGAATTCGAGCCGGGGCAGTTGCAGGAACGGCAGATAAATATCCGGGTCTTTGTTTTGATCTCTGACCAGTGTGCGGTATTTCACATCGCCGACGACGCCGACGACCTGCTGCCAGATCGGTTTGCCGTCCTTGTCATTGCTGATGGTGATGCGCTTGCCGACCGGGTTTTCGTCCGCCCAGTAGCGCCGCGCCATGGATTCGCTGATGATCGCCACAGGGGGGGCCTGCGGGTCATCCTGCGGCGTGAAGTTGCGCCCTTTGATGAGCGGGATGCCGAGCGTCGCAAAGAAGTTCGGCGATACTTTGTGGTGATACATACGAATTTCGTTTTCAGCCGTGCCCGGCGCGCTGCCTTCGATGGAGCCCATTGTCGCGCTGGAGTTGCCGTCCAGCGGCAGATCAGAGCCGATGCCGACGCCTTCGACCGAAGGCAAGTTGCCGATGTGCTCAACCAGTCGCTCGCTGAAAGCGGCTGCGCTATCCGGTTTATACTTTCGGGTTGAGAGATTGGCGCGCACCGTCAGCACATGATCGGTCTTGAAGCCTGGATTGAAGGCGCGCAGCCGCTCGAAGCTTTTCAGCATCAGCCCCGCGCCGACCAGCAGCACCAGTGCGAGGGCGATTTCAGCAATCACCAGCAGCCTGCGTATGCGGTTATGACCGGCACCGCCGGTCGAGCCGCGCGAACTGTCTTTCAGCGTTTCATTCAAATCCAGCTTCGAGGCTTGCAAGGCCGGAGCAAGCCCGAAGGCGAGGCCGGTCAGAAAGGAGATCGCCAGGGTGAATCCCAGGACGCTGGCATCCAGATTGATCTTCACGAAGCCGGGAATCTGCACGGGGATGAGCGCGACCAGCAGGTCGATGCCCCAGACAGCGAGTAGCAGACCGCAAGCGCCGCCGAGCAGACCGAGCATCACGCTTTCGGTGAGGAACTGGCGGATCAGCCGAAGGCGGCCTGCGCCGAGCGCCGTGCGGATGGCGATCTCGCGCTGCCGGCTGGCGGCGCGTGCCAGCAGGAGGTTGGCGACATTGGCACAGGCGATCAACAGCACGAAGCCGACTGCCGCCAGCAGCACTAATAGCGCCGGACGTATGTCGCCGAATAGATCGTCGCGCGCCCCAACCAGCAGCACGCCGCGTTTGTCATTCGTTCGCGGATTGCTTTCGCTGATGTGAGTGGCGATGGCGTCCATATCCGCCTGCGCTTCGGCGAGCGTGACGCCGGGCTTGAGACGTGCGATGGCCTGATGCCATCGCGCGCCGCGCTGCTGGAGAATCTTGCTTGAGCGGTCAGCGGCAAGCGAGGCCATCGGAATCCAGATTTGCGCCTCGCTGGTCAGGGATTTGAAGCCTTCGGGCATGATGCCGACCACGACGCAGTCGCGATCATCGACCTTGATCGTTTGACCGAGCAGGTTGGGATCAGCCCCGAATCGCTGCTGCCAGAGCGCGTGGCTGATGACGGCGACCGGCTGCGGGTCAGCGGCGCGATCTTCTTCAGCCAGAAACGTGCGGCCCCGCGCCGCCTGCGCGCCGAGCAGCGGAAAGTAACTCGCCGATACCAGTTCGCCGGCGATGCGGTCGGCAGCGCCCGCGCCGGTCAGCGTGAAGCGCTGGCCTTCTGCATAAGCAGCGATCTGCTCGAAGACTTGATTCTGATCTCGCCAATCCTCGAAGTCTGGGTAAGAGGCTTCGCGGCGCTCGACGGTTTCTCGACGAACAGTTTCGTGAATGAAGACCAGGCGGCCAGGGTCTTTGAATGGCAGCGGACGGAGCAGCACGGCATTGACGACGCTGAAGATGGCGGTGTTGGCTCCGACGCCCAGCGCCAGAGCGATAACGGCAATCGCCATAAAGCCACGCCGCCGCATCAGCATGCGAACCCCGTAGCGCAGATCTTGAAGCAAGGTTTCCATCTCTCACCTCCGGTGAGGCGACGCGGAGACGCGGCGAAGGGGAGACGCGGCGACAGACTACTTTATCGAATCTATCGCCGCGTCTCCGCGTCTCCGCGTCTCCGCGTCGCTTTCATTCGTAGCGCAGAGCGACCATCGGATCGACTTTGGTGGCACGGCGCGCGGGTACGAAACAGGCCACCAGAGCCACTCCTGCCAGCAATAAGGCGATGACCGCAAAGGTCAATGGATCGGTAGCGCTGACACCGAACAACAGGCTGCTCATCAGCCGGGTCAAAGCGAAGGCGGCTGCAAGGCCGGTGGCGACGCCGATCAGCATCAGCCGCATTGCCCAGTACAAAATCAGCTTGAACACATCAGCAGGCTGCGCGCCCAATGCCATGCGTATGCCGATCTCCTGTGTGCGCTGACTGACGGCATAGGCGCTGACGCCATAAACGCCCATCGTCGCCATCAATAAAGCGACGACCGCAAAGCTGACCAGCAGGATGAGATTGAATCGCTGCGCCGCCAGTGAATTGGCGAGAATCTCGTCCATCGTCTTGACGTTGAAGACCGGCTGATCTTTGTCAATCGCCCAGACTGCGGCGCGCACGGCGGCAGCCAGGCTCGCGGAATCGCTTGTAGTGCGTATCACTAAAGCCATCACCTGCCAGCTATTCTGCGTGTACGGCCAATAGGTTTCCGGCTCGATTCTTTCTGTCAAGCCTGCGTGACGTATATCACCAACGACACCGACGATCTGGCTCCAGGGCGCTTCTTCGCTGTCGCTCTTGATGCGCTTGCCGATGGGGTTTTCACCGGCGAAATAACGCTCGGCCAGCGTCTCGTTGATCAAGACGACAGGCTGCGTGTCGCGGCGATCTTCCTCAGTAAACACTCGGCCTTTGACGATGCGAATGCCCATTGTCTGGAAATAGCCGGGGCTGATGACGCGTTGATTGACCAGCGGCATCTCTGAGATGGAAGTCGCGGCGGGCCGGCCTTCGATATAAATTCCGGTTGCCGCCTGGAAGCCTGTGATCGGCAGCGAATTCACTGTGGCGACCGAATCAACGCCGGGAAGCTGCGCAACCCGCTCGATGAGTTGTTGATTGAACGCTGCGATCTGCTCTTCCTTCGGATAGCGCAGGCCCGGCAGACGAATGCCGACGGTCAGCAGGTTGTGCGGATTGAATCCCGGATCCACATTCACGAGGCGGTTGAAGCTTTTCAGCAACAGCCCCGCGCCGACCAGCAGCACCAGCGCCAGCGCCACCTCGGCGATCACCAGCAGACTGCGTAGCCGGCCAGAGGCTGCGCCCGTCAGCGAACGAGCACTCAGCTTCAAGCACTCGCTGAGATTCACACGCGAGGCGTGCAGCGCCGGGGCTAACCCGAAGAGCAGGCCGGTCAGCAAAGATACCAGGGCGGTGAACGCAAAGACGCGTAAATCAACCCCGACTTCGGCCATGCGCGGCAGATTGCCGAGATTCACAGCGCGCAGCAAGTCAATGCCCCAGAGCGCCAGCAACAATCCCAGGCCGCCGCCGGCAATCGCCAGCCATAAATTTTCAACCAGCAATTGCCGCAGCAAATCCCCACGACCGGCTCCCAGAGCCGCACGCACGGCCATCTCTCTGCGCCGCGTGGTCGCTCGCGTCAGCAGAAGACTGGCGATGTTGGCGCAGGCGATCAGCAAGACGAAGCCGACCGCGCCGAGCAACAGCCATAATGCCGGTCGCACATTAAAGACTACTTGCGCATGCATGGAGGATAGAAAAGCGCCCGTGCCATCGTTGGTCGCCGGGTATTGCTGTTCGAGTTGTCCGGCAATGGTTTCAATTTCAGCATCCGCCTGCGCGACCGCGACATCCGGTTTCAGGCGAGCAATCACCGCAAGCGAATGGCTGTTGCGATTCGGCTGCTCGATGACCAGCGGCACCCAGAGGTCGCGGCTCGCCGCGACGTTGAGCAGACCGCGAGTGACGGGCGGCGGGAATTCAAAGCCCGGCGGCATGACGCCGATGATGGTATAGAATTGGCTGTCGAGGTTGACCGTCTTGCCGATCACTTGCGGGTCAGCGCCGAACTTGCGCTGCCATAACCCTTGACTGAGAATGACCACACGGTCGTGGCCCGCCGCGTCTTCATCGGCAAGAAAGTTGCGGCCCAGGGCCGGACGCGCGCCAAGCAGATCGAACATATTCGCAGAGATGGCCATGCCGGACACTTGTTCGGCGTCGCCTGCGCCCGTCAAACTGTAATCTTCCTTATCAAGAAAAGCTGCGGCCATCTCGTCGAAGCTGCGGCTCTGCGCCTTAATGTCGGCGAAGTCGAGCGCCGTGACCGGCACCTGCGGCCAGCCCTCCTTGAGAAAGGTTTGCCAGACCATGACCAGCCGCTCGGAATCGCGATATGGCAAGGGCCTGAGCAGCACCGAATTGACCACGCTGAAGATGGTCGTGTTTGCGCCGATTCCCAGGGCCAGCGTCAGCACGGCAATCAATGTGAAGCCGGGCCGCTTCAGCAGCACGCGCGCGCCGTATCGTATGTCTTGCTTTAGCGATTGCATATCAACCTCCGAGAGAGTCTAGAGAGTCTGGAGAGTCTGGAGAGTCTGGAAAGCGACTCTGAGCAGTCAGCTCCGTAGGAGCGCAATGTTTATAGTCAAAGAGATCGTTAATCATTCAAGCTCCGTCAGGAGCGCAATGTCGACATTTCGCCCCTACGGGGCTGGCATTCTTTTCAATGCCATCAACTATAAACATTGCGTCCCTACGGGACTTTTTCAAATGCACTCCAGACTCGCTAGACTCTCCAGACTCTCCAGACTCTCTAGACTGTTATTCGTATCTCAACGCAACCATCGGATCAACTTTCGTCGCACGGCGTGCGGGCACGTAACAGGCTGCCAGAGCCACTCCTGCCAGAAGCAGCGAGAGAACGATGAAGGTCAATGGGTCGGTAGCGCTGACGCCGAACAGGAAGCTCGACATCAAGCGCGTCAGCGCGAAAGCGACGGCAAGGCCGATGGCCACGCCTATGCCGGCAAGCGCCATGCCCTGACGCACGACCATGCGGAGCACGTCACCAGGCCGCGCGCCCAACGCCATGCGCACGCCGATTTCATGCGTGCGCTGCGCCACCGTGTAGCTCATCACGCCGTAGATGCCGACCGAGGCCAGCACCAATGCCAGGCCGGCAAACAAGCCCAACAGCAGCATGGTGAAGCGCCGCTGTGCGAGCGAATCTGCGAGCACCTGTTCCATCGTGCGGACGGCGGTGACCGGCTGGTCTTTGTCTATGGCGAGGATCGTCTCTTTCATCGGCGCGGCCATCGCCGCCGGGTCACCTGCGGTGCGCGCCACCAGCCCCATCCCCAGAAACCCTATGAGGAAATCGTCCGGTATCTGCACGTAAGGCATGTAGAACTGGAATGGAATCTCTTTCGGCGCGTCGAGGCCGAAATGTTTGACGTGGCCGACGACGCCGACGATTTCAAATGGAATGTCGGGCATTTTATTGTTGCCGGGAATCGTCATCCGCTGGCCTACAGGGTCTTCGCCGCTGAACAGATCGCGCGCCATGTATTCGTCAATGACGGCAATATGCGGCGTGTTCTTGGTGTCCTGTTCGGTAATGAACCTTCCTCGCAGCAGCGGGATACCCATGGCTTTGATATAGCCGGCGCTCACCGGATTCATCAGCGCCCATTGAATGGCATCGGGGGCCGGACGCGGGCCATTGCCAGTCCAGAAGGGCGCTTCGCTGTCGTCGCCGGTGAAAGGCATGTCGCCGGTGAGAGCGGCGGCCTGCACACCCGGCGTCGCATGTAGCCGTTCCAGAAGGCGGTCGTAAAAGTCTCTGATCTTCGTCGCGTCATTATAGATGTTGGACGACAGCGGAATCTGCATGGTGATGACGTTTCGCGGGTTGACGCCCGGCGCGACATTGCGCACCGCAAAGAGGCTGCGAATCAGCAGCCCCGCGCCGACCAGCAGCACCAGCGCAAAGACCACTTCGGCGATGACGAGCACGCTGCGCACGCCTTGCTTCATGGTTGCCGCCGTGCGCCCGCCTTCTTTCAATGTCTCGTTCAAATCGGGCTTCGACACTTGCAACGCAGGGATCAACCCGAAGATGCAGCCGGTCAGCGCCGAGATGAGAAACGTAAATAACATGACACGCGCATCGATGCCAACGTCTTCAGCGCGCGGGATGGTGTCCGGGATGGCGGAAATCAGCGCGTCGGTTCCCCACATCGCCACCAGCAGGCCGAGTCCGCCGCCGATTAACGACAGCAGCAGGCTTTCGGTGAGCAACTGCCGGACAATGCGCCAGCGCGAAGCGCCGAGCGCCATCCGTATCGCCATCTCTTTCTGGCGCGCGGCGGCACGTGCCAGCAGCAGGTTGGCGACGTTGGCGCAGGCGATCAGCAAGACCAGCCCGACCGCGCCGAGCAACAACAAGAGCACGGGCCGTATGTCATGCACCAGGTCTTCGTGCATCGAATCCATCGCCACGCCCTGGCCGGTGTTCGATGCTGGGTACTGTTGTTCGAGTGCCGTGGCGATAGCTTGCATTTCGTCGCGCGCCTCAGCGAGCGTCGCTCCTGTGCGCAGTCGCGCGATCACGCGCAGGCCAGGATGGAAGTCGCGCACCTGCAACGAGACATCGTCCTGAACGCCAATCGGCACGAAGAGATCAACCGGCGAATAGAACTTGAAATTCGCCGGCAGCACGCCGACGACCGTGTAAGCTTTGCCGTTGATCGTCAGCGGCTTATCGAGAACATTGGGGTCGCCGCCGAAGCGTCGCTGCCAGAAGCCATAACTGAGCAGGGCGGTGGGGCCTGCGCCGGGCCGATCATCATCAAGCCGCAGGTCGCGCCCCATTAGGGGTTGTATGCCGAGGGTCGAGAAGAAATCTGCCGAGACCAATCTGCCGTTAACGCGCTCAGGCTCCTGCCCGCCGGTGATGTTGAATTGCTGATGGCGATAGACCGCCATGCGTTCGAACGCCTGCGACTGGCGCTGCCAGTCAATGAAGTTCGGATACGAGACTGACATCTGCTCGAACTGCGGCGACTTCTCATAGACACGCACGAGCCGTTCCGGGTGCGGATAGGGCAGCGGCTTGTTGAGCACGGCGTTGATGACGCTGAAGATGGCAGTGTTCGCGCCAATGCCGAGCGTCAAGGCGAGAATAGCAATCAACGTTACCATTCGCCCTTTGAGCAACATCCGCGCCGCATAGCGCAGGTCTTTCGTCAATGTCTCCATCTTTCACCTCCGGTGAGGAGACGCGGCGACAGACTACTTGATCGAATCTATCGCCGCGTCCCCGCGTCTCCGCGTCTCCGCGTCGCTATTATTCATATCTCAAAGCGACCATCGGATCGACTTTGGCGGCGCGGCGCGCTGGCAGATAACAGGCCACGAGCGCGACGCCGCCGAGCAGCAGGGCGATGGCCGCAAACGTCAGAGGATCGGTGGCGCTGACGTTGAACAGCAGGGTTTGCATCAAGCGTGTCAACGCCAGCGCCGCGATCAAGCCAATCGCCAGGCCGATTGCCGCGAGCCGCATGCCTTGCCCGACAACCAGCCGCAGCACGTCGCCGGTTTGCGCGCCGAGCGCGATACGTATGCCGATTTCATGCGTGCGCTGCGCCACCGTATAGCTCATCACGCCATAGATACCGACTGCCGCAAGCAACAGCGCGATGCCTGCGAACAGCATCAACAACAGAGTGACGAAGCGTTGCGGCGCGACCGAGCGGGCTATCGAGCTTTCCAGCAAGCGAGCGCGGCGAATCGGTTGATCTTTATCGATTGACTGCACGGCGCTGCGCATGCCGTTGATCAAGTTTTCGGCCCGCTCCTGCCCGCGCACGACCAGCGCCATGTTGTCCGCCGGCACTTGCCACGCCGGCAGATAGAGTTCAGGCGCAAAGTCGCCGGTCAATTCCTGATGCTTGACGTTGCCGATGACGCCGATGATCTCGCGCGACACAGGCTTGCCATAAAGCGTCACTTCGTCGGGCGTGCCGACCGTGATGTGTTGGCCGAGAGGTTCTTCATCGGGCCAGAACTGTTTGGCAGCGGTCTCATTGATGATCACCACGCCGGTATGCGTCGGGTCGTCGGTGTCTGAAAAATCACGGCCTGCGAGCAGAGGAATGCCCATCGCCTGAAAGTAACCCGGCGACGCGGTATGCCGGTCGGCTGACGGCCCATTGCTGTCCGGCGTCGTCGGGCGACCGTCAATCATAAAGGAACTGTTGCCGCGCGAGCCGCTGAAAGGCAGGCTGGTGACGGCGGCGGCGGATTCGACGCCGGGCTGTGCGCGCATCTCTTCGAGCGTGCGGCGGAAGAAGTCTGCGCGTTGCCGCGCTTCGGGGTATCTGACGCGCGGCAGATTGACCGCACAGGTGACGACGTTTTCAGCGCGGAAGCCTGGATTGACGTGCAGTAGTTTCCAGAAGCTCTGCAACAACAATCCCGCGCCGACCAGCAGCACCAGCGACAAGCCGATCTCAGCGACGACCAGGAGGCTACGAATCAGCTTCAAGCGCCCCGCGCCCGTCGCCGTGCGGCTGTCTTCGCGCAGCGCCCGGTTCAAATCTGTTCCCGTCGCCTGCCACGCCGGCACTAGCCCGAACAGCACGCCGGTGACCAGCGACATGGCGAATGTAAAGGCGATCACAAAACCATCCACCGTGATATGGCGGCTGGGAATGGCGTCGGGATTGATCTTCGTCAACGCCTCAATGCCGTAGGCCGCAAGCAGCAAGCCGAGCCCGCCGCCGAGCAGGCCGAGCAACACGCTTTCGGTGAGCAGCAAGCGAATCAGGCTCCAGCGCGATGCGCCGAGCGCGCTGCGCAGGGCGATCTCTTTCCAGCGCGCCGTCGCCCGTCCGAGCACCAGATTGGCGACGTTGACACAGGCGATCAGCAAGACCAGCACGACCGCGCCGAACAGAATCAATAAAGGCTTTTCGATTTCGCCGACCAGTTGCGTGCGCAATAACACGGGCTTGAAGGTGATGTCGCGATTGTTGTTCGGATACTGCTGTTCAAGTTGCGCCGCCGTGGCCAGCAAATCGGCGCGCGCCTGTTCGACGGTGACGCCGTCTTTGAGCCGCGCGACGCCCTGCAAAAAGGCCGTGCCGCGCTGGTACTTCGACAGGTTGAGGGCCAGCGGCTTCCATACATCTATGTCAGGGTTAGGGAAGTCGAAGCCCGCCGGCATCACACCGATGATGGTGTGCGGCTCGCCGTTGAGTTGTAGGCTCTGGCCGATGACCTGCGAGGACGCGCCGAAGCGCCGCTTCCAGAACCCGTCGCTAATCACCGCGACGCTGCTCTTGCCCGGCTGATCTTCATCAGCGCCAAAGGCTCTGCCGAGCGCCGGCGTGACGGCCATCGCGCGCCCGAAATCCGCCGACGCTTCGATGGCATTCAACGATTCCGGCAGGCCCGCGCCGGTCAGCGCCAGATTCGCGTAGCGAAAAGCGAAGTAGCCGTCAAAGCTCTGATTGCGTTCGCGCAGGTCTGTAAAATTGTGCGGCGACATCGAATCTTCAACTTTCGGATCCAAGCGCAAGGACTCCCAGACATAGACGAGTTGCTCGGAATGCGGAAAGGGGAGAGGTCTAAGCAGCACGGCATTGACGACGCTGAATACGGCGCTGTTCGCGCCGATGCCGAGCGCCAGCGTAATCAATGCCACAAGCGTGAAGCCTGGGCGCTTCATCAGCATCCGCAGGCTATAGCGCAAGTCTTGCGATAACGTTTGCATCAGTCACCTCTAATCAAGTCTAGAGAGTCTTGAGAGACTTGAGAGTCTGAAGAGCGTTTGAGAAAAGTCCCGTCAGGGACGCAATGTTTATAGTGACAAGCGTCAAAAAACATCCCAGCCCCGGCGGGGCGAAATGTCGACATTGCGCTCCTAACGGAGCTTGAATCATCAAGAGCATGGTTGACTATAAACATTGCGCTCCTACGGAGCTTCCTTTGCAAAAAACCTCGCTAGACCTCTGGACTCCCCAGACCCGCTAGACTCTCTAGACTGCTATTCATAGCGCAGCGCCACCATTGGATCGACTTTCGTCGCTCGCCGCGCAGGGATGTAGCAAGCCAGCAGCGCGACCAGTGTAAGCAAAATCGCACTTGCCGCGAAGGTCAGCGGATCAGTGGCGCTGGTGCTGAAGAGCAGGCTGGCCATCAAGCGCGTCAACCCGAATGCCGCGCCTAAGCCGATGCCGATGCCGGTGAGCGTCAGTTTCATGCCCTGGCCGATCACCAACCGCAGCACATCGCTTGAGCGCGCGCCGAGCGCGATACGCACGCCGATCTCCTGAGCGCGCTGCGCGACCGTGTAAGAGAGCACGCCATAAATGCCGATCACCGCCAGCAACGCCGCGATGCTGCCAAAGGCGACGAGCAACAACATGCTGGCGCGGCGCGACGCTACCGAGCGGTTGAGTATGGTCGTCATGGTTTCGAGATTGGCAACCGCCAGGTCTTTGTCGACGGCGGCGATCTGGCTGCGAATGGCGCTCGCGGCGCTCACCGGATCGTTCTGCGTCCGCACCGTCAGCGCCATCGAGCGCCAGGCGTTCTGCGCATGCGGCACGTAGACCAGGCCGCGCAACTCATCGTCGCGTCCGTAGTAGCGCACGTCTTCGACGACGCCGACGATCTCGCGCAACTGGTTCTCGTCGCGCCACGAGCGTATGCGTTTGCCGAGCGGGTTTTCATTGCCGAATATCTGCCGCGCCAATGTCTGGTTGATGATGATGACCTTGTTGCTGTCTGTGCCATCACGTTCATCAAAGTCGCGCCCGCTGATCAACCGTATGCCTGTGGTGGTAAAGTAACCCGGACTGATGACATTCCACGATGCCGGGTAATCGCTGCTTGCCGGCGGCTCCGGCTGGCCTTCGCTGAGGAAGACGCGGCCCAGATAAAAACCGCCGCCACCCAGCGGCAGAGCCGAGCTTGCGGCTGCCGCTTCGACACCGGGCGCAGCCGCGACGCTCGCGATGAGGTTCTTGTAAAAAGAGATGACGCGCGCCTGATCGGGGTAGCGCAGGCTGGGCGAGTTGATTTCCATCGTCACGAGGCGATCAACACGGAATCCCGGATCAACCTGCTGGACTCGCACAAAGCTGCGAATCGCCAGACCTGCGCCGATCAACAGCACCAGCGACAGGGCGATTTCGGAAACGACCAGAACGTTGCGCGCCAGCCGGCTGCGCGTGCCGCCAGTGGCGCTACGCGACGATTCCTTGAGTGCTTGCTGAAGGTCTGCCCGTGAAGATTGCAGCGCCGGAATCAAGCCACAGATGACCGCCGTGGCCAGCGATGCCGCGAGCGTGAACAATAACACGCCGGCATCAACGTGAACTTGTGCCAGGCGTGGCGTATCGCCCGGCGCGACGGACTTCAGCAGATCGACTCCCCAGATCGCCAGCAGAAAGCCCGTGCCGCCGCCGATCAAGGTCAGCAGCAAGCTTTCGGTCAGCAGTTGCCGGATCAACCGCCCACGTCCCGCGCCGAGCGCCAGACGAATCGCCATCTCGCGCTCGCGCGCCGCCGCGCGCACCAGCAACAGGTTGGCGACGTTGACGCAGGCAATCA
>JBBWZK010000174.1:0-7037 GCA_039648975.1 Blastocatellia bacterium
GTTGCACCAGCCGACGACGCGGTCGAGCAAGTCATAGCCCGGCCCTTCGAGCCGCACAGGGTCGCTGCCGTTGACCAGCAGACGATAACTGAACGGCACGCGAACGGAGTTGAAGCCGATGGATTTGAGGTAATGAATATCGTCGCGTGTGATGTAGTTGTCGCGGTGAGCCTTCCAGAACTTCGCGGCTTCGTCTTCGCCGATGAGTTGATTGATGGCGTTAGAAATCAATCGCGGTGACGAAGCATTCTGGAACTTGAACATATAGCCTTCAGGCAGCAGCCAGTTGCCGAGATTCATCCCCTTGAGATGAAGCGGCTTGCCATCAGGCGCAATGAACTGCTTGCCTTTGACTGTCACAAACTGAGGTTGGGCATAAGTGGCGGAGCAGGCAATGCAGAGAAGGGCAAGAACTCTTAGTACAGATATCCATACTTTTTGAATGATATTCATAATGGTCAAACAAGGAGGAGCAAACGGTGTTGGGCATGTGAAAGCAGCGCGAGCCGAGTCTCGCGCTGCTTTCGGTTTAATTATTAAGGTCGCGCTGATTCGAGAAAGGCTTTCAGCTTGCGCGAGCGCGACGGGTGGCGCAGTTTGCGCAGAGCTTTCGCTTCGATCTGGCGGATGCGTTCGCGGGTGACGGCGAAGTGCTGGCCGACTTCTTCGAGCGTATGCTCGCTGCCATTCGGCCCCAGGCCGAAGCGCATCTTGATGACTTTCTCTTCGCGCGGCGTCAGCGACTTCAAGACCTCTTCGGTGATCTCGCGCAGGTTCGAGGTGATTACTGCATCTGCGGGGTTGGCAATATTCTTGTCTTCGATAAAGTCGCCGAGATGCGAATCGTCTTCTTCGCCAATCGGCGTTTCCAGCGAGATCGGCTCTTGCGCGATCTTCAGCACCTTGCGCACCTTCGATACGGGGATGTCCATCTTGTGGGCAATCTCTTCCGAACTCGGCTCGCGCCCCAACTCCTGCACCAGCGCCCGCGACGTGCGAATCAGCTTGTTGATCGTTTCGATCATGTGAACAGGGATGCGAATCGTCCGCGCTTGATCCGCAATCGCCCGCGTGATCGCCTGACGAATCCACCACGTCGCATAGGTTGAAAACTTGTAGCCGCGCCGCCACTCGAACTTGTCGACCGCCTTCATCAAGCCGATGTTGCCTTCCTGTATCAGGTCGAGAAATTGCAGCCCGCGGTTCGTGTACTTCTTGGCAATCGACACGACGAGGCGCAAGTTGGCTTCGATCAACTCGCGCTTGGCGAGATTGGCTTCGTGCTCGCCGATGTGAATCGCCATCAGCGCGCGTTCCATCTCAAGCGCCGAAGCGTGCCAGCGCTCTTCAAACTCGGCCAGCCGTCTTTCGGCATCGCGCAAGTAACGCTTCAACTCGCGTTCGTCCTCATTCCATTTTTTCTTCTCGAGGGCGCGGCGCGCTTTGTCGATGCCGGCGCGCGCGTCGCGCACTTGCGCGACGCATTCGCGAATCAAGCTGGCGAAATAGTCTTCCTGCTGGGCCAGCAAATCGAGCCGCCGCGCACGCCGGCTGACTTCGATGCGCACGCGGGCGATCTGGCGACGCAGGCGCGGCAGGCGTGGCGATTTCTTATGCTCCTCCTGAAGCTTCTCTTCCATCTTCAGCATTCGCTGATAATCTTTTTTCAATTCGCCGATGTCGTTGATCGTCGTATTCAAATACTCTTCAATGCGCTCGTCGGTAATAGGTTCCTGCTCGTTGAAGGTGACGATTTCTTTAATATGCAATTCGCCGGTTTTCAATCGCTCGCCGATTTCGATCATCTCTTCGATGCAGATGGGGGCGCGTGAAATCGCTTTGTGAATCCGTGTCCTGCCGCGCTCGATGCGGCGCGCGATAGAGACTTCGCCGTCGCGCGTCAGCAGCGGCACAACCGCCATCTCGCGCAGGTATAGGCGGACAGGGTCGTTCGTCTTGTCGAGAATCGCGGTCGTCAAATCGAGGTCGATCTCTTCCTCGATCACGCCTTCCAGTTTGCCATCGCCATTGCCATCGACGCTGGCGGCGACTTCCATAAACTTTTCGTCGTTCTCAGAAATCGAAATGCCTTCTGCGCCGATGACGTCGAAGATCGCTTCGATGTCGTCAGCCGAATTCAACTCCGGCGGCAGCAGCCGATTGATGTCGTCAAAAGTCAGATACTCCTTCTCCTTACCCATCTCGAGAAGTTTCTCTACTTCATCGGAATATTTCTCATTCAGGTCTGACACGTTCGGCACTCCTGTGGGGGTTCGGAATCAACAATCTGCATAAGCCACTGTGAATTCCTACCCGCATTGAATGATTCTGTCAAGATATCATGGCACACACGCGACGCCAGATTGCAAAGGAACATGCGATACGTTCAGGATATTAGGTTAACACAACAAAAAAATCATAACTCATGACTCCGCAGGGGTTGCCGCAATCGCCAGCTTGCGCCGCTTGAGCGCGGCTTTTTCCTGAAACAATTGCAGCACGCGGTCTTGATTTTGATCGCGTTCGGCCTGACCGAGTTCCATCTGAATCAGCTCAAGGCGACGTTCGATCTGTTTTTGTCGCAACGAAGATAATGCCTCGGTGGCTTTCTTAAATAAAGTCTCAAACTCCAGGCCGCCTGCCCATGCCAGATCGCTCATCAGCAAGGCAGGCAACCTCGCCCGCTCTTCATCGCTGTCGAGCCGCGCCCCCAGGTTATCGAAGTCCGGCTCCAGGCCGTCGCGCTCAACATGAGCGATGGCCGTGAAAAGGGCTCCGGTAGCCAGTTCCGCATAATCCTCTTCCTGCAAGTTGGCGACCATGGCGCGGCGCACGTCCCCGTTGGCAAGCATCAATTCAAGTAGCTGTCGCTCCGCCGGAGTCACATCGGCAGCGGTGCGCAACCGCCTCGGATCAAGCGTCTGCTGGCGATTGACCGCAACCCGGCGCATCTCTTCGCGGATGACGCGCGAATCGACTTTCAGGCGATTGGCAATTTGATCGGCGTAATCGGCGCGCGCCACCTTGTCGCGCATCCTGGCGAGGTGCGGCATGATGGCGTTGACCGCTTCAACCTTGCCGGCTGGCCGCGTGATGTCGTGCTTGGCTACGGTCATATCGATGATGTATTCGATGTAAGGCTGCGTCGTCTTGAGCAGCGCGCGAAAGGCATCGCCGCCGTAAGCGCGGACGTACTCATCGGGGTCGTCATCGGTCGGCATCTTCAGGATGTTCACCTTTAAGCCTTCGATCAACAGCATCTCAATCGACCGCATCGTGGCGTTCTGCCCGGCTGCATCAGGATCGAAGTTGACGATGATCTGCGGCCCGTCCATGTAGCGGCGCAGCAGACGCACCTGACTGTCAGTCAATGCCGTGCCGAGGCTGGCGACAATGTTACGAATGCCTGCTTGGTAAGGAATAATACAATCGAGATAGCCTTCGACGAGAATCGCATAACCGGCATGGCGTATGTCGTTTTTCGAGTAGGCCAGGCCGAACAGGTTGCGGCCTTTGGTGTAGATGGCGGTTTCGGGCGAGTTCAAATACTTCGGCTCGCCTTCGCCCATCACGCGCCCACCGAAAGCGAACACACGCCCTTGCGAATCGGCGATGGGAAACATCACGCGCCCGCGAAAGCGATCATAAAAACCGCCGGTGTCTTTCGCGACCACGAGGCCGCTGATCGTCAGGTCTTCATCGGTCGCGCCATGGTCGCGCAGAAAACCGCTGAGCGCGTCCCAACTGTCCGGGGCATAGCCCAATCGAAACAGCGCGCGCGTTTCGTCGGTGATGCCGCGCGCTTCGATATACGCGCGCGCCGCTCGGCCCGCTTCATCGTCGAGAAAATTCATCTCAAAGAACTGCGCGGCGAGATCGTTCAAGCGCAGAACGACGTCGCGGTCGTGCTGCGTCTTCTTGTAGTCTTCCGTCTCGTCAACCACCGGGATAGGGATGCCGCTCTTTTCAGCGACGATGCGCACGGCTTCGGGAAACTGGCAGCCTTCGATGCGCATGACGAAATCAAAGACGCCGCCGCCTGCGCCGCAGCCGAAACACTTGTAGAGTCCCTTGGGTTGCGAGACGCTGAACGACGGCGTCTTCTCGGAATGAAACGGGCAGCAGGCCATGTGGTTTGCGCCACGCTCCTTGAGCGACACGTAATCGGAGATCACGCGAACGATGTCGGATTGATTTTTTACTTCGTCTGCAAACCCGCGCGGCAATCGCATTGTTGTTTCCAGTTTGATTATGGCTGTGAAGGAACCGTCCGTAATTTCGAGCTAGAGAATTCTTAACAGCATTCGCGCCAACGCGCAATACCATAGATGAACATAGAGCGGTTTGTTGATGCGTTTAGCCATTGCCACCAAGGCACCAGGGCACGAAGACTCACGATATTCTTTGTGCCCTGGTGTCTTGGTGGCGGTTTCTCATTTGCGCATTATCACGACGGTTGCGCCGCCGCCGCCTTGATTCGCCGGCGCTTCGCTGAATCGCTCGACGTGCGGATGGCCTTTCAGCAATGCGCCGATGGCGCGTTTCAAAGCGCCCTTGCCGTGACCATGAACGATGCGGATGCTTTCGACGCCCGCAAGAAATGCGTCGTCCAGATACTTGTCGACGCGGTCGGTCGCCTCATCCACGGTTGTGCCGATGACGTTCAATTCGCTGGTGAAATTTTCATCCACGTCAATTGAGGCGCTGACGCCGCGCGGCAGATTCGCAGCATGCTTCGACGCAGATGGCTCTGCGGACTTCACCAGTTGCAATTCATCGCGCTTCAAACGAAATCGCAGCGAGCCGGCCATCACCGTGTATACGCCATCGTTGAGCGCTTCAACGGTGCCTTCGCTATCGAATGCTTTGATGCGCACGCGGTCGCCTTCGCGGATTTCGCTGATCTCTTCAAGCAGCGCGCTGGCCGTGTGCACAGCCGCCGCAGTGCCGCGCGCTTCCGCTTGCTGTGCGCTCGCCGGCGGCGGAATCGTAACCGGCGCGCGCGCTTCCTGTTTGCGCAAGCGCACGGCAGCCGAGCGGCGCAAGTCGGCGGCGCGCGCTTCGGCTTCTTTCTTCAAGCGCGCCGCCGCGACTTTGTCTTTCACGGTGTTGAGCAATTGCGCGCTTTCATCGTTGAACTCGCGGATGACGCGCGCCAGTTCACTCTCGAAATGACTGCGCCGCTCGATTTCGCGTTGTGCGAATTCGATGTCCAACTTGGCAAATTTTTCCGCCGTCACCTGGCGTTCTTCTTCAAGCGCTGCGCGCAAGCTCGCCTGTTCATCAACCAACGATTTCAATTGCTTCAGGTATTCGCTTGCCTGTTTGTGCAGTGGATCAAGCAAGGCATTTGCGTCATGGGTAATCTGTGCAGGCACGTTCATGCGCTTGGCGATTTCGATGCCTGCCGACGCGCCGGCGACGCCGACCAGCAGGCGGTAGGTTGGCCGCAACGTGCGCTCATCAAACTCGACCGACGCATTCAGCACGTCTTCATTCTGCGATGCCCAGACCTTCAGCGGGTTGTAATGCGTGGTCGCTATCGTCGTCGCGCCTTGATGGCGAAAGTAATCGACGATGGCGACGCCGAGCGCCGCGCCTTCATCAGGGTCTGTGCCCGTGCCGGCTTCATCAATCAGGATCAAGGCAGGCGGCGCGACCATCTCGGCCATCTCAGCGATGTTCTTCATGTGAGCGGTGAAGGTTGACAGATTGGCGGCGATGGATTGCTGGTCGCCGATGTCTGCAAGCACCTGTCCAAAGACAGGCAGCGCCGCGTCGGTCGCCGGCACATGCAAGCCCATCTGCGCCATCAGCGCGATCAAGCCAACCGTCTTGAGCACGACGGTTTTGCCGCCCGCATTCGGGCCGCTGATGACCATCGTCTGATGCGTTTCGTCCATCTCAAGCGAAATCGGCACGATCTTGCCGCCGGTGTTTCGCAGGTTGTGCTCAAGCAGCGGATGGCGCGCGTCTTTCAGGTAGAGGCGGCGGTCGTCGTTCATCAAAGGGCGGGCGCAGTTGAATTCAGCCGAGAGCCGCGCCTTCGCGGCGGCGAAATCAATTTCTGTGATGGCGCTTACACACTGCTCTATGCCGCTCAGATGGTCGCGCAGTGTGTCGGAGATTCTCAGTAAGATCTGAGCGATTTCGATCTCTTCCTGTTCGCGCAGGCGCACGAGATCGTTATTCTGTTCGATGACGCCGAGCGGTTCGACAAAGGTCGTCTGGCCGCTTGATGACAAACCGTGCATGACGCCGGGCACTTGGCCGCGCGCATCCGTGCGCACAGGGATGACGAATCGCCCGTTGCGAATCGTCACGATGTCTTCCTGGATGGCACTGGGCGAACGGTCGCGCATCAGCGTTTCAAGACCGCGATAGATGCGCGAGCGCCGCTCGTTGATCTCGCGGCGGATGCGGCGCAACTCAGGGCTGGCGTTATCGTCAATCTCTCCGGTCGGCAGAATCTTGCCGCGAATCGTCGCGAGCATTCGGCGTAGATCGGGAATGCGCGTAGCGATGCTTGTCAGATTCGGATAACGCGATCTGCTTTCAACATCGCTGAACTGGCCGCGTAGATCCAACCCGTTGGCGATCAGCGCTTGCAGCGCGAGTATCTGGTGCGGGTCGAGGCTGGTGCCCTGGACGTGCAACTCGGCGAGCGAGCCCGAGGGGTCGGCAATGTCGCCCAGCCCGAAAGCCCCGCCGGTGGTCAGATAATCAGCGCCCTCTGTGGTCAGATCGAGCGCCTGATTGATGCGCGCCGCATCGGTCAATGGCAACAGCGCGAGCGCGCGCTTGCGGCCAAGCGGTGTCTGTACGTGCCGCGCCAGCAGCGCCACCAGCGCATCAAGCTCAAGCGTCCTGAACGTGCGTTCATCCATGTTGATTTCTCTTTCGATGCTCAAAGAGAAATGTTACGTCGCGCCATCCGATGCGGTCAATGAATCGTGCCTTGCCAGCGCGGTTGCAAAGTCGTTGATCATCATGTAGGGGCGACCCTCTGTGGTCGCCCCAGACTGGAAGTCATCGAC
>JBBWZK010000176.1:0-28072 GCA_039648975.1 Blastocatellia bacterium
CCGTGATAATCAGCAAGACGCTGACGGCCATCAGGAATTTTGTTTTCATGCCGCTCACCTTCTATGACTGCGGGGAGATGAGATCGATCAATCATACTACATGCAGCGCCCCGCCATTGACCGAGAATGAATGACTACGGATCAATCGGCCTCGGCGCGGCGGTTCTGCCGGTCACTTCGAGCAGGAACTCAAGTATCTCGACGTGCCGCCTGGCTTCCGCAAGGTCGCGTCCCCAGGTATAAAGGCCGTGCCGGCGAAGCAGGAAGCCGTGCGCAAACGGATGCGCGTGCAAGACACGCTCGACCGCTTGCGCAAGCCCAGGCATGTCCTGCGAATTATCGATCACTGGCAGCCATTCGCGATGCTCGTGCGTCGTTACACCTTCGAGTCCTTTCAACATCTCGTGGCCTTCAATGGCGATGCCGTCAAGGCTTGCTCCAGAAACGATATTGCTCCAGATCGAATGCGTGTGCAACACCGCGCCTGCGCCGCGCAAGCGCACAACGCTGAGATGCAAGAGGGTCTCTGCCGAAGGCCGTCCCGCGCCGTCGATGACCTGTGCCGCGTCGTCAATTTCAAGAATATGCTCTGCGGCAAGCGTGCCTTTATCGACGCCGCTCGACGTGATGGCAAGCCGCAGCGGCGCGCGGCTCGTGACCGCGCTGAAGTTGCCGCTCGTGCCCAGCACCCAGCCGCGCGCGTAAAAGGATCGGCCAACCGCCGTCAGTTCACTGGCAAGTTCGGAAAATTCTGTTCGCGCCTCTTTCACTAACCTGCTCTCTTGCTTCTATGAAGCGATCTGGTAAATGATCGGGCGATATTTAGGTTCAGGAACCGGCTTGCCTTCCGTGCGTGCAGCTTCAAGCCAGATGGCCTTCGCTACTTGCACCTGGTTGAGCGCGTCTTCGGGTGTTTCACCGAAGGCTGAACAGGCTTCGAGGTCGGGTATATCGGCGATGTATCCTTCATCGTCTTCGCTGTAAAATATATTGATGTGATAATCCTTCATTGCTTATCTCCAGCTTATGCCTATTCAAGCGAATCCTCTATCGTCAGCCATCGCGCGGACGCGCGGCGCGAGGCGGGTGTCGAGAAATTCGTCACGATGGACGTATTCGGGATAAACGCTCAAACGCTCGGTTAGCTCATAGCCTTCTTCGGCGGTGCGTTCAGCAAGTTGCGCGATGTGCGGCCAGGGCTTTTCAGGATTGATGAAATCGATGGTCAGCGGCGAGATGCCGCCCCAGTCGTTCAAGCCGGCGCGCAGTAACGAAGGATACTTTTCATCCGAGAGATTCGGCGGCGCTTGCACGTTCATGTCGCGCAGAATCAAGCGCGCCATGGCCAGCGTGCGCGCGTGATCGCTGAGGCTCGGCTCCTTGTGCAAGCGCATAGGGATGTCCGGCTTGGCGCGAAAGTTCTGCACGATGACTTCCTGTATGTGGCCATAGCGGTCTTGCAACTGGCAAATGGCAAAGAGCGCGTCAAGGCGTTCGTCGAGCGTTTCGCCGATGCCGATGAGAATGCCTGTCGTAAACGGAATGCGCAGCCGTCCGGCTTCTTCAATCGTCTTCAACCTGAGCGCGGGCCGTTTATCGGGCGCGTTGTCGTGCGGCATGCCGGTCTCGGTCAAGCGCTCGCTGGTGGTTTCCAGCATCAATCCCATGCTGGCGTTGAACTCCCGCAATCGCTCTAAATCTTTGCGCCCCATCAAGCCGGGGTTGGCGTGCGGCAAGAGTCCCGTTTCATTCAGCACGCGCTCACACATCTCTGTGAGATAGCCGAGCGTCGTGCGGTGGCCGAGCCGCGCCAGCCGCTCGCGCATCTGCGGAAAGATGGCTTCGGGCCGGTCGCCCAGGCTGAACAGGGCTTCTTTGCAACCCAGTCGCGCGCCGGCTTCGGCCACATGGATGACTTCATCGGGCGTCATGGTGTGCGCCCCCGGCTGATCCGGGTCTTTGCGAAACGTGCAGTAACCGCAGTAATCGCGGCAGAGATTGGTCAGCGGGATGAAGACTTTTTTCGAGTAAGTGATGCGCCGGCCTTTCAGTTCATCGCGCAACTGCGCCGCTGCTGAAAGTAACGAATCGTACTCTTCGCCGTCGCGGGCGCGGATCAGCACGCTCGCCGTTTCAGGCGTGACATAGCCTTCGCGCGCGGCGGCGAGCGCTTCGGCAAATGAACTCGTTATGGTCGGCGAAAGCACGTACATAAGAAACCTTTACAGATCAACTGCGAAACGCCGGCATCACTTCTTCGGCGAAACGGCCAATCGTCGTGTGATCCGTAGGCGTGTGCAAGATCGGTATGAAATGCGTCACGCCGGCTTCGATGAACTGCTGTATGCGGTCGCGCAATTCCGAGGGTGAGCCGACCAGCAGACCCGGCGCGATCATCTCGATGGGCGCGCCGAACATGGCGGCGGCGCGCGCAATCATCTCCTGTTTCTCTTCCGGCGAATCGGTAACGAATGTCATGCCGGCCCACGACACTTCAATCTCATCGGGGTTGCGTCCCACCGCTGCGCAATGTTCTTTGAGCACATCGATCTTGTGGCGAAAAAGTTCTGGCGAGCCGAAGGTGTTCCATATATCGGCGTGTTTGGCGACGACGCGCAGCATCAGCTTTTCGCCCGCACCGCCGATCATCAGCGGCGGGCGCGGTTGCTGCAAAGGCTTCGGCTCACAATAGGCGTCCAGTAACTGATAATACTTTCCGTCAAACGTCGCCTGCTTCTCGGCCCACAATCGCTTGATGACTTCGCAGGCTTCATCGACGCGATGTATGCGCTCGGCAGTCGTGCCGAAGTGTATGCCGTAAGCCGTGTGCTCCATCTCGAACCAGCCCGCGCCAATGCCCAGAATCAAACGTCCGCCGCTGGTGTGATCCACGGTTGCGCCCATCTTTGCCAGCACCGCCGGATGGCGATAGGTGTTGCCCGTCACCAGTATGCCGATTTGCGTCAGCGAGGTTTCGCAGGCCAGCGCCGTGAGCATCGTCCAGCCTTCGTAGCACGGCCCTGACGGGTCGCTCAAGATAGGAAAGAAATGATCGAAAAGCCACGCCGTGTCGTAGCCTGCGCCGTCGATCAATCGCCAGGTTTCGCGCAACGCCTCGAACGTGACGTGCTGCGGCGCTGTCTGTACACCGAATCGAATACGTTTTGCCATCGCTTTCCCTTCCCCTCTAGCCCCTAGTCTCTAGCCTCTAGTCTCTCTGTTGCGCGCCATTGCTTGATGCGCGTTGGCGTGATCTTGATGATCATGCGCTCATCAATCGCCATGGCGTCGTACTGCGCATATTTATCGCGCAGCATTCGGACGGCACGCGCGTGCTCATCGGCGCCCGGTTGAATGACGCTCGCAAGGCCGGTGACGAGCACATAAACAAGCTTACTCCAATCGTCCGCATAATCGTCAATGACCAGGGCGACGTGCGGGTTGGTTTCAACGTTGCGGACGCGCTTCAACTGGCGCGGCGCGACCTGCTTCGGCTTTTCGTCAATCGGCGAATAGAAATGCTCGCCGTCGAAAACATAACAGATGGGAATGACCGCCGGGCGACCATCGCCGTCCGCCGTCGCCAGTCGCGCCACGCGATGGTCGCGGATGAACTGTGCAATCTGCTGGTCAAGAGCGAAGCCCATTATCGCTTGTCTATGTCGAATTGGTTTCCAGCTCACGTCTGAGTTCCAGATATTGAGCATAATCTTTGACGTTGCGCAGTACGCTCACCCATTCGCGTTCAGCCAGGCTGGTAAAGAGGGCGGCGACCTCGCGGTCTGAACGAACCGCCGCCGCCATCTCCTGCCGGCGCGCTTGCCGGACAAGTCGAAGCCGCCTGACGGCCTGCCAGAACGACTGCCAATAGACGCCATCCAGGCTCACAGCGGCTCCCAATAACTTGAGCCCAAGCCACGCCAGGTGAGCCAATAACCAGGTGCGGTCATGCAGGTTGATCCAGGTCATCAGTAGACGATTACGTTCGGTGATCAATCTTATACGGCGCTGGCGGGCATTGCCCATGGTCGCGCTGCTCAGATGATACACGACACTCGCAGGCTCATACTCAACCGTCCAGCCGCGCTTCCATGCGCGATAACAGATTTCCACATCTTCCCAGTAGATGGGCGCCAGCAATTCACAGAATCCCCGCAGCACGGCGAGCTTGGCCGCATCATAAGCGGTGTATCCGCCGCTGCCGAAAAAGGAATGGAAAGGCGGCGGCGCGTTCGGCAGTCGCGTCGGCAGAATGTCATAGTTGAGAAAGACGCGCCAGAAGCCGCGCTCGAATAATCCGAGCTTGCCTGCGCCGTCCAGCAAGTCCGTGCCTAGACGGTAAGCTTTGCTACAAACCGCAAAGACCTGCTCGTCGTCGAAGTGGCTGACCAGCGGGGCGATGGCGTCAGGCGCAACGCGCACATCGTTGTTCAGCAGGAAGACGATTGGATAACGCGCCTCGGCAAACCCCTTATTGACGGCGCGCAGGAAGCCGCCGTTTTGTGGCAGCTCAATGACTCGCAATAAAGGATGCGGGCCATAGGTAGAGGCCAGCCACGACGGACTGCCATCGGTGCTTGCATCATCAACGATGAGCAATTCGACTTCCGCCCCATGCTGATCACCGTATTCGCTGAGAGCAGCGAATACAGAGGGCAGGAATTCGGCGAGCAACTCGCGGCCATTCCAATTAGGAATAACGACACTGACATTTCGCATATTAGTTCATAGCCATCCGCGAATCTCTCGAAGCGTGTGTTTGCACTGAGTGCCGTAGGCACGCAATGTTTATAGTAAGCAGACACTATAAAGTCCAAGCCCCGTCGGGGCGAAATGTCTACATTGCGCTCCTAACGGAGCTTGGAGTTTTATCTGTAATGGTTACTATAAACATTGCGCTCCTACGGAGCTTGCCTTCTATCACTCACCCCTATTTATAAACATCGCGCTCCTACGGAGCTTGGCATTGCACAACATGCGCGAATGGGCGAATCACTCGAATGGGCAACCAAGCCGCACGCCCGTCCGGCTGGCGATGGCGGCGCTCGCTTATCGTATCAGTCCCCTGCGGTCGAGTTCGGCGCGCGCCTCTGCGACACGGTCGATGGCGGTCTGCCCATCGAGCCACGCGGCGAGTTCGGTCAAGCCTTCTTCCAAAGTGACGCGCGGCTGGTAGCCGAGGGCGCTTTGAGCAAGGCTGGTATCCGCGAAGCAATGCCGTATGTCACCGGCGCGATAGCTTGAGATAATCTCCGGCTGAAGATGCGGCTTGCCCAGCATCTCAGCCATTCGGGTGGCAATGTCGAGCACAGTGTACGAGCGCCCGCCGCCGACGTTAAACACCTGTCCGGCAGCTTCAACTGATTCCAGCGCCGCGCCGCAGGCCTGCACCACATCATGGACACTGACGAAATCGCGGCGCTGCTGGCCGTCCTCAAAAACTACAGGCCGATTGCCGTTGAGCAAACGTGCGGCAAAGATCGCCAGCACGCCTGTGTAAGGATTGGAAAGCGCTTGCCGCGTGCCGTAGACGTTGAAGAATCTCAGCGCCACCGACGGAATGCCGTATGCCTGCCCGATGAGCAGGCACATGCGTTCCTGATCATGCTTCGAGAGCGCGTATACGGATGCCAGTGAAGCCGGCTTGGTCTCAGGGGTCGCAATGGGCGTCAGCACCTCGCCAGCCGCATTACGAACTTCCCACTCTTTTGCCTCCAGGTGTTTTAAGCTACGCGCCACACCCGCAGAGATGCGGCCATTGGGCGCGCGGTAGAGTCCTTCGCCGTAGATGCTCATGCTCGAAGCGACGACGAGCCGTTCAACCGGTTTATGAATCAGCGCTTCGAGCAGCACCGCCGTGCCGATATTGTTGGTCTGGTTATAGCGCACGATGTTATACATGCTCTCGCCGACGCCGACTGCCGCAGCCAGGTGGAAGACGGCATCTATGCCTTCAAGAGCCGCGCGCACCGCATCAGAGTCGCAGACATCGCCGACGATCAACTCAACGTCGCCGTCTAAATAATCAGGTCTTCTTTGATCAGGGCCGTGAACCTGCGGCGATAGATTATCGAGAGCCCGCACTTTGTACCCGCGTCTCAACAGTTCGTCCGAAAGGTGCGAACCGATGAAGCCTGCGCCTCCGGTGATCAGCACGTGCTTGCCCATGCGATGACTCCCTTGCAACTTCCGCTTAATCAGATGAGCCGCCAGAACGAATGACTAAAGGCTTAACGCCTCCCGCTTGTCACTTGTCACTTGTCACGTTCGCTCAACGCGATATGGCAATCAACTTCTCCATCAACACCAGGCCGTCGTCTACTGTGGTCGACGGCGTGAAGCCGATGGCCGGCGGCGAATGAATCAGATGCGTGACGCCCATCTCGCGCAGCCGCTGAATGTCTTCTTTGATCTCATCAAGCGTCCCCATCATGAACTGGCGCTGACCGGCTGATTGGTCGAAGACCATAGTGAAAGCGCGAAAGACGACTTCCATCGGCGCGCGGCCAGCGCGCGCGGCGGTTTCATGAAACTGCTTGATCATGCTCTCAAGCCATTCAAATGTCGGCATGCCCGAAGGGTTCCATCCCTGGCCGTACTTGACGGCGCGATCAAAGGTGTACTGGCCGAAGCCTGCGACGTAGATCGGCGGGTGCGGTTTCTGCACAGGCTTCGGGCCGATCAGCGATTCGGGAATGTGATAAAACTCACCGTCGAAGGCCACGGGGTCTTTCGTCCAGAGGGCGATCAGAGCTTCGAGAAATTCATCGGCGCGCGCGCCACGCCGAGCGAACGGCGTGCCGGCGGCGGCAAATTCATCGCGCGACCAGCCGACTCCGACGCCGACCAGGGCGCGGCCATTCGATAAGACATCGAGGGTCGCCAGTCTGCGCGCCAGTTGAATCGGCGTGTGATAGCCAAGCACCAGGACGCTTGTGCCAAGCTCGATCTTTGACGTATGCGCGGCGACGAAGGTCAGCGTTTCAATCGGGTCGAAGACGTTTTGATAGGTCGCCGGCAGGCTGCCATCGGGCGAGGCCGGATAAGGTTCCTGCGGATTCAGCGGCCAGAGCAAACGCTCCAGCACCCATAGCGAATCATAGCCGAGTTCTTCGGCGCGGCGGGCGACGGCGATCAGGTTTTCCGCAGACGCCTGCGGCCCCAGTTGCGGCAACGACATTCCAATCTTCATCTTGGCTCTCTCCTTCAGATAAGCGGTCTATGACGTTATAAAAACCTTCGCGTTGGAAGTCAACGCGCGTTGCGGTGCGCGACTGCGTTGCCCCTACATCGGGCGACTGGCGCAAAAGCAAGAAAATTGCAATCGCCAATAGTCTTGACGCGCACCGTGATGGTCGGATTAAATAAGGAAGTCAGAAATGACGCCCCTCTTTCTTTAGAGAAAAGAATCGTGTAAAAAAACTTAGGTGGACCTTTTTATGTCGATCTACGAGTATTTGCTCATGGCAAGCGATCTGTTGTTGATCCTGTGTGGTGCAACGATGTACTGGTTTTCGCCGCGTCTGCGGCGCAATTGGCTGCTCGGTTATGGCACGCCGCGCTCGATGGCCAACGACGCGGCGTGGCAGACGGCGAATCGCTTTGCCGGCATTGTGATGGCGCTGCTGGCGCTCTTGGCGATGGGGCTGCACGCCGCGCTGCTGCCGCTGATCAATACGCATGACCTGGCGCAGGCGCTCGCCGTCGCCGCCGTCTTGTTGTTGCCGTTTTTAGTGATGGCCATTACAGAAAGTTACCTCGCTCGCGTCTTCAGAAACTAAGGCTTCGGTTTGGCGCGCTGCGTGATTGGCCAGCACGGCGATAGCCGTCGCGCGCCGGCGTTCGCGTTTCGCTTTGAAGTCGGCTTTGCGGCTGTGATAAAAGTTTAGCTAGCCCAATAAGCGAACGCACCGAGAGTCAAAATGGCAAAGTCGTGTTTTCTGCCAATCGCCTTCGCGCTGCTGGCCGCAACCTCAGTGGCAGCGCAATCCCCCACACCGGTTCCCAAGCGGCCAGCCGTGCCGCCGCCGTCGGTGGCTTTCCCGGACAGCAGCGAGCAGGAACGCTCGCACATTCCCGAAGACATGCGCATACGCATGGAGATTGCGCGCGCCGACGCCGAGTACAAAAAGACGCTCGACGACGCAGACAAGCTCTACACGCTTTCAACTGAAGTGGCGCGCGTCGTCCGCGACACAGGCAAGCTGGTCGGCGACGATCTGAAAAAAGTCGGCGCGATTGAAAAGCTCGCCAAGCACATTCTGTCGCAAGCCGGCGGCGACGAAGTCGATGATCGGACGAACGATCTCCAGAGCAAGCCGCTCAACGATACCGTCGAACAAATGAACGCCGCCGCCGACAAGGTGCAAAAGTGCATCAAGCAGCAAACACGATTTGTGGTATCTGCCACAGTCATCAGCAACGCCAACGAAATCATCCATCTCGCACAGCACATCCGCCGCACAGTGAAAGCAGACTGATGTTAACCAACCGCCGCGACGAACGGAGATCGGCTAAGGCGCGCTGCCGGCGAACGCCGTGGGCCGTTGCGTGGCTGCTTCTGGCGTTGTTATGGCAGCCGCACGGCACGAGTAGCAGCAGTTTGCCGCTGCGGTTGCAAGAGAAGAAAGCCCGCACCGTTGAGCCGAGCAAGCCGGAAGCGCCAGCCGAGCAGGACGACGTCGTCACGCTACGCGCCGATCTGGTCGTCGTCAACGTGACAGTGACCGACGCTGCGGGACAGTACGCGCACGGCTTGAAGGCCAAAGATTTTGGGCTGCTCGAAGACGATGCGCCGCAAGCCATCAATTCGTTTTCTGCCGAAGAGTCGCCGTTCGCCGCCGCCATCCTGATCGATATGAGCGGCAGCATGGAATACAAGTTCGGCCAGGTGCGCGGCGCGGCGGCAGGCTTTATCGATCACATACGCGACAACGATCAGGTAGCGGTTTACGGCTTCAACAACAAGGTGCGCCAGGTGCAGGATTTCACCAACGTGCGCGACATCGCCGACGCGATATGGGATGCGAAGGCCGAGGATCGCACGCGTCTCTACGACTGCATGGATGAAGGCATCACGGCGCTGGCCGCGCGCCCTGAAAAACGCCGCGCCATTCTGTTGATCTCCGACGGCTGGGACAACATCAGCACGAAAGCGACTTTTGATTCGGTGATGAAGCACGCGCTCGCGGCAGGCATAGTGGTTTACACGGTCGATCTGATTGACGATCAGACGCTAACCGGCAGCGCCCAGGAAGCCTTGATGCTGCGCAAAGGCCGCAGCGACATGAGAGAATTCGCCGAGCAAACCGGCGGGCGCTACGTCCACACGCCGCAAGGCAACGACCTCGAACAAGCCTTCACCAACATCGTCGAGGAGTTGCGCAATCAATACACGCTGACCTTTTATCCGACGAACAAAAAACGCGATGGACGCTGGCGACGGCTGACCGTAACGGCGCGCGGCAAAGCGCTCAGTGTGCGCGCGCGCCGTGGCTATTACGCGCCGAAATCTTAATGCGAAAGGCGGATTCCGAATGCCGCGCCGCGCTAATCCTGCACAACCGCGCGCCGATCAAGTCATCTCCACGATGACCTTTCTTCGCCAGCCTGAACTTGCAGGCAATCTCAAGCTCCGTGTCGGTCGCACAGTCGTCGACCTGACCAGTCTCGACCGTGTCTACTGGCCGGACGAAGGCTACACGAAAGGCGACCTGCTGCGCTATTACATCACAGTTGGCAAGACCATTCTGCCTTACCTGAAAGATCGTCCGACGATTCTCAAACGCTACCCGAACGGCATCCGCGCGCCGATGTTTTTTCAGCACAACGTCGAAAACGCGCCCGACTTGTTGAAGACCGTCGAGTTGGAAAGTGAAACCGGGCGGGCGATCAACTATGCGGTTTATAGCGATCTGGCGGCGTTCATTTATCTGGTCAACATCGGCACCATCGAGCAGCATCCGTGGCATTCGCGCATCGGGAATTTAGATCACCCGGATTACATCGTCTTCGATCTCGACCCGCACGGCGCGCCGTTCGCGAATGTCCGCCAGGTGGCGCTGGTGATGCGCGATGTGTTGAACGAGTTAAAGCTCACGGGCTATCCGAAGACTTCGGGCTCATCGGGCATACATATTTATGTGCCGGTGCGGCGGCGCTACGGTTACGAAGAAGTCGCGCGTTTTGCCGAGCAGGTATCCGAGCGTGTGGCCGAGCGCGTCCCGCAGATTGCCACGGTTGAACGCCGGCTCGCCGAGCGCAAGCAAGATCAGGTCTACGTTGACTGGCAGCAGAACGCGCGCGGCAAAGCGGCGGCGGCAGTCTACAGCGTGCGCGCCAAACCAGGCGCGAGCGTCTCGACGCCCGTGACCTGGCAAGAGATCGCGCGCGGCTTCGAGATAGGCGACTTCACGATCAAGACGGTGCCGCCACGACTCGAAAAGAAAGGCGACCTCTGGCGCGAGATGTTCAAAGACCGGCAAACCCTGCCAAAGCTGTAATGTAAGAGGTAGGAAGGTAGCGTAGATTTGCTGCGACGCAGCGCAACCGAAGTTAATTCCCCTTGCCTTTGTCTGAGATTCAACTAATATTTCCGCGACTGCTTTAGCTGCGGCTCCGCAATGGCAACGAACGAAGCGAGCTTGCGCCGTTGCGTTTCATCAGGACGGCGAAACCGACCGGCGATTGATCGCGTGAGGCTGACGATGACCAAGCCCGACGATAAAGGTAAATATGAATGTGATGTCTTACTTGTCACCGTCACAGACATCGAGACTGAGACATTACTTGAAACCGCTAAGACCCTTACGAACCGCGATTACCAGCAACGGCCAGGAAAACATAAAACCTATTTTGATCTGGGAATGATCGGCGGCGTGAGTGTTTTTGCCGTCAGGTCTGAGATGGGATCAGACACAATGGGTGGTTCTCTGCTGACGGTAAAGGATGCCATCGCCGAAGTGAACCCGTCAGCGGTCATCATGGTTGGCATTGCCTTTGGCGTTAATCCCAAAAAGCAGAAGATCGGCGACATCCTCGTTGCAAGGCAGCTTCAATCCTATGACCTTCAGCGAGTAGGGACGACTGAGACAGGCGAACCTAAAAACATTTTGCGAGGAGACAAAACGCCTTGTTCAGCAAAGCTGCTTGATCGTTTTCGCGCAACTCACATGCGCTGGAAAAAAGCGAAAGTGGATTTCGGGCTATTGCTGTCCGGGCAGAAATTGATTGACAACCTTGATTTCAGAAATCAATTGCTTGCAATGGCCGAAGAAGCAATCGGCGGTGAAATGGAAGGGGCAGGTGTATACGTTGCTTGTCAGCAAAGCAAAGTTGACGGCATTCTGGTGAAAGCAATCTGCGATTGGGCGGATGGAAAAAAAGGTGTCGACAAAGAAGAAAGCCAGAAAATCGCCGCGCACAATGCGGCTGAATTTGTGATTGCCATGCTGGCATCCGGCTTACTGGCAAAATCGCAATTTGATTCTTCAATTCCTGATGAAGTCAAACCTCAAAGGCAACCATCTTCACCACTCGCATCCGACAAAGTCTCCATCGCCCGTTTGCCGACGAGCGGCCCCGGTCTGTTTGGTCGCGACGCCGAATTGCAACGGCTCGACGACGCCTGGGAGAATCCCAACATCAACATCATTACTTTCATCGCATGGGGCGGCGTCGGCAAAACGGCGCTGGTCAATCACTGGCTCAAGCAACGCATGGCGCGCGACAACTATCGCGGCGCAGAGCGTGTCTACGGCTGGTCGTTCTACAGTCAGGGCACCAGCGAACGCGCTGCCTCTGCCGACCTGTTCATTGATCAAGCGTTGCGCTGGTTCGGCGACACCGACCCCACAGCAGGCTCGCCGTGGGACAAAGGCGAACGGCTGGCAAACTTCATCCGGCAAACGCGCACGCTGCTGATTCTCGATGGGCTTGAACCGTTGCAACATCCGCCGGGATCGTATGGAGGACGATTGAAGGATGCGGCCTTGCAGGCGCTATTGGTCGAGTTGGCAGCGCAGCAAAATGGGCTGTGCGTGATCTCGACGCGCGAGCGAGTCAGCGATCTGGACGATTTTGAAAATAGCACAGTCATTCAACATGAGCTTGAACACTTGTCGCCGCAAGCCGGCACGAAGCTTTTGCGGGCGCAGCAAGTCAAAGGTGATGATGATGAACTAGAACAGGCAGTGAAGGAGTATGAAGGCCACGCGCTGGCGCTGACCTTGCTGGGCAGTTATCTCGCCGATGTCTGCGGCGGCGAGATTCGACGGCGCAACGAGATTGATAATCTGGAAGAAGACGTGCGGCATGGTCGCCACGCCGAGCGCGTGATGCGAGCTTACGAAAAATGGCTCGGCGAAGGCGTCGAACTGGCGGTGCTGCGCTTGCTGGGATTGTTTGATCGTCCCGCCGACATCGCATCCATCATGGCCTTGCGCGCCGCGCCCGCAATTCCGGGGCTGACCGAAGCGTTGCAGAATTTGAAAGAGCAAAAATGGAAACAGGCATTGGCAAAGCTGCGCCGGATCAAGCTGCTGGGCGCGGCATCGGCGAATGAGTCTGACACGCTGGATGCACATCCGCTGGTGCGCGAGCATTTCCGGCAGCTGCTCAAACGCGAGCGCCCCGATGCTTGGCGCGAAGCCAACAATCGGCTTTACGAACATTTCAAGAGCACAGCGAAAGAATTACCTGAGACGGTCGAAGAGATGTCTCCACTGTTTGCTGCCGTGTCGCATGGTTGCGCAGCGGGCAGGCATCAGGAGGCATTGTACAAGGTATACTATCGGCGCATTTTGAGAGGAGATGAGCATTTCCATATTAACAAGTTCGGTGCTTATGGCGCTGATTTGGTCGTGCTGTCCAAATTCTTTGAAATACTCTGGGAAGAACCGATAGCGGAACTCAATGAAAAAGATAAAGGGTTTCTACTGAATCAGGTGGGCTGTGGCCTCCGCGCGCTCGGGCGATTGCAGGAAGCAGCGCAGCCAATGCAGGCAGCATTACAAGCGCGGATCGCAATTGAGGACTGGCAAAACGCTTCCATCAATGCCAGTAACCTCAGCCAACTCTACCAGACAATTGGTGACCTACCACAAGCGCTCAAGCTTGCCCGGCAGAGCGTAGAACTGGCAGATCGCAGCGGTGACGAAGGGCAACAAGTTACTAAACGAACAACGCTGGCCAATGCGCTGCATCACGCGGAGCGCACCGAGGAAGCAGTCGCCGCCTTCCGCCAAGCCGAAGAGATACAAAAGCAGTGGCAGCCTAAATACCCACTCCTCCATTCAGTGTGGGGATTTTGGTACTGCGATCTGCTGCTCAGTCAAGGGCAGGTGCAGGAAGCGAAAGAACACGCTGCCCGGACGCTCGAATGGGTAATACCGACAAACTGGCTACTCCCCATCGCGTTGGACAACCTCTCATTGGGGCGTGCATGGCTGCTCGAAGCGCAACAGGCAGGCGCGGGCGATACCACGCAAGCGTCAGAATTTTTGCACCGTGCGGTGGACAGGCTGCGACAAGCAGGGTCGGTGGATCACTTACCGCTCGGACTGCTGGCGCGCGCGGCGTTGCACCGATTCAATGGCGATTACGGGCGGGCCGAGCGCGATCTGGCCGAAGCGATGCGCATCGCCAAGCGCGACGGCATGGGATTGCATCTCGCGGATTATCATCTCGAATCGGCGCGGCTACATCTGGCGCAAGGTAACCCGGACAAAGCTCGCGAACACTTAACGACTGCTCGTGAGATGATCGAGCGCATGGGCTACCATCGGCGCGACAACGAAGTGGACGAGCTTGCCGCGCAGCTTGGTTGAGCAAGCCAGAAGATGCCACCATTAGTTTCTACAGCAATCATTGTTAGCCATGCAGGCCGATTCATCGGGCTTTCCCGAAGGGCTATAGGCCAGCGCTTCTAGCGCTGGTTGGCACGGTGTGAGCCATTCATCAGCGCGCTTCAGCGCGCTTACTCGCGCAGGCTTTAGCCATCATCACTCAACTGGCTGAAGCCGATAGAGAAGGACGTTAAAACGCCCTATAGAAAACACCCTCGCCTCGATACCAGCCGTAAAACGGCTGGCCTATGTGCCCTTCGGGAAAGCCCGATGAATCGGGCTACACAGGATTGCTGCGCTGCCGCGCATTGCTGCTTGACTTTGCTTTGCGGTCAGGCAGACAATAGCTCATCGGAAGGACAGGTTCCCGCAAGTTAGCCCCTCGGCCTTAATCCATCGGCCAATAGTTTCCTTCAGAGGTGTTTCGCTATGCATAAGACTTACGCGCGAACCTTGTGTGCCGCTGTAGCTATCGTGCTGCTCACCCTCACTGTCACAGCCAGCGATGAATCGCTTGAGACGCTGCTCGCTTATCTGAAAAGCCCGAACGTAAAGACGCGCAGCGATGCCGCTCGAAAGCTCGGCGAGCGGCGCGAACACAATCAACTCGCGGTCGAGGCGCTCTCGGTCACGGCTCGCAAAGACGAAGACCGCGACGTACGCCTTGAAGCCGTCAACTCGCTCGGCAAGATCAAAGACTTCACGGCCCTCCCCGATATGCTCGACGCGCTCAAAGATCCCAGCGACCCGGTGCGCCACGCCGCCGTCAAGTCGCTCGTCATGCTCTACACCGAACACGATATCGATTTCATCACCAACCGGCGCGACGGCTGGAACTGGTTCAACCCGCTGCTCGACACCAGCGATCACTCGATCATCGAGCCTTACATCTTCGTCGCGCCTGAGATCATTCAAGCGCTCGGCGACACGGCGCGCGGCGACAATGAACGCGACGTGCGCGTCTCAGCCATTCGCGCGCTCGGCGTGCTGCGCGGCACGCACGCCATCTCGCAACTCGCCGATGCGTTGAATGCCGATCAGGATGTGCGCATTGACGTGATCCGCGCCTTCATCAAAATCGGCGATCCGTCGGCGGGCCGCTACCTCATCTCCTTCTTCCGTGACTCGAACCACAAAGTCCGCACACAGGCGATGGTCGCCGCAGGTCTGCTCAAATACAAGCCTGCCGTCGAGCCGCTGCTATCGGTCTACGGCCTTGGGCCTGAGAAGAAAGGCACAGTGTCGAAAGTTATGGGCAAGGTGAAAGGCCGCTTCACCTACCTGCCGCCGCGCGACGAAGCGGCGCTGTGGGCGCTCTCACTGATCGGCGACGAGCGCGCCGAGCAGACCTTCGTCGAGAACATGACAGACAAAGACGGCGACCGCCGCCAGTACGCTTTCGAGGGCTTGGCGCGCATCGGCGAGCCGCGTTATATGGATCAGATTTCACGGCTCGTGCTCACGGAAGGCAACGGCGACGTGCGGCTCGCAGAGTATTTCGCGCTTTACAAGATGGGCAGCCGCCCGAACATTCAAAACATCGTGCGCAAGCTCGACACAGATCAGCAGGAGCAGGCGCGCGGTTACCTGATGGAGGCTCAGCCTGCCGATCTCTATCCGCACGTGCGTTCAAGCAATCGCCTCGTCCGCCAGCAGGTGATTGAAATACTGGGCCGCATCGGCGACTCCGACACCATCAAAGAGTTGCAGCCCATCGCGCTAAGCTCCGGGCCAGACACCGCAGACATCGCGACGGTCGCCATCAAGCGCATCGAGTGGCGCTTGTCGGGTCGCCCGCGCGTCCACGATCCGGCGATGCGCCGCACTTCGACAACCGATGCGCCGCGCCCGCGCCGAGCCGCGAACCCTTAAGAAGTGAGGGAGTGGGGGAGTAGAGGAGTGAGGGAGGAGAGGATTCGGCTTGCGTGCCGTCTGATTCTCTTACTCCCCTACTCCTCTACTCCCCCACTCCCTCACTCTTCCGCTTTCCGCCTGCATCTTTCATCCATTACAATACCGCTTCGTCATCTCAATTCATCAACGGGGAGCAGGAATGAAACATCTGGTGGCCGTGCTGGTCTGCGCGGCAGTCGTCTCGGTTAGCGTGCGCGCGCAGGATTACAACGCGCAGGCGAAAGCGATTCTGGAACGTGCGGATGTCAAACGTGCGTTTGATTACATTGATGCGCATCGCGATGAGATTCTCAATGAGTGGAAAGCCATAACCGAAATCAACGCGCCGTCGAGCAAAGAACAATTGCGCGCCGCCTTCGTCAAGCGTCTGCTCGACACTTACAAGCTCGACCGCGTCTATAGCGACGCGGCAGGCAACATCATCGCGATTCGCAAAGGCACTGGCGGCGGCAAGCCTGTGGTCTTCGATGCGCACCTGGACACGGTGTTTCAGGAAGGCTTGAAGATCAAAGCTGAAATTCGCGACGGCAAAATTTATGCGCCGGGCATTGGCGACGATACGCGCAACGTTGAAGCGTTGCTCGCCTCGATTCGCGCCATGAACGAAGCGGGCATCAAAACTCTTAGCGATTTGCTTTTCGTCTTCACCGTCGAAGAAGAGACTTCGTTTGGCGGCGCGAAGCACTTCATCAAAGAGAACCGTGAGCGCATCGGCCAGTACGTCGCGCTCGACGGCGGTTATCAAGGATTGACTTACGGCGGCATCGGCATCAACTGGTATAAGTTTCATTTCATCGGGCCGGGCGGCCACACGCGCTCCAAGACGCCGCCCTACTCGGCGGCCTTGCCGCTGGCGCGCGCCATCAAGCGCATCTATGAGCTTGAGTTGCCGCAGGAGCCGGAAGTCAACATCAACGTCGGCATGCTCGGCGGCGCGGAGGTCGTCAACGCGAAAGCCGCCGATGCATGGTTCACGGTTGATTTGCGCTCGACCGAGCAGCGCGCCATTGACGAATTCGAAAAGCGCATCATTGACATCTGCCGCGAAGAAGCCGAGCGTGCAGGCATGCAGTTGAAGGTCGAGGATGTCGAAGAGAAGCTACCGGCGGCGCAACTCGCAGGCAACCGCGATTCGTTCACTGTGCGCATGAGCGAAGCGGTGCATCGCGCGATGGGCTTTGAAAACGTCACGGTGACGCCGACCGCCTCGAACAACGCGAATGTCGCGCTGCTTGCCGGTCTCAACGCCATCTCGACTGGCGCGGGCCCATGCGGCGGCGATCATTCGCTCTCGGAGTGGTGCGAGATCGAGCCGTTTTATCGCGGCGTCAAGAAGACTATTTTATTGATCACGGCACTGGCGGGGAGTCAGTAAGAAATGATGAATGATGAATGATGAATGATGAACTAAAGAGGAAAGGGAAGCCGGATTGTCTATAGATCATTCCCTGCCGTTTCCTCCCTCAATTCATCATTCATCATTCATCATTTTCAAGGAGGCAGCTATGAAAGGCGTGAGAGTTTTGTTTCTGGCAAGCTGGGTGATTCTATTCGTCGTGCTGTTGGCAACGGCGATCTTAGCGGTCCAATCCTTGCGGATTGCCTACACCGGGCTGCGGGACAATATCGCAATAGAGTACACGCTTGAACAGGTCAGGGCGACGGGCGGCGACGAGGCGGTGAAAGCCGTGCGCGGGCGGCGCGCGACGGCGGCAACGTGGGCGCTCGGCTATGCGCTGCTCGGCTTGTTCGTTGTGCTTGGGCCGTATCGTCGCGGCGAGCGCTGGGCATGGTGGGCGCTGCTGGTGTCGCTAGGGCTATCGCAGGTGCTGTCGCTGCTGCGCGTGTTGATGCTCGGCCCGACACCGGGGGCAGGGGCGCCCAGAGTGCTGCTGGCCTTGACGCTGCTGGCCTTGCTCGCCGCCGTGCCGCGCTTCTTCAGGCGCGAAACCATTGTCACCGTCGACTGAACAGGCCGAACGAAAAATAAAAAGGCTGGCTGCCATCACGCAGCCAGCCGTCATTTTTGAACAGGCGCATTGCGCGTCGCCTGCCCGTGCAACTCACGCGCAACTCACTTGCAGCCGCACGTATTATTCGCCATGTCCTGGTCGGTTATGGTCAACGACTTCCCCTGCACAACCAGTTCCGCTGATGCCATTCGCGAGCAGGTGTTGGCCAGCGCCGTCAGCGTCTGATTGGCAGCCCTGGCCGTCAGCGTCGTCTTGCAGCCGCGCACCGTCACCGTGCCTTTGCCTGTATAGACAATCCCTTTGCGACAGTTGGTGAAGCGATAATCACCGTTCGTCGAGTTGAATTGCAGCAGGTTGCCGTTCGTCTCGTCCTGCATACAGATGTCGAACGAGCCGAGCTTCGTAACAAACCCATCGCCCGCTCCATTATAAGTGGGATCGAATGCTCCTGCGGTTACTGGAAAGTTAGTGGCAACGGTCTGGCCGGCAACGTAAATGCTGCCCCCAGAATCAACGGCAATCGTGTTACCCTTTGCCCGCAGCGTCCCGATACCGCCTGGGTCGAGTGCGTTGCCGCCGAGATAGGTCGAATAAAGCAACGTCGTGCCTGCCGTGTTTAGCTTCGTAACAAACGCCTGTATACAGTCTGGACACGAGCCGCCGACGACCGGAATCGTTTCCGACGTTATCGGAAAGTCTGCGGAAGACGTGTTCCCGGTAATCGAGGCGTTGCCTGCCGGATCTATGGCAAGGGCACTGCTCTGCTCATAGCTGCTGCCGCCGATGGTGGTGAAATAAGCCGGCCCGCCTGTGGCGCTTAACTTCAGCACAAAGGCGTCGCTATTGCCGGCAAACGGGCGTGCCGAATTGACACTCTGAATATCGGTCGAATACGTGGTGCCGGCGACATAGACATTGCTCGCCGCGTCAACGGCAATACCGAATCCGTCATCCGTGTCGAGTCCGCCGAGATAGGTTGAAAAGGCGAGCGCCGAGCCTGCCGCATTCAGCTTCGCGACAAAAGCATCATCGGCAATCTTTGCGCCAATATAAAGGTGCGACGTGGCCTGCGTGTCAATGGCGATGTCAGATGTACGGGTTGTCGTCAGACCGGCTCGCAGTGGCGTCCAGTTGCCGCCGCCATTCGTGCTCTTGAACAGGCCGCCTATCGTGCCCGCATAGACCGTAGACGGCGATTGCGGATCGATGGCCAGCGATGTGATGGGGAAAATGCCTAGCCCATTTTGCAATCCATTATTCATTGCCGCCCAACTGTTGCCGCCATTCGTGCTCTTGAACAAGCCGCCATTTGCTGTGCCCGCGTAAATCGTCGTTGGCGTCGTCGGGTCAATCGCCAGCGATAGATACAGGGTAGAGATAGGGAACGGCAACGGCCCCGGCGGATTGCCGCCGCCCACACGCCAGAGTCCTCGGGTCTCTGTGCCGAAATAAAGCGTCGACGGATTGGTTGGCGCAATCGCCAGGCTACGAACACCCGAATTAAGGTGAAAGTCGCTGCCATAGTCATCCCAGCTTTGGCCGCTGTCCGTGCTTTGATACAGACCGTTGTTGATGCCCGCCGCATAGACCATCGCCGAATTCGTCGGATCGATCTTCACAGAGGTCACGGAGTTGCCAAGTTCCTTGATCCAACTATTGCCGCCGTCTGTGCTTCTGAGGACGCCGTTGAAGGTCACTCCGGCAAAGAGGGTCGCCGGGTTGTTGTGATCAATCTCCAGGTCGTTGACGGTGAAGTAGAGACCGGGAAAACCGAAGTCGGTCGCATCCGGGACGCCGTTATTGATTGCCGTCCAACTGCTGCCGCCATTCGTGCTCTTGAACGAGCCATGCGTATCTGTGCCGATGTAAACCACAGACGAATTTGCGGGGTCAATGGCGACGGCAGTGATCGATGTAGTGATGGGGAAGGCATCGCTAACCGCCGTCCAGTTGTTGCCGCCGTCGCTGCTGGTGAACGCGCCTCTGCCGCGATAGCCCGGCTGTAGAGCATTCGCAGTAGGAAAGTCGCTGGATGAGGTGCCGCCCGCTACATAAGCATTGCCGGCGGCATCTATGGCAATGCCGTTGCCGCTTTCATTTTCGCCGCCGCCCAGATATGTCGAGTAGACCAGTGCCGTGCCCGTCGCATTCAGCTTGGTGACAAAGGCATCCTGCGTAGCGCCCATTGTCGGCTGCATGGCATTGGCTGTCGGAAAGTCCGGAGACCTCGTCTGTCCCGTGATGTAGGCATGACCGGTGGCGTCAACGGCAATGCCTTTGCCACTATCGTCATAGCCGCCACCCAGATAAGTCGAATAGACCAGCGCCGACCCATTGGGATTCAGCTTCAAGGCGAAGGACTCTAAAGGTCCGCCGCCTTCCGATTGACCTTTGACCGTTTGAAAAGCACCGGGCGTCGTCGGAAAGTTATAGGCAGTGGTCTCGCCGGTGACATAAGCATTGCCGGCGGCATCTATGGCTATCGCCTGCCCGGAACTGGAACTGGAACTGGAAGCGTCACTCTCCATACCACTGATGAGGGTCGAATAGATCAACGCATTGCCCGCCGCGTTCATCTTGACCACAAAAAGTGGGCGCATCATAAAGTTGCTCAGGCCAATCGAGTGACTGGCAGGAAAATTCGTCGACAACGTGGTGCCGACCAGATAAGCATTGCCCGCCGCATCGACGGCGATGCCATTGACCCGATCACTATTCGTGCCACCGAGGTAGGTGGAATAAGAAAGCACAGGGTCAATCACCAGCGGCTGACGGCGATCATAGCGCGCCAGCGCAAAGCTCACTTGATGGTTGCCGCGCAGTACGTAGCGCGCCGCCACTTGCCGCCGTTTGCCCGACACTTCCTGATAGGCCAACGGTTTGTGCTGCCGCACATCGCCGGACTCCGTGCTGATCACCAGTTCGCCCGTAGCATCCAGGCGCAGTCGCTTCGCGCCGTCAAAGCGTAGACGGATTGCCGCCGGATCGGCTCCGGCAGCCAGTTTGAAGTCATACTCCAACTCGCGCCCGTTGCCGTAATAGACCAGATCAACGCTGCGATAGACGCTCTTGTATGTGACCCTGGCGTAATGGCTCACCGCTGTGCGCCACTTTGCCGGATCATTGCCGACGAAGTAATTGCTGCGGCCCGGCAACTCCTCTTCGCCGCGCACGCTGGCGGCGCGGTTGGCGTTGACCAGCTTCATGCGAATCACCGCCGCTTTCGTCTCGGGCGCTGTCGTGGGCGATTTCTCCTGAGCCAACTCGTGGCCCATCGCCTCGGCTGCCGGCGCATTGCGGTCGCCGCTGTGCAAGCTCAACAGCGCTTCGTCGCCGGTTAGCAATAGCGCATAGCCTGCGCCACGAGCGGCGAACTTGACGCGCCCATCGAACTGTCCCTGATTGCTCTCAAAATACATCGGCAACTCGCCGTAAGCGGCGCGCACACGCGCCTGTGTGGTTTCGCTGATCGGCGGATTCAGAGCCGGCGACGATGCGGTCGCTGCCCTGGCCTCTGCGCTGGCTCGCGCAGCGGACGAAATCGGCAGCAGCGTCCAGTTCAGTAGTCCAGTCAGTATAAAAAGCATCACAGGCAGACGCCTGGATACAGATTGACTATTAGGCATGATCTACTCCTTCTTTATGATGACAAGCACACCGCAGCAAGGCTGCGGCTATGGCGCAAGCTTTTGTTTCAATAACCTGAATATCACAACCCGATGAAGCCTGTGGCCCTGATTGCCGACTCGTTTGCGGTCGCTTTGCAGTGAACCATGTCTTCAGCAAAATCTACAGATAATTCAGAACCACATTCACTGGCAGGGGGGTTGATGCCAGTACCATAGTATATCGTCAAACCTGCGGAGCGACAATTAGAAAAACCGCCGGGCTCAAGCTCTTTTCACGACGCGCCGTCGCGTTGGCGCTTGCGGCCTGCCATTGACACTGGTTCGCGCGGCTGGATATGATGGCCCATCGGTTCGTTATGCGATACGCTGCCTATAAGATTGACCGCCAGTCATGCATCTTCAGTCCGCCTGACGTTCGCCCATAAGGAGTAAGCTCAAATGAACTCGCGAAAAATTCTTCTACTGCTTTTATCATCCGCGTTCTTAATCAGCAGCGCCTCGCCGGCGCTCCATCCGGCCAGCGCCGCGCTTGATCTCAACCGGCAAGCCGCCGGCCAATCTGCCGGGCTGTCGACCGAGCGCATACGTGGGCACGTTCAGTACCTCGCTTCCGACCAGCTACAGGGCCGCCGCGCCGGCACACCGGCTGCCGACGAAGCCGCCCGCTACATTGAAAAAGAGTCTCGCAGCTATGGCCTCAAGCCGGCTTCCCCGTCCGGCTATCTGCAACCGTTCAGCTTCGTGGCGCGCGTCGAACTGGGCACGCAGAATCTCTTTCAAGTGAAAACGGCGGCGAGTGAGCAAAGCTACAAAGCCGGTGATGATTTCATGCCGCTGGCCTTTTCTGCCTCGGAAACGGCGACGGGCGGAATCGTCTTCGCAGGCTACGGCATCAGCGCGCCGGAGTTGCAGGTCGACAACTATGCGGGCGTTGACGTGAAAGGCAAGCTGGTGATGATTCTGCGCGGCAGCCCCGACGGCGATAACCCGCACGGGCGCTTTGCACAGTACACGCAGCCCGGACTGGAGATTCAAAACAAAACCCTGAAGGCGCGCGAGAAGGGTGCGCGCGGCGTCATCTTCGTCAGCGAGGAAAAAGTTTTTCAACACGACCGCCTGTCGCGCCTGCATCACGATTTGAACTTTCTCGATGCAGGCATCCCCGTGGTCGTCATCAGCCGCGTGCTGGCCAACACCATTCTTGAAGAGCGAAAAGCGCCGCCGGTTAAAAGCGAATTCACCGGCGCGGATGCGGTGGAGCGCGCCAAGGCGCGCACTGCGCCTTTAGCCATAGAGAACCTGACCGTCTCTTTCAAGACCGATGTCGTCAAAGTCAACGGCAACGCCGCCAACGTCGTCGGCCTCTTGCCGGGCAGCGACCCAAGGATGGCTTCTGAGTATGTCGTCATCGGCGCGCATTACGATCATCTGGGACTGGGCGGGCCGGAATCCCTGGCCGCCAATCCCGACGGCCAGATTCATCATGGCGCTGATGATAACGCTTCGGGCACCTCGGCCTTGCTCGACTTGGCGCGCGTCATGACAGCCAATCGCGCTTCAGTCAAGCGCAGTGTGATCTTCATCGCATTTTCCGGCGAAGAGCTGGGCTTGCTCGGCTCGGCGGCGTACACCAAAAATCCGCCCGTGCCAATCGCCTCGACGGTGGCGATGCTCAATATGGACATGATCGGGCGGCTGCGCAACAACGGGCTGTTCATCGGCGGCCTGGGCACCAGCCCTGTGTGGAAACCGCTCGTCGAAAAGCTCAACAGCGAAAGCAACAGCAAACCGGCAGCGGCTGGAGCGGGCTCCGGCAGCCGCTTTCAACTGAGCTACGGGCAGGACGGCTTCGGGCCGAGCGATCACCAATCGTTTTATGTCAAAGACATTCCGGTGCTCTTCTTCTTCACCAACACGCACGACGATTATCACAAGCCGAGCGACACCGCCGACAAAATCAACGCCGAAGGCATCCGTCAGGTGGCCGAGTTCGTGCGCGAAATCGCCACGTCAGTCGCTAACGACCCGCAACGCCTCGCCTTCACGAAAGTGAAGAGCGAATCGAAACCGACGAGCGGCGGCTTCCGTGTCTATCTCGGCACGATCCCCAACTATGCGGATCAAAGCGACGGCATGAAATTGGACGGTGTACGCCCAGGCTCGCCCGCCGAACGCGCCGGACTCAAGGCCGGCGATCTCGTCACGCGGCTCGGCAAAACGCCGGTCAAGAATGTTTATGATTACACCTACGCGCTCGGCGAGATGCGCGCCGGCGAAGAAGTCGAAATTGCTATCCGCCGCGACGGGCGCGACATGATTTTGAAGATCACGCCTGAGAAAAGACAATAGGTATGGGTTCCTGGTTCCTGGTTTCTGGTTCCTGGTTGGATATTTTTAGCCGGATTTGCCCGTAACAAGTTGCATCACTGCTCATAGATAACCAGAAACCAGAAACCAGAAACTAGGAGCCAGGAACCACAACCCGATTAGGAGAGCCATGCTTTTAGAAGGAAAGACCGGAGTCGTATTCGGAGTCGCCAACAAGCGTAGCCTGGCGTGGGCCATCGCTCGCCGCGCCAACGATGAAGGCGCGCGCATCGCCATCACCTATCAGGGCGAGCGGCTGGAAGAGAACGCCCGCGAACTGGCCGAGCAGTTGAACAGTCCGCTCGTACTGCCCTGCGACGTGACGAAAGATGAGGACATCGTTGCCGTCTTCGCTAAATTGAAAGCCGAGTTCGGCAGCCTCGACTTCGTCGTTCACGGCATCGCCTACGCCTTGCGCGAAGAACTCGAAGGCGACTACATCAACACCTCGCGCGAAGGCTTTCGGATTGCGCAGGAGATTAGCGTCTATTCGCTGACGGCGATTGCGCGGCAGGCCGCATCGCTGATGGAAGGACGGAATGGAAGCATCATTACATTGACCTATCTGGGCGGCGAGCGCGTCATTCCAGGCTATAACGTGATGGGCATCGCCAAGGCGGCGCTCGACATGAGCGTCAAGTACCTGGCGGCGAACCTCGGCCCGCAAGGCATTCGCGTCAATGGGCTTTCGGCAGGCCCTGTGAAAACCTTGGCCTCGGCAGGCATCGGCGGTTTCTCCAAGATACTCGAACACATGCGCAATCACGCGCCGCTGCGCCGCAACATTGATCAAGCGGAAGTCGCCGACGCGGCGCTCTTCCTATTGTCAAATATGTCGCGCGGCATCACCGGCGAAATCCTGCACGTCGATAGCGGCTACAACATTATGGGAATGTGAAGAGATAGTGGGGGAGGGAGTGAGGGAGTAGTGGAGAAAGAGAGAAGCAGAGCAGCACGGATTTTCTCCTATTCCCCTACTCCCCCACTCCCCCACTATCTTCCCCTCGCCTCCGGCGGCCAGATGTACTTGTGAAGCTGAAGCTGGAAGCGGGCACGCAGGCGGTCTTCCAACATCCACGCAACCACCTGCTGCGGCTCGAGGCTGGCGAAAGCCGTTGACAGCAAAATCTGCACGCGCTCTTCGAGACCATGTTCGCGGATGATCTGGCGCGTCCATTCGTAATCCTGGCGGTCGGCGATGACGAATTTGACTTCGTCCGCCGGGCGCAGGTGTTCGAGGTTCGACCAGAGATTCTTCTCGCATTCGCCCGATGCCGGGCACTTCAAATCCATAATGCGGACGACGCGCGGGTCGAGTTTCGAGATGTCCCGGTGGCCCCCTGTCTCGATCAGCACGGTGTGGCCTGCGTCACATAGCCGGGTTGCCAGTTCATAAATCTCCCGCTGCAACATCGGCTCGCCGCCGGTCAATTCAACCAAGTGACAATTGTGCTTTTCGACTTCGGCGATGATCTCATCCAGCCCCATGCGTGTGCCGCCGGTGAAGGTGAATTCACTATCACACCAACTACAACGCAGGTCACAACCGGTCGTGCGCACGAAGACACACGGCAGCCCTGCATAGCTCGATTCGCCCTGAATGCTCTGGTAAATCTCAGTAATTCGCATGGCCTTTCGCTTGAAAGATTCTATCCCGCTTCTCCGCCGCAGCGCGAGCGGCTTGCGGAAAAATGACCGATTCGAGTGAGGCATTTTATCATTATGACCGAATCGGCCACCTTCTGACCTATGGCGTAAAGCCATCGAGGGCGCGCGGTGAACGGCAAGCCGCGCCGCCACCGCGCGCGCGCAGGTAATAATTTGCTGCTATTGGCACAAAAAAGGCCAGGCAGCGTGGCCGCCATCCGCTCTGTTTGCAGACCTTCCGACGGCAGCAGAGTCACATACCCGCATGGCACACGGGTTGATAAGGATGAGCGCATTTTTCTCAGTTGCAGGGCAATCGCATGAGAGCCGTTTTCGTGAACCCGGCTGGCTGCTCTCTTCCCCAGATGAGTAGCAAGGGCATGCGCTCCGGCGAGTCAAACGAGTCGCGCCCCCCTGTGACTCGATTCGCAAATATGAGCGGGCCCCTGCCGCGCCAGGATAAGGCGATGCCACAACCGTCGAACGAAAGTCGCGCGTCGAACATTTTTCTTGCCGCCGTTTCATGCATCGGCTTGTCTATCTTTGCCTGCGCCTTCTACAACGTTGCCTTCGGCGGTCAGTTCAAATTGAACTGGTTGTTGTTGAGCCTGGTTACGGTGGTGGTCGTCGGTCGCACGGATATTCACATCCCGAAGACGTCCGGCACGGTGATGCTGGACGATGCCTGCCTTTACATCTCGCTGATGCTTTATGGCGTGATGCCGTCGGTTCTGCTTGCCGGCATCAACGGCCTTGCCTGTTCGCTGAAGTATCCGAACAAACGCCGCGTCATGCCGTTCAACGTCGCCGTGATGAGCCTGTCGATCTTCGTTTCGGGCGTTGTCATCAACAGTCTCTTTCCGCCAGAGATGCACATCGGCGCTGGCCAGTTGTTGCCGGCGGCAGAGACGCACACCAGCTTCAGCCGTTTGCTGTTGATGGCGCAAACCATGGCGCTGACTCATTACCTGGTCAATTCGGGACTGGTGAGCGTCGTCAATGCGCTGCGCGACAAACAGAAGCTGCTCAAGACCTGGCATGAATCGTTTTTGTGGACCTCGCTGACGTATTTCGCCGGCGCGCTGGCGGCCTGCTTGGCCGTGCGGCTGCTCACGGTCATCTCGTTTTACGCTTTCATCATCTCGGTGCCGGTTGCCGCCATCACCTATTTCACTTACAAGGTCTATCTCGACCGTGTGCAATCGTCGATGACGCACGCCGAGCAGATGGCCGAACTGCACCTGCGAACGATTGAAGCGCTGGCCATGGCCATTGACGTGAAAGACGAGACGACGCACGACCATGTGCATCGCGTGCAGATTTACGCGACAGGGATGGGGCACGCCTTCGATCTGCCCGAACTTGAGATCGAAGCCTTGAAAGCCGGCGCGCTGCTGCACGACGTGGGCAAGCTCGCGGTGCCCGATTACATTCTCAACAAGCTTAGCCAGCTAACCACTGCCGAGTTCGAGAAGATGAAAATCCACACCACGGTCGGCGCGGCGATACTGGAGCGCGTCGGCTTTCCCTATCCGGTCGTGCCGGTGGTGCGGCATCATCACGAGCGCTGGGACGGCACGGGTTATCCAGATAGTCTGAGGGGCGAAGAGATTCCCATGACGGCGCGCATTCTGGCGGTCGTCGATTGCTTCGACGCGGCGCGCGAAGACCGCCAATACCGCAAAGGCCTGACGCGCGATGAAGCCATCGCCTTGCTCCAGTCCGGCGTCGACACGAAGTACGATCCGCAGGTCGTGCGGGTTTTTCTCGAACACCTGCCGAAGTTCGAAGAAGAGATTCGCCGGCAGAAGCCTATACGTGCGAACGCGAAAGCGGCGAGCGCCAGTTCGGTTCAGCCTTCGCTGCAACGACCGGAGAACCGCGCCGCCGTCTTCGAGCAGATACGCAACGCGCACCGCGAAGTCATCACGCTTTACGACATCGCCCAAACCATCGGCAACAGCCTCGACCTGCGTGATATGTTCGCCGTCTTCTCGTCGCGTCTGCAAGACATCGTCAGCTACACCACATGCGTGCTCTATCTACAAAAGCCGGATTCGATTGAGCTGGAAGCGATGCATGCCGCAGGTCGCCACGCCGGGCGCTTCAATGGGCAGGGCATCATGCTCAACTCAGGCATCACGGGCTACGTCGCGGTCAATCGCCAGCCGATGTACAACTGCGATCCACAACTCGATTTCAAAGCCGCGCGCCTTGATCTGGGCGACGACTACCGCACGGCGATGAGCGTGCCGCTGATGAAAGGCGACGATGTGCTCGGCGCGCTGACGCTCTATCATGCAGACCTGCCGGCCTACGAGGCCGATCATCTGCGCTTGCTCGAAGCGGTCGCCAAACTGGCGTCGGATGCCATCGCCAACGCGCTGCAACATGAAGAGACACAGGCCATCGCCCTGAGCGATCTGCTGACGGGTTTGCCGAACGCCCGCGCGTTGCGCCAGAAGTTTGAAGAGTCGGCGGGCCGCGCGCGACGATTCAATCTGCCGTTCTCAATTCTGATGATGGACCTCGACGGCTTCAAAGCGATTAACGACACGCTCGGCCATCAGACGGGCGACCGCGTGATGAAGGAAGTGGCGCAGGTGCTGGCCAGACAGATTCGCGCCTCGGATTTTCTGGGCCGTTATGCAGGCGATGAATTCGTCGCCATTCTTCACATCGATCAGGACGGCGCGCG
>JBBWZK010000195.1:0-4489 GCA_039648975.1 Blastocatellia bacterium
TTCCATCCTGGCGAACTGCTTCAATGGGAACCTGAGGAGTCGTATGAAAGTATGTCCAGTCTGCAATGAAACCTTCGCGGATGATATGAAATTCTGCGACCTCGACGGCACGCGCCTGGCGCGTCAAGCCGAGGCCACAGGCGCGCCGGCGCATCATCGCACATGGTCGCTGCTTGGTATTGGTTTGCTGGTCGGCGCGCTGGTCTTGTCCGCCGTGTCGGTTTTTATGATTCCGCGTTCGCGCGCTTTGCCGACCGCATCAAGCTCGCCCGCGCCGGCTACGCCTTCGACCAGCAAGCCGGCGGATTCCAGCAACCCATCAAGCGCCGGCGATAGCGCCTCTGCACCCTCCGGCGATCAGCCGGAGATCGTCATTGCCGAAGCGCCGCCTGCCGATCCCAACGCCAAGAAGAAAGATAAGGTAAAGTCGACCACAGAAAACGAAACGACGCCGGCGCTCAACCCGAAGGCAGCCGCGCAGACGGATGAAGACGCCGCCAGGCCCACGCCGGCTGCCGAGCCTGCGCCCGCGTCGAAGAAGACCGAGCCTGCGCCTGCGCCGAAGACCGTCAGCGAATCGCGCGAGCCGGAAACTGCGCCGAAAACCGCTGCCGCGCCCGATCCGAAGAAAGACCCGAAACACCAGAAGGAGTCGGCCAAGGATTCAGAGAAAAAGAAGGCTGACGACAAAGATAAAAAGAAGGGCGGCTTCTTCAAGGTCTTCAAGAAAATCTTCGGCAAGGACTGATGCCCGCGTGCCATACGTTGACGCTGTTGCCAAAGCGCACAGCCTGTTTTATCTCGATATAGAAAAAAGGCGAGCCTTGCGCTCGCCTTTTACATCTTGCATCCTTACTGATCGTGACGCGATATGGGACGACGCCGAATGTGATAGAATTGGATTCATCAATTGGTTTGCCGCGCGCCAGGATAATTGCGGCGCTGGAGATGATCACCAAAAACGAGGAAGCTATGAGCGCCATAATTGAAGACATCAGCCAAGAGACTGCCGAAGCACTTGCGGCGCAAGCCAAAGCCAGAGGACTCTCTGTGGATGATTATCTGAAGAAACTGCTCGGTGTAGCGCAACCTGATAGCCCGGTGTCTACCGTCGAGGAGTTTGAGACAGACATGAATGCGCTTGCTGAAAAGAATTTGCTGCCGTTGCCGGAGGATTTCTCACGCGAAGACATCTATTTCGAGCACGATTGAATGTCCTACTTTTTCGACTCTAACGTATTCCTGCGTCTCATCGAAGAAGGCGACGGGTTGCGCCCTACCGTGCTCGCCGCTTTACGCCTATTGAGAGCGCGCAACGAAGCAATGTATTACTCGTCACAGGTGCTAGCTGAGATATGAACGGTATGCACGCGCCCCTCGTCAGCGCGCGGCGGGTTTGGGCTCTCGCCCTCGCAAACAGAACGAAAAATCCGCTTGATCGAAAAACACTTTCGCTTCTTGCCCGATACTCTTGCGACGCATCAGGAATGGCGGCGCTTGCTGGTCCATTATTCCGTGTCGGGCGTACAGGTTCACGATGCGCGCCTGGTAGCTGTCATGAGTGTTTACGGCGTACAGAATCTGCTCACATTCAACATCAACGATTTCAAGCGATTCACCCAGATCGTTGTCATCAACCCGAACGATTTGAAATGACGGTTAGTAGCGATCTGCTGAAACGCCCGCCGCCGTCAGTTCATCGAAGCAACTCCTGATGAAACAAAGGCGGGCGAGCCTCCGCCTTGGCAGAATGAGATGACTGGTTCAAGCGCGACGTCTTCAAATGTTCGCGTTGAGCCGGGCGCGCAAGGTTTCGACAACGGCATCTACGGCCACGTCTTCCGATTGGCGAGTGGCGCGCGCGAGCAACTCCACCTTGCCGTCTTTGATCTTCTTGCCGACCGTGACGCGATAGGGCACGCCGATCAAATCCGCATCGTTGAACTTGACGCCGGCGCGCTCGTCGCGGTCGTCAAGCAAGACGTCAACGCCTGCCGCTTCGAGGTCGCCGTATAGCTTCTCTGCGGCGGCAAGCAGCGCCGCATCTCTGACGTTCACCGGCGTAATGATGACCTTGAAGGGGGCGATGGCTGCCGGCCAGATGATGCCCGCGTCGTCGTTGAACAACTCGACCGCCGCCACCATCACGCGCTCAACGCCGATGCCGTAGCTGCCCATCACCATCGGCACTTCATGGCTATCCGCTGTCAGTACGTTTGCGCCCATGCTCTCGCTATACTTGGTGCCGAGCTTGAAGATGTGGCCGATCTCGACCGCCTTGAAAACTTCGAGCGTGCCTTCGCAGTTCGGACAACCTTCGCCCGTCCGCACCGTGCGCAGAGAAGCCCACTTATCTACCTTAATATCGCGATCAATGGCCACGCCGCGCAGGTGATGATCATCTTTGTTCGCGCCGGTCGTCATGTTGCGACGCCCGCGCAAGCTCTCGTCGGCAACCATCAAGGTCACCTTTTGATGTGTGACGCGCGTTACATTGACTGCGCCGAGGCTGCCGGCAGAAGCGCCGAGCGCTTCACGGATTTCTTCGGGGTGTGCGGGCCGAACATTGAGCGCGCCGGTCGCATCCTGCAACTTGGTTTCATTCAACTCATGATCGCCGCGCATCAGGACGAGCGCCAGCTTATCATCGAGCATATAGACCAGCGTTTTGATCTGCCGGTCGGCTGCCGCGCCGCCCGGAAAGGTCGTCAGGTCGTCAATCGTGCGCACGCCGGGCGTTGGAAACTCTTCCGGCTTCTCTGAGCCTTCGCCGTCGGCAACCTCAGCCAGCCGCGATGTGGCCTTCTCGACGTTGGCCGCATAGTCGCACGCTTCGCAGACGACGATGCGGTCTTCGCCGGCTTCCGTGCGCACCATGAATTCCGTCGACTGGCTGCCGCCCATCGCGCCGGAACTGGCTTCTACAGGGGTGAACTTCAGGCCGCAGCGCGTGAAGATGGTGCAATAAGCGTCGTACTGGTCCTGAAAGGCTTGATCAAGCCCTGCACGATCAACGTCGAACGAATAAGCGTCTTTCATGGTGAATTCGCGCACCCGCAGCAGACCGGACTTCGGGCGCGCTTCGTCGCGGAACTTGGTCTGAATCTGATACCAGACCTGCGGCAGTTGACGATACAAACTGATCGAGTGGCGGGCAATGGCTGTGAAGATCTCTACGTGCGTCATGCCAAGACACATTTCCGCATGCTTGCGGTCGCGCAGGCGGAACATATTGTCGCCCATAACTTCCCAGCGTCCCGATTCTTTCCAGACTTCCGCCGGATGTAATGCCGGCAACAAAAACTCCTGCCCACCGATGCGGTTCATCTCTTCGCGGATGATGTCGATGACTTTCAAACGCACGCGCTGCCCAAGCGGCAAAAGCGAATACACGCCTGCCGTGAGCTGGCGGATAAAGCCTGCGCGCACGAGCAAGCGGTGGCTCGTGACTTCGTCATCCGCCGGGTCGTCGCGCAACGTCGGGACAAACAACTTAGCCCATCGCATTCGCCGTGCTCCTTTGATCAACGGTTTTTGCGCGCCGCACAGGACGGCCATCCGGCGCGCAATGGAAACTTCAAAGCTACCAAGCTGAAATCTTCGATGTCAAGCAAGGCGGTCGCTACGCTTGCCATCCGGCAACCGGCTTTGCTACATTCCATAGCTGGGGACTTCAAAACCAGCAACGACATCTTGTGCATCACCGACCGCGACAGGTGAGAGCAGATTATTAACCAGGCGCCCGAGCGGCGCGCATATATTCGAGGTGTTGATTATGCTTGCTGGTGAAATCCAAGAAGCCCTGACTTTCGACGACGTGACGCTCGTGCCGGCACGCAGCGACGTCCTACCGACCGAAGCCGACACCACCACGCGCTTTTCGCGCAACATTCCCATGAACATCCCTGTCTCCTCATCGGCGATGGATACAGTGACCGAATCACACCTGGCCATCGCCATCGCCCAGCAGGGCGGCATCGGCGTGGTTCACAAAAATCTCTCCGTCGACAGGCAGCGCGATGAAGTCGATAAGGTGAAGCGCAGCGAATCGGGCATGATCGTTGACCCGGTGACCATGACCCCCGACCGCCGCATCAGCGATGCGATGGATGTCATGGATCGCTATCGCATCTCCGGCGTGCCGATTGTCGAAGCCAATGGCCATTTAGTAGGCATCCTTACCAACCGCGACCTGCGCTTCGAGACGCGGCTCGACCTGGCCATCAGCGAGGTGATGACCAAAGACAATCTCATCACCGTCCCGGTCGGCACGACGCTCAACGAAGCGAAAGCCATCCTGCAACGCCATCGCGTCGAGAAGCTGCTGGTGGTTGATGAGAATTACCGCCTCAAAGGGCTGATCACCGTCAAAGACATTCAGAAAGCCATCAAGTACCCGCTGGCAGCGAAAGACGATCTCGGTCGCCTGCGCGTCGCGGCGGCGATTGGCGCGACCGGCGATTACCTGGAGCGCGCCGAAGAACTCATA
>JBBWZK010000205.1:0-21323 GCA_039648975.1 Blastocatellia bacterium
GTCTCCAGTTGATCCGATGCGGCGTCGATGGCCTTTTCATAAGAGACAATCGACGAGCGCCCGCTGAGGCTTTCGACGCTGCCCGATACCTTCGTGCCGACGACGACCGTGTGGCGCAGGTAGCGCGAATGCGCGGCAGCCGGCGCGAAGCGTTCCATCACCGAAGCGTGAACGACGGCGACCTTGGCGCGCGTGTAATCGAGATAATATTCGTAATCCGCCGTCGGCAGAATCGTGTTCACCATCGTGATCACAGCGCCAATTTTGGCAATGGCAAACCAGGTGGCGACGAACTCGATAGAATCCGGCAGCACCATGAGCACGCGGTCTTCCATCTCGATACCGAGGTTAAGTAAGACATTGCCCACACGGTTCGCCATCCGCTGCACATCTGCATAGGTATATTGCTGATCTTCGTAGTAAACGGCCACTTTATTCCCACGACCTTCCTTGATCCGGTCGTCAAGATAGTATGTGGCCATGTTGAACTGTTCTGGAAAAGTGATCGTCATCAACTGGCGCTCCGTCGTCTCTACTTATCGGGGCCAGTATATCACAACAGATCGCATCCTCTGACGGCGATCCGGCCAGCATGTTGGTATGCGTCAGGGCTATTTTATGCGCTTACTTATCTTGCAATGTTTGCCCTCCCGCTCAGCAGACTGAAAGCCTCACGCGCCAATGGGCTTTTGCTTCACGCACAGGGGCTGGTTTTTGTACTGCGTCGGGCGCGATGTGCTCAACTGAGTGCTTATTTGTACTGCGCCACGGATTTGCAGTCTGCCGTTCAGCCTTCGGCGCGGGCAGCCGACCAGGGCGCGGGCGATCTCCAGCCGCCGCCGCATGCCGATTGAAAGCTCGTCGGGCAGTTTTTCAGCATCGTTTTCCAGCCCGACGAAGCAGAGGATTTCACGCACGGCTTGATCCGTATCGGTCTCCGACCAACCATGTTCGACGAGGCGGTAAGCCGCATTATCGTAAACTGACAGACTGGTAAAGAGCGTGTCTTCCTGAAAGGCAAGTCCGATCATTTGTCCTCTGATCGCCAGAAGTTCGCCTTCAGTCAGCCCGTCTATCCGCTGTCCGGCGATCAAGATTTGCTCGTCATCCGGCTGTAAGAGTCCAATGGCGAGGTGCAAGAGCATCGACGAAGCGGGCAAGCCTCGACACATCAATTCAGGTCGACAATCCAGCGCTGGATCATTGCTCTGAGGTCTTTTCCGGTAGCTGACGCTCGGCCTCTTCGGGTGGAACGTAATGAAAGCGCAGGAGCGTCGTTCCGTCGGCGGACTCGATTTCTACCGCCTCGTCTGCCACTCCTTGAGGCGGCTTCCACCAAACGCGCTTGGGCGTCTCGATGATGCGCGTTACATCCACGTCCGGTCTGCCGCCGATGATGATCTCGATACGGTTCTCGCCAGCTTTCAGGTCGGCGCTGATGCCGATAAGCGGCAACCCGGTCGCTGCCTCCTGAGCGCCGAGGTCTGAACCCATTACCTCGACGCTAACGATCCATCCTGCATGTCGCTTGCTGAAATCGTCAAAGAAGCTGATCCATTGTTCGCGCGGTATCTCTCTTGTCGTCATGTTTGCACTTCCTTTCTGGTCTGTTAGCTCAACCCGCTTTCGAGCGTCGATTACCTATTCACCCTGCCGCCTATCTTCAGATCGCGGCTTGTCCGGCGGCGGCAGTTGTATGCCGGAGTAGCGCAGCACGGCTCCGAGCGTCAGCATGTTGTTTACCTCACTTTCAGGCCAACTCATCCTCACAGGCTAATCGACCGGCGTCTATCTCAGGCAAGCGGCGCTTCGACGGCGACATCGAACTTCGAGTAATACTTCCTTACGTCATTAGCCCCATATTTGGCGCGGAACTGCTCGACCACATCTTGCACTCTGGTGGCATCAGTGATCGGTTTCGCCTTTGTAGTCCAGTTTACACCGCTGGCGGTCAGGGTGATGGTCGGGTTCTGCAACACGTTTTTGTACCACTCGCTGTCCGAGCCTTTCACGGGAAGCAGGTAGAGCTTGTCGCCATCGCGGACAAACCACACAGGGTTGGTGATCTGGCGGCCCGTCTTGCGACCGATGACGGTGAGTTCAATCTCATCCGTGCGGCCCAGCGCTTTCTTGAATTCTTCGAGTGCCATGGCGATTCTCCGTTATGCAGGAATCACAGCAGGAAGCTTGGCCGCAAGAATATCCACCTTCTCGATAACCGGCGGCTGCGCCAACAACTCGGCAGCGTTCGCCATCAGCGCCGCCGCCACTTTCCCTGAGAGGTGCGCTTGCCGCCCCGCCTCATCCGGGAAGGTGTCAAAGATGCCGAACGTCGATGGCCCTATTCGTATTGCATACCATGTGGTGGTTGCCGGCTCCTCATCGACAAGCGCCAGCGCTTTACGGAGGAAGTTTTCAACCTCCAGCTCTTTCCCGGTTTTTGCTTCCAGTCGAACCAGCAGTCCTACGGTAACCATGTTCACCTTCCTTGATTGGGCTGCGCCTTCGGCTGATTAACAACTGGCCGCGAGCGCGCCGGTTGGCTTACAACGTTGGCAGATCGCGCGGACGCGGCCCCAGCGGGAACGCTTCGTCAATCCGCGCCAATTCGGCTTTGGTTAAATGGAGATCTCCAGCCCCGGCGTTTTCAGCGGCGTGCTCGGAAGTAGCGGCCTTGGGAATTGCAAAGAGCGAAGGCCGTCGCGACAGGAACCGCAGCGCCACCTGGCGCGGCGTGGCGTTGTGCGCGGCGGCGATCTCTTCGAGCACGCGACCACCTCTGGTGCGCGGGCCTGGAAAATCTCCGTGACCGAACGGGCTGTAAGCGACGACGGCAACATCGTGCGCTTCGCACCACGGGAGCACGGCGTGTTCTATGGCGCGCTCCTGCAAATGGTAGAGCACCTGATCGCAGGCCATGCGGCCCTGGCCGGCAATCTCCAGAGCTTCTTCAAGGTCGGGCACATCAAAATTGCTCACGCCCCAGGCGAGTATCTTTCCCGCGCGTTGAAGCTGCTCGAAGGCCGCGAAGGTCTCTTCCAGTGCGTGCTGGCCGCGCCAGTGTAAGAGATAACAATCAAGCCGGTCAGTCTGTAAGCGAGCCAACGAGCGCTCGCAGGCGGCTATCGTCCCTTGTCGAGAGGCATTCTGCGGAAGCACCTTGGAGACCAGAAAGAGTTCATCGCGTCGCCCGATGATCGCCTCGGCAATGATTTCTTCGGCATGGCCATACATCTCCGCCGAGTCGATATGCGTCATGCCGAGATCAATGCCCCGCCGCAAAGCGGCTATCGCCGAGGCGCGGTCGTCGTTATCAATCTCCCATGTCCCTTGACCGATTACCGCGAGGTCGCGGTTAGTGGAACCGAACCGATGTCGTTCCATGCACATCCTCCACGCTAAATCAGAGGGCAAGGGAATGGCAGACTCGCTTATATGGAGTGCGGTGAGTTGTCACCGCTTGGCCGCCTCGCCAAGCCTAAAAGCGGCGACCAGTCAAAGCACTCCAAATGCTGCCGCCCTCCCTTTCTCATGCGGTCTGATTTAGACACGCTGCCTTAGAGCTGATCGCCGAATCAAATTCACTAACGGCGACTACAGAGTTGGTGGTTCCGAGGTCTATTCCTATGGCCTTTGCCATATCTCCTTCTATCAATCTTGCGGCGCGCATGGCTGTAGACAGCTTGCGCGATCTCACTCTACCTCGCTCCGCGCATGCAGAGGTCAAAAGTAGATTCGCTGATGAGTCAATTACTTTGCCGGCCATTGGAGAACAAAAACTATGCCAGAGCAGACGCCGCGCGCGGCGAGAGCGTCGCAGGCGTGCGCGCCGCAAGGCGAAGCGCGCGCGACCGTAAGCGCCGGTAATGATTTGCCTGCCATGCGATGAGCCAGAGTGCGCCGCCGACATGCTTTATCGACAGACGCCCGACGAGTGAAGTTGAGGCGCGCTTGACTTAGGGAACTACCAGCTTGCCACACTCGCAACCCGACATTTTCTGAGCAAACGGCGCAAATTCGCGCCGCGCATAGGCCGGCGCGCGCGCCTGCGCATGGCGAATTTCTGGTACTTCGCTTGCCACGCAAAGCGCGCATATCGTCCCGCTCTCTTCCATAGTGTATTGGTCCTCGCCTTGTAGCTCTATGTCGCTGACCAGTACGTCAGGCTTCCAACGCCTGATCACCTCGATGGATCAAGCACTTTCTCGAAGATTGATTTGGCGAACCACGAGGCAAACGCTACAATGAGATTCATCCAATTCGGCAGGCTCAGTCATGTAAGACTTTTCTTAGTCGAAAGGCCTGTATCTTTCTCAGCCTGTCCTCTTAAAGAAAAACGTGGATGAGATCAAGCCAGACAATGAATCGCATGCCTGAAATCCATTTAACGGAAAGCCAATCCAAATTCCATCAACTGCGTAGCAAGCATCCGAGATTTATTTATGAGCGCTTCGACTGGGAACTCCTTGACTCTGGGCTTAAAGTCTCCTTTCAGTTCGCCATCGAGCCCTATATTCATTTCGCGCCTGAGATTAGCATCCAGGCGGGCGAGCCCTCGATCATCCGGTCGCTCAATCCGGCGGTACTGAACAATCTGGCTTTTCACCTCGGCCTGATTGAAATGCTGAGTTACTGGAAGGCCACCTGCTCACCAGAGATTGTCATTGAAGCCGGCCCTTTGGATGCTCAACAGGTCGACTGGTGGATCGATTTGCTGTTACAGGGCATGGGAGAGTTCTTCTACGTCAATCAGATCGATTTCAAACAGGCTGACCTGGTCAAGATATTGCCGCGCACCGCTGACCGCTCGGCTGCGGGCTACTATGACGGCTTGCCGAAAGAGCGCCCGCTGGTTTTAGCGAGCGGCGGCAAAGATACGGCTTTGACCTTACAACTGCTGCGCGAATCTTTGTCCAACTTCAATTGTCTCATGCTGAATCCGACAGAGGCCGCTGCGGTGCTGGTTAATGAAGCCGGCATCGCGACGCCAATCATCGTCCGGCGGGCGATTGACCCTCGACTACTGGCGCTCAATCAAGCCGGTTACCTGAATGGGCATACGCCATTCTCAGCTTACCTCGCATTCCTTGGCGTGACTTGCGCCATGCTTTTCAGCTATAGCGAAGTGATCGTCTCGAATGAACGCAGCAGCAATGAAGGAAATGTCGAGTACCTCGGCAGCATGGTGAACCATCAATACTCAAAGAGCGTTGGCTTTGAACAGCGCTTTCGCGACTACATCCGAAAATACATCGCCGCCAACGTCGATTACTTCAGCTTTCTGCGGCCCCTGCATGAAATTCAGATCGCCCGGCTGTTTGCCGATTATCCAAAATACTTTCCGCTGTTCAAAAGCTGCAACCGCAATCAGGGAGAAAACTCGTGGTGTGGTGCGTGCCCGAAATGTGTTTCGGTCTTCACCCTCCTTTACCCGTTCGTCGAGCATGACCGGCTGGCCGCGATCTTCGGCGATAACCTTTTTCAACGCCCCGGCACGCTGCCTCTGCTCAGACAGATGACCGGCGTTGACGAACATAAGCCATTCGAATGTGTTGGCACATACGAAGAGACGATTGCGGCACTCTATCTGGGGATTGAACAGGCTAACGCACGGCATGGCGCACTGCCTGCGGCTTTGCATCATGTAAAAGAACACATTTTGCTCGATTACCCACAAGCCGCACAACTTGCAGAAACCCTATTGTCGGATTGGGGAGCCGATCATCACTTGCCTGCAAAATATGCGGAATTGCTACAGGCTCGTTTAAGTCATACAGGCTCAATTGGCGAGAATGGAAAGATTCATCATGAAGATTGAAGACCTGAAAGGAAAATCCATTTTGATCCTGGGGCTTGGCGTTGAGGGTTCGGCGACATTCCGCTTTCTGCGAGAACAACTGCCTGACCAGATCATTGGCATTGCCGATAAAGTCCCTTTGCCGGAGATGAATACGGAAACGCGCCAGATGCTGCAATCCGATAGTCAAGTCGATCTCCACCTAGGGCCAGACTATCTCTCTGCCCTCAAGTCTTATGAGATTATCATCAAGACTCCGGGGATCAGCGTGGCGGATCACGCGCCACTCCAGCAAGCCATCGAAGCAGGAAAAAAGTTCACTTCGCATACGGCGCTGTTTTTCGCCAATTGCCCCGGAACCATCGTTGGCATTACCGGCACGAAAGGCAAAGGCACCACATCCAAATTAACTTATGGCATGTTGAAAGCGGCGGGCCTGGACGTTTGCCTGGTTGGCAATTATGGAGTTCCGCCGCTTCCCTTGCTCAGTCGAGCGACCGCCGCGACGGTTTTTGTTTATGAGCTTTCCGCACAACAACTCGAAGATTTAGAGCAAAGCCCGCACGTCGCCGTGCTGCTCAATATCGTCGCCGATCATCTGGATCACTTCAAAAGCTTCGAGCGCTATGTGGAAGCAAAACGAAACATCGCGCGCTACCAGTCGGGAAATGATTACCTGATCTATAATGCCATGTTTCCTCTGCCTCGTCGGATTGCGAGCCAGGCCGCGTCTCAGTTAATCCCTTACTCGATTGAGGAGCCTCTCCAGACAGGGGCCTTTGTGGAAGCTGAACACATCGTCTTTCGCCGCGCCGCAGAAGCCGCTGAGATCATTCTGGCCGTCGCGGATTTGTCATCAACCTTACCGGAGCCATTCAACCTGCATAATGTGCTTCCGGCAATCGCCGTCGGCAAGTTGTTTGGCGTTAAAGCGCCGGCCATCACGGAAGCCATCAAGAACTTTCAGCCATTGGAACATCGCTTTGAGCGGGTTGGAACTTATCGCAGCGTCACGTTCTATAATGCCTCGATTGCCACGGTTCCGGAAGTGACCATCGAGCATCTCCAGACGCTCGGCAGAGATGTCGAAACCTTGCTGCTTGGCGGACACGAGCGTCACCTTGACTTTTCAAATCTCGCCGAGCAGATCATCGACAGACAGATTAAAACGGTGATTCTATTTCCAGAGACCGGGCGACGAATCTGGGACGCTATTTGCCGCCAGGCGCAACTGGCAGCGGTGACTGATCTGCCGCAGAGCTTCTTCATAGAGCGAAACACCAAAGCCGAAAGCGCCATGCGAGAGGCGGTTGAAATCGCTTATGCACATACCCGGCCAGGAAAAATATGCCTGCATTCACCTGCCTCTCCGAGCTTTGGAATATTCAGAGACTACCGGCAACGCGGCGAACTATTCAAATCCTTCGTCAGGCAACTGGCGACCGCAAATGGAACGCCGGAGTAATTTCATCGCCAAAGCGTGCTCGATTCGCCTCACACGGACTCCCGCTTCAACAGCCTGAACGTCTCTTCGAGTCGAACGCAACGTCAGGTTGCGCGCTCATGGCGTATTGTCAGAATCGTGCGCGACCCTGTAGCATGAAGGTTTACTTTTAATGGCCAATTCTAATCTAAGAGAAGGCCATCGCTTGGAGAGCAATGATGATTGGATTTGGTAAACGACTCGCTTACGCATTCAAGTCTTTCTTCGGCATTCTGTCGAGCGGCGAAATCCCTCGCGAGGTGGTCGAGGAGATCGTCCAGCCGGCGGCGCGGGTCGCTCTCGGATCAACAGTGATTCAAGAGCCGCCGCCTGTGTCGCCTGTAGAGACCACTGATCGCGCCGTGCAGATGCTGGCGATTCTACAGCGCGACGGGCGGCTGATAGACTTTCTCACCGAAGACATATCGCCTTATTCGGACGCGCAGGTCGGCGCTGCCGTCCGCGATCTGCACCAGAGTTGTAAGCAGACGCTGGCGCGCTACCTGACGCTTGAGCCCATCATCGCCTCGGAAGAAGGCGAAGCAGTCACTGTGCAGGAAGCGATTGATCCGGCGGCCATCAAGTTGATCGGCAATGTCACGGGAAAGCCGCCGCTGCGCGGTCTGCTCCGTCATCGCGGCTGGCGTGTCAGCGCAATCAATCTGCCGCCGCTGCCCGCTGCCTCGGGCCGCGCCGTCGTCGCTCCTGCGGAGGTTGAGATTCCTTAATCTGTTTTTGAATGCGGTGCGATTTGGAGTGCGGTGACTGATCACCGCTTTGCGTCTCAAGCATGGCAGAAAGCTGCGACAAGTCGCCGCACTCCAAATCAGAACCAACTACGGGAGAGTATCTTGGAGACTCGCTACATCATCGGCATCGATCTTGGCACGACCAATTCGGTTCTATCTTTTCTTGACGCGGCAATCGCGGAAGACGACGCGCGCATCGAGGTGCAGCCGGTTGCGCAGCTCATCAACCCCGGCGAGATGGCCGAACAGTCGCTGCTGCCATCGTTCCTCTACATCCCCGGCGAGATGGATTTTCCGCAAGGCAGCACGGCGCTGCCCTGGGATCGCAAGGCGCAACTGGTCGTCGGTGAACTGGCCCGCAAACGCGGCGCAGAGAATCCTGGGCGGCTGGTGGCTTCCGCCAAATCATGGCTCTCTTACGCGGCAGTCAATCGCACGTCACCCATCCTGCCTTGGCGCTCGCCCGACGAAGTGTCAAAGGTTTCGCCGGTCGACGCATCGGCGCGCTACCTCGAATACCTGCGCAGCGCGTGGGACAGCCAGGTTGCGAAAAAGAAACCGGAGCTGGCTCTGGCCGAGCAGGAAGTCTATCTGACGATCCCTGCTTCATTCGACGAAGAAGCGCGCGAGTTGACCTTGCGCGCCGCAGAGCAAGCCGGCCTCAAGCATGTGACGTTGCTCGAAGAGCCGCAGGCCGCCTTTTACGCATGGATAGACAGTCAGGGCGAGCGCTGGCGCAAGCAGGTCAAAGTCGGCGACTTGATTCTCGTGTGCGACATTGGCGGCGGCACGACAGACTTCAGCTTGATTACGGTTTCTGAAGAAGGCGGCGGGTTGACGCTCAAGCGCGTCGCGGTCGGCGATCACATCTTGCTGGGCGGCGATAACATGGACTTGGCGCTGGCTCGCTTGCTGCAAAAGCGGCTCGAAGACAATGGCCATCGCATAGATACCTGGCAACTGCATGGCTTGTGGCATCAATGTCGAATGGCTAAAGAGAAGCTCTTTGCCAATCCCAAGAGCCAGAAAGAACCTATCACGCTGTTAGGCAAAGGCACGAAGCTCGTCGGCGGCACGATCAAGACTGAGTTGACACGCGATGACATCACGCAGGTACTGGTTGATGGCTTCTTTCCTGAGACCGCCAGTGATGAGTTGCCTGTGCGACAGCGGCGCATAGGCTTCCAGGAACTCGGACTGCCTTACGCCGCCGACCCGGCGATCACCAAACACCTGGCGCGCTTTCTGACGCGGCAGGCGCAAGACGGCTCTGAGGGAGAAGCGATCCGCCGTGGGCCGAGCGGACAGGCCGCGCCGACACACATTCTCTTCAACGGCGGCGTGATGAAAGCCGATCTGCTCCGCGAACGCCTGGTTGACGTGCTGAACGGCTGGCTGGTCCAGGAAGGCTTCGAGCCTGTGAAGGTCTTAGCCGCTCCTGATCTCGATCATGCGGTGGCGCGCGGCGCGGTCTATTACGGCAAAGCCAAGCGCGGGCGCGGCGTGCGCATTCGCAGCGGTGCGCCGCGCAGCTATTACATAGGCATCGAGAGCGCCATGCCCGCAGTGCCGGGAATGGAAGCGCCGCTCAAGGCGCTCTGCGTCGTCCCTTTCGGCATGGAAGAAGGCAGCGAAGCTAAGATCCCCGACCGCGAATTCGGGCTGGTGGTCGGCGAGCCTGCCGAGTTCCGCTATTTAAGCTCGACCGTGCGGCGGCAGGATCAGATTGGCAGCTTCATCGAAGATTGGGGCGATGAGATTCAAGAACTGAGCCCGCTTGAAGTGACCTTGAAGCTCGACGGCCAGGAAGACACAGTGCTGCCGGTCAGGCTCGAAAGCCGTGTCACCGAAGTGGGCACGCTGGAGCTATGGTGCGTCTCGCGCGACGGCCAGCAGCGCTGGAAGCTTGAGTTCAACATACGCGAGAGGGATGAGGAGTAAGAGCGACGCGGAGACGCGGAGACGCGGTGAGGGAGAGACACGGCGATGGGGCGACGCGGCGACAGAAGCGCAGTGGCTAACCATTATTCATTGTGTTGTTCTGTCGCCGCGTCTCCGCGTCTCCGTGTCCTCGCGTCGCAATCTCTCCGCGTCGCAATACCATGACGGGCCGATACCTGATCGGAATAGACCTGGGCACGACCAATTCGGCGGTTGCTTACATTGACACGCAAGAGGCCGCTCGCGGCAAGGCTGTAACCATCCATACATTTCAAGTGCCGCAACTCGTTAGGGAAGGCGAGGTCGGCACGGCGTCGACGTTGCCTTCATTTCTATACTTCGCAGGCGAACATGATTTTGCGGCGAGCGCGCTACGGCTCCCCTGGCAGGAGCAAGCGGCTCCGGTGGTCGGTTGGCTGGCGCGCGAGCAGGGTGCGCTGGTGCCGGGCCGTCAGGTCGCGTCGGCCAAGTCGTGGCTCTGTCATGATGCGGTTGATCGCACGGCCAGAATCCTGCCGTGGGGCGCAGACCAGCCGGATTTTGCCTGCTCGCCTGTCGAAGCTTCAACGCGTTATCTGGCTCACCTGCGAGATGCATGGAACTATGCCTTTGCCTCTGACGAATCGAGTGATGAGGCAGGGCGCTTTGAGCAGCAAGAGATTGTTTTGACCGTGCCGGCCTCGTTTGATGAAGAGGCGCGCGAGTTGACTGTACAGGCGGCGCGTGACGCAGGGCTAAAAAACCTGACGTTGCTTGAAGAACCGCTGGCGGCTTTCTATGCGTGGATCGTTGCGCATCGAAGCTCGCTCAAGCGGCGACTGAAAGATGGCGACCTGGTGTTGATCTGCGACGTCGGCGGCGGCACAAGCGATTTCAGCTTGATTCGCGTTCGCCTCATCGAAGGTGAGATTCGCTTTGAGCGCACGGCCATCGGCGAGCACCTGTTGTTGGGCGGCGATAATGTTGATCTGGCGCTGGCGCGCCGCGTTGAAGACAAGCTCGGCAATCCCGGCCTCGGCTTGCGCCAGCGCCGCGCTTTGGCGCGGCAGTGCTGTGCGGCGAAAGAACGCTTGTTTAGCGATGCGGCGATTGAGCGTGTGCCAATCAACCTGCTCGGCAGCGGGCGCAGTCTGGTTGGCGGCACACTGACGACAGAACTAACTCGCACAGAAGTCGAAGAGACTTTACTAAACGGTTTTCTGCCGCTCACTCTGCCCGATGATTTGCCGCCGCGTGAAAGGCGCACAGGCTTGCGCGAGCTTGGGCTTCCTTATGCGAGCGAGCCTGCCATTACTAAACATCTGGCCGAGTTTCTGACGAAAAGCTTCGATGCAGAAACGCTGCCTGCATCAACTGACGAATCCGCTAATCCAAAATCCAAAATCCAAAATCCAAAATTCCCGATGGTTCGCCCCGACGCGGTACTGTTTAATGGCGGGTTTTTCACGCCGGCAAGCACTCGCGAGCGAATCATCGCGGCCCTCACCGGCTGGTTTCACGAAAGGGGCAAACATTACAAACCGAAAGTTCTCAGCAATCAAGCGCCCGAAGCCGCTGTCGCTATCGGCGCGGCTTACTACGCAGAGGTGCGGCGCGCAGGGGGCTTGCGCATCAGCGGCGGCAGCCCGCGCGCTTACTACATCGCCGTGCAGGCGAGCGCGCAGGCGGAAAGCCATCGCCTACAGGCAGTCTGCATCATGCCGCGCGGCACCGAAGAAGGCACCAGCCTTGAGCTTGCGGATAGAGAATTCACCGTGCTTACGAATCGTCCGGTCTCGTTCACGCTTTACAGTTCGACCACACGGCACGATCAGCACGGCGATGTGGTGCTTCTTGACGAGACGGAAGCGCACCGCCACGCGCCGCTGATCACCGTGCTGCGCTATGGCAAGAAATCACGTCAGGCCGAGTTGACCGTGCGTTTGCGAGTGAACTTCACGGAGGTCGGGACGCTGGAGCTATGGTGCGAATCGCTCAAGACAGAGCACCGCTGGCGGCTCGGTTTCCAACTGCGCGGCGCGGAAGCGCCGGACGAGGAGATCGAATCACCCGCTGAAGAAACAGAGACGATCATCGCAGAGGAAGCCATCGCGGCAGCGGCGCGGTTGCTTCGCGTCGTCTTTGGCGGTGAGCGCAACGTGATGGCGGGCGAGCCAACCACGCCTGACGCGCTGGTCGGCAAGCTTGAGGCGATGCTCCAGCATGGCAAAGACGGCTGGCCGATGGCGACCATACGCAAGCTCTGCGATGTTCTGCTGGAAGTCAGTGACGGGCGCAAGAAGAGCGCCCGGTTTGAAGCGCGCTGGCTCAACCTGTTCGGCTTCTGCTTGCGCCCGGGATTCGGCACGGCGGTTGATGATTGGCGCATGGCGCAGGCGCGAAAGATTTACCTGAGCGGGCTGGTCTTTCCAAAAGAGATTCAATCCCAGGTCGAATGGCTCGTCTTGTGGCGGCGAGTTGCCGGCGGGCTGAACGCCGGCCAGCAGCAGGAGCTTTATCAACGCTTAATCGCGCTGCTCGGCATCGGCAGCAGGAAATCAAATGTAAGGCCCAATACACAGATTGAGTATGAGGGCTATAGGTTGCTGGCCAGCCTTGAACATCTGCCTGCACCGACACGCGTGGCGCTTGGCAAAGAACTGCTTGATAAGATCAAAGATCAGCCGACGAATAAGGGCTACCTGTGGTCGCTCGGTCGGCTCGGCGCGCGCATTCCGTTTTATGGCCGGCTCAATTGCGTCGTACCGTTAGAAGCGGCGCAGGAGTGGATCGCTGCCTTGCTTGATCTGCCTGAGCTAACCCAAGACGCCGGATTAGCGATTGTGCAACTGGGAGCGCGCACCACGGATGCGGAGCGCGACATCTCTGAGGCGTTGCGAGAACGAGCGATTGCCCGACTGAAGCAATCGGGCCATGCGGATGAGATCATGGCAAGCCTGCGCACCTACGTGCCGCCGGCACGCACCGACGCCATGCGCATCTTTGGCGAATCATTGCCCGAAGGTCTGCGGCTCGTGGGGTAGCCCTGGCTGATCGGAACATCAATCGCCCTCTCTGGTTCGATGCCATCGGCGTCAGCTAGAATAAGCTCCTGATTGGTAAGCTTAGGATTAAGGATAAGGCGATGCTTCTCGGCATAGATTATGGCACGACCCGCACGGTCGTCGCCGCAGTGGATAGAGGAAACTATCCGGTCATCAGTTTTCAAAGCGCCGACGGCGACACACAGGACTGGTATCCGTCACTGGTGGCGGCCCGTGACAGCGAGCTGCGGTTCGGGCTCGATGCCGCAGCGCGTCAAGATGATCCCGGATGGCTGATTCAGCGTTCTTTCAAACGCGAACTGGCGATGCTCGGCCCGGAATCCAGAATTCTGCTGGGCAATCGCTCGATTACCGCCCTCGATCTTCTAACAGAGATTTTCAGCCAACTGCGCCGCGATATTTACGAGCGCTCGAATCTGCGCATCAAGCCGCAAGAGAAGCTTGAAGCCATGATCTCTGTGCCGGCCAATGCCAACAGCAATCAGCGTTTTATGACGCTCGCGGCATTTCGGCGCGCCGGCTTCGAGGTGCGCGGCATGATCAATGAGCCGTCGGCTGCCGGCATAGAGTATGCTCATATGTATCTCCGCGAGGGCGCGCCGGCGCGGCGCGAGCAGGTCGTGGTTTATGACCTCGGCGGCGGCACCTTTGATGCGTCGGTCACCAGCATGGCCGAACGCCTGCATGAAGTATTAAGCAGCGACGGCATCGCGCGACTGGGCGGCGATGACTTCGATAACCTGTTGCTCGACCTGGCGCTCAGAGAGGCGGGCATTGGCGATCTGCCGGAAGGCGCGCGGTTTCGCTTGTTAGAGGAATGCCGCGAGAAAAAGGAAGGGCTGCACCCGAACACGCGGCGCGTCGCCATTGATCTGAGCCGCGCGCTGACGGAGGCGGGTGAAGTCGTCGTCTCAACCGGCGAATTTTATGATCGCTGCCGCCCGCTCGTCGAACGCACGATTGAGGCGATGGAACGCAGTGCGCAGGCCGCGTCTGCGACAGGCGAATTGGACTGGGGATCGGTGGCGGCCATCTACCTGGTGGGCGGATCAAGCGACTTGCCGATTGTCGCGCGCCTGCTGCGCGAGCGCTATGGCCGGCTGGTGCGCAAGTCGCCCTACCCGCATGCCTCTGCGGCAATCGGTCTGGCTATAGCCGCAGACCGGCAAGCCGCCTATCAGTTGCGCGAGCGCTTCACGCGCCATTTCGGCGTATGGCGAGAAGCTGAAGACGGGCGCACGGTCACCTTCGATATCCTGTTTGAGAAAGACACGCTGCTGCCCGAAGCTGGAGATGAAAGCCTGACCCGGTCGCGCCGTTACCGGCCTGCGCATAACATCGGCTATTTTCGCTATCTCGAAGGCAGCCGCATCGATGAGCAGGGCCAGCCCATCGGCGATATAACGCCCTGGGATGAAATCTATTATCCATTCGATCCGGCACTGCTTGATGAGCGGCAACTTGAGGGCATTCCAATTCTGCGCGGGGACAGCGACGAGCAGCTAATCGAAGAGCTTTACTCTTGCGATGAGCACGGCATCATCAAGGTCAGCATCATCAATCATGCCATCCAGTATCGCCGCAGCTACTTGCTGTATGGAAGACCCGGCAGTAAGCAGTCATCGGAGGTTATTCACGATCTTGAGCGCGGATAAAGCAGTAATGCGGCAGGCGTATATTCGCGCGACCATGGGATATGTTCAGGCACAAACGAGGGAAAGCGCGCTACAGTTGAAGCGGCAGTAAGTGGTAGTGTAAAATCAAACCTTCAAATCTGCCACAAGCAGAGAAGGCAACAATCTGAGACCTTCTCGTAAACGTAGGTGGAACGAGGCTCGGCGGCGTAGCTCAGACGGTTAGTGCGTGGGATTCATAACCCCAAGGTCAGTGGTTCAAGTCCACTCGCCGCTACTAATCCCATCAGTAATTTACAGCCATCGTCAGCCGGTGGCTGTTTTCTTGTGAGGCAAATGTGAGGCAGGCGTATTCACTCTCGCCTTCGCCACAGCTTCCACCGCCTTTCGCTTGCCTTCATCCGTCGCATGGACGTAGCGCATAGTCGTGCGAATATCAGCGTGGCTCATCACTTCTTTGACCGCGCCGAGTGGTGCGCCGCCGTCGACTGCTCGCGTCCCGAACGTGTGGCGGATGTCGTGAAAACGAATATGAGCTATCCCCGCATCGCGTAGCGCCGACGCCCAGCCATTCTTGATGTCCGTAATTGGTTTGCCTGTCTTTGGGTTCTCAAACAGGTAGCCCGATGTCGAGACATTCGTACATAGCTCCACAAGCAGTGGGCGCAGCGTTTCACTGATCGGCACAGCGCGGAACTTCTTGCCTTTGGTCTGGTGAGCCTGTAGCTCGATGGTGTTGCGCGCAAGATCAATCTGGCTCTTGTGAAGCGTCAAGATTTCCGTGCGTCGCAATCCCGTATGTAGACCGATGAGCAAGATATTTCGCAATGGTTCGCGTCGTGGAGAAGCAAGCACCGCCAGAAGGCGGTCTTCTTCTTCGGGCGCAAGATAGCGCGTCATGATGCGGCCCACACCCGACAACTTCACTTCCTTGCAGGGATTCGTCGGTATGAGGCCGCGTTCGGCAGCAAGCGAGAAGATGCGCGAAAGCAATTGAAGTTCGCGGTCAACGCTGGCAGGAGCGCGCTGTACGCCGCGCCCGTTGAAGGATTCGCGACGTTCTTTGCGGAACTGCTCGACGTTGAATCGCGTGATCTCGCGCATCTTCTTATTCCTGAAAAAGGCGATGATTGGTTTCGAGCGGGAAACGTCGTTGCGCCACGAGCGTTTCTCGTGCTTCGCCCAGGGGAGAAATACTTTCTCGATAAATTCCCTGAGCGTTATGCTGCTCGGCTCTTTGCCGTACTTACCTTCGTAGACTTCGTTCTTGGCTCTCGACTCAGCTTGCTCGGCCTGATACTTGTTTTGAGCTTCGGGAATCCCCTGTCTGTAGCGAATGCCGCGAATACAAAACGAGTAATATCAGACCTCGCGGTGGCTGCACTTTTTCTTACACCGCTGACATTTTCTCTTAAACACTGGCATCGTCAGACTCCTTTCTGACAGCCGCCAGTCGGTTCGCTGCAATTTTACAGGTTGCTGCTACCGAGAGTCTATAGCGAGAATGGGGATCATTCTCAGGCAGCGTCCAGAGCAGCAATTCACTCAGCAGAAAACGCGGCTCGCTGTTCACATAGCGCACGGGAATCTTGCCCTGTGAAACCCATGTACTAACCGTCTTGGGCTTCACGCCCAGGAATTCGGCGGCCTGATGGGAATCAAGCAAAACGATTTGGAGCAGTTTCACAATATCCCCGCCGCTCTTGCCGGCATTGAGCCGCCGCAGAAGAATGGTTGATACTTCACTGACGATTTCTTCGAGGGTCGGAATCATTGCCGAATCTTCAATTGCTTCAATGCTCATCGTTCTACCTCACTCCATCGGGCCGCAGGCTTGCGACAACGCTTGATCTGTTGAACCCAATCGAAATTGGTGGCGGGTGGTGGGTTGTGGTGCTTTTTTCGGCATAAGTTCTATATAAGGGAAGAATGGTTGGATTATCCCGTAGAACCCACCACAACCCATCACCTTTAAGTAATCCACCACCCTTAAACCTCCTCACCCTCGGCATCGGTGCCCCTGGCTCTATCAACTAGAAGACCCAAGCCGAACCACCAAGCGCCATCATTGCGAGTTTTCTTTCAGCGGCATCTTCGCATCGGGCTGATAATCTACTAGCACGAGTTTCGTGATCAGGTCTTTGCGGGAATGCTTTCGGAGCAAACCGGAGCGCAGATCAATCGTGCCGTTGTTGACATTCAGCAGGAACAAATCCGCGTCCAGATCATCAGGCGCGGCACCAATGCTCTCATCAACGGCAGCGAGACGAATCATTGCCTCGATATGGTTCCAGCTCTCAGAGGTCATGGCCCATCGCGCAATCGCCTGGCGCTTTTCTTCATCGCCAATTTTTTGAGCCTCACCGTAGATACTCTGTAGTGTCTCTTTGGCCAGGCGATAGATAGATGCCGAATCATCCGCTCGCCATCGCTTGCCATCCCACACCAACCACTTGGCCCACTTATGGCAGTAGCGCACGTTTTCACCGTGAAGGTGGATGAGCCTCTGAGCATTGCCCAGGTCTGTCGTATTGAAAGATTCTGCGCTCGCATCTTCAAATTCACTTTCAGGGGGAATGTCGTCGGTGGCCGTGTTGAGCAGTTCTTGAACCGTACCGCCCGCAAAGAAGAAATCATCAAGCCCTTGCTTGCTGCCGTCGGGCGCGTCGGGAAGCCAACAGACCCAAACATCCGCGCCGCGCTGCTCCAGAAACTTCTTGAAGCGGCGCAAGGCACGTCGCACTTGTTTCTTACGCCGGTAATCACTGTCAAAGCAGAGAAAAACGCGGCGATCCTTCAGATGGATATACTCCCACTCGGCAAGCGCGACGAGACCTTTCACGCTCTTGATAATCTCTTGAGTGCCGCGCCACGCATCAACACCGCTGATGCCGATGCAGGCAATTCTTGACTGATGCCTGAATCTACCTTGCGCGAACCTTCGGTGATAAACAGCGGGGAATCGCCGCAGCGAAGCGACTGGCGCACGGCTTCGAGGTTCGGTATATCAAGACAAACGCTTGAACCTTTTGGGCGCTCATATCTGATAGGCTTTCCGTCCCTGATGCGCGGTTTGTTTGGGCGCAACTCGTAATTTTTGATTTGCCCATCTATTCCCCAGACCGGGATCAGCAGGGCGGGAGCGCCAAGCGCCACACATTGTTGTTGAGAAGGGGCGAAGCCGAGTGCTTTCAAACGCGCCTTTGTGTTGACAGTCTCATACTGCCGAGCCGCTGCGACACAGTCTTTGATGGCTGACTCTTGCAGCAGCAAAGCGTGGTCAGAATGCAACTCCGAGAAGAAGCCTGCGCATCGTTCCTCCTCTTCGATTGCAACAACCCTGCTCAAGCTATTCTCCTCCCCGCATTCCCCCGCTTGGACTTTTCAAAGCCGATAACATTGTAAAAAACCTCTTGGGAAGCGGTCATTAGTGTTTCAGAATTGATTTTGAACAGGGGAGGCAGCACCCCAATTCAAACTGGCTTTGAATTGGAGAGGTTGCGCCACAGTTCAAATCTATTTTGAATTGTGGGCAGTCTTTCGATTACTTTGTATTGTTGTTTGGAAGGATTGCGATATTCTTTAATGTGTTGGCTGATACATTATTATTCACGTAGCCAGGTATGATCTCTCTTGCCGCGATTTGAATGGCGATTTGCCAGGGATCAAGGCCACCACGTAGATGAAGATCCTCAAGTAAATCGGGATGATTCTTTAATACTCCATACTTCGCGTCTTTTAGAATAGATGACCGCCAATCCTGGTTAAGCCGAATAAGGGTTTGCACATCTCTTTTTGCGGTTGTCAGGTCATCTTTCAATTCTTCATATCTCTTGCCAAGCGCCCTTCTTATTTCTTCTGGTAAATCGGCCACCTTCACATTACGCCGCCCGCCGCGCATCACCTTTGTCATTCGCTCCGAGATCAAGAGCAACAGCTTCATCCCCTCATCCATAACCGCAAGTGTTTGGCTATTCAGCCATTCAAGACTGCCCCACATTGCCACCACTTCGTAATGGTCATATTCTTCCCGCCAAGCAGCATCGATGATGCCGGGATAGTCTTTGTATAAAATTAGAATCTGCCAACAGTAATATTCCTCTCCCTGTATTTGCCAAGCTAACGGAGGGCCCGGCAATTCCTCACCAGTAGATACGCCGACGAGTCGAACCACATAATCTCCGAATCTATTATCGCCAGTGAAGCTGTCTCCTTTGGCGAATCGCCCATAGACTCGATCATAAGGTATTCCGTAGCCTTTGAGTAGATGTACAATGAGTTCGTTCGGCGAGGGCTTTTCGTCTTGACTTCTGTCTACATTTCGCCACCTAGCTTCGTCGCTTACCATTGCAGTCCTCCTATTGACTGCTCCTGATTTCAGGAACGGCCCGCCAAACGCGCTCAGGATTGCGCGCCTGTCCATCGGGTAGCTATTCCGAGGTAAGGCGGGCCGAACTTGCTGCGCCTTATTAGGCGCAAGCTCTCAAAACATCACTACTGCGGCTTGTCATAGCCGCAACCAACTGAAGCCATTGGCCTGCGGCAGTAAGGAAGGCGCATCCGTTTTGACGGCCCGCGCCGCTGATCTGCTGATAACTCGACAAGCCAGTTCGGGCCTTTGGATTGATTTGTGGCTGTCTGTGGCCATCGCTCATCACCCCACCAGTGCGCTCGCCTCGCACGTCGAGAAGTCCAGGGCCGCGCCGCAAGCGCAAATTGCAAACGGCTCAACCCATGCATCAACGAAGCGTGCCTGCATCTGTTCGGCGCGTTCGCGCTGTCGCCCGTGCCTTGCGCGATTCGCCTTTGCCAGACCGCACTGACGATGATCTACGCACGCCTTGTCTCGTTTCAGACGGCGTCGCATCACCTCCCGACGATGCGACATCCGGCGTGTAGTCGAACAGCATCGCCGGGCCAACCTGAAGCGCATTGCATAGCGTGTTGAGCGTATCCAGATCAAAGCGCGTTGCTGTGCCTTCCCATAGCTGGTAGCACGTCCCTACACCCAATTTCGTGGCTGACCGTAGTTGCGAGGCATTCTTGATGCCCATCCGTTCGGCGACCTCTCGAATCTTCAGTTTCATCATAGCCCCCTTATATACCACGTCTTACCGCTTCAGCGTAGCACAAACGAGCACTGATTACAAGAAGCTGTAAAGAAACGTAATTGCTTTTTATCAATAGTTCGTAGCTACTCGATAAACATACGATGAAATTTATAACAAACTTGGGAAAGATAAGAGTAATTTTTACCGTTTCCAGTAAAAACATCTTGTATCTTCTTACCGCTTCCTGTAATACATCTATTGTCAGACAGTTCTTTGAAACAAAGCGCGAATCCCGAAAGCGATTCTCGCTTGCTCCGGTGGCGAGAGTTGAACGAGGTAGGGAGATGGGCGCAAGGCAGGAAGGAGTAGGACACTCACCTGCGGACAACACTGCACACGAAACGACCTCCACAAAAGATTAAAGCCGGGCGCTGATAACACCCGGCTTAAACAAGCCTGCTGATAACAGGCTAGAAAGCGAATCACCACAATGTTAAACCAGTTTGAATCGAATGTCTATTCCGAGGAACTGTTCACGCTCACTGAGAGCGAACACGACGAAGTGATGCAAATGATGGCCAGCGACAATGACGGCTGGCAAGGTTACGGCGAATGGTCAGCCGCTCTTGACCAGAATGCCGAATCTGAAAACTTCGTTGTCGTCAACGGCAGGGTATCGCATAAGCCAGAGCCGCGCAGCTTGGGCAGAGTCAACGGCTATGAATTGTAGCCTCTGCCTTCAACCAATCGCGCCGGGTGATGCACTCAACATGCATCACCCCATCTATCGCTCGAACGGTGGAATCGAGACGCAGCCCACACACACGCCATGTCATGTTGAGCTTCACCGCTCGCGTAATGACTTTGCCGAATGGGGCCGCATCGGTGGGCAGATTTCAGCACTCAGCAAGCAATGGGGTTTCAACCTGCTGAATGTGAGAAGCGATCCAGCGCACGAAATCAACCGCAGTTTTAACCGAGCGATGTATGCACACTGACCGGGCAAGGGCCGCACATCAAGCGGCCCACTTCAGAAAGGACATTGTGAGCCGAAATAATCTTGTGGTTAGCATTTGGCGTTCGCAATACGATGTGAGCGATGCACAGCGCCGCATTGACGAAGAAGAAGCCGCAATCCGCGCCGCTGATACCAGCCACCTCGACAACAAGCGCGTCGAAATCTATATCGACAGCATTCGCGCCGAAACCGAAAAGGCGTATCACTGCCGTGTCGGTTACTGGCGCAGCGGTCACACCTACATGGCGTGGATTCCGAAATCAAAAATCGAGTTCACGCGGGACGACCGCAGACAAGCTCTCATCCCGGTGTGGCTGGCGAAGCGAATCGGTGAGCGCATCACGATCAGGACAAGGGTAGTTGACTAAGATGACCGGCCATGTCCGTGCGCCGAACCTGTGAACCTGCCAGGCGGTTGAGGCTCTCAGCCGCCCGCTTCTGCTGTAATATGACCCGCAAAAAGACGTATAATCCCGGCCAAAAGGAGACGGTATGATGAGGGAATGAAGCGGCGGTATACTCCGGCTACACAGCCTTGTGCCGCTGGAGTAGATAGGTTAGAGGCTGAATTGCCCATTGTGGCTCTGACCACGTAAAGGAGACTAC
>JBBWZK010000084.1:0-13470 GCA_039648975.1 Blastocatellia bacterium
GAGAACCGATTCATCATCATGGGAGAGTCTCGGCAAAACCGGCTATTGCTTGTCGTACATGTCGAGCAAGAGCCGGAGATGATAAGAATCATCAGCGCGCGTAAGCCGACGCGCCAGGAAAGGAAAGACTATGAAGAGGGTTAAGCCGGAGAGCACAATGAAACAGGATGGCGAGATGCGGGCCGAGTACGATTTCAGCAAAGGGGTAAGGGGCAAATATGCGGGCCGCATCAAGCCCGGCGACACGGAGCCGCGCAACTGCAAAGTCAGAGTGACGATGTATTTGGACGCGGATATCGTCGAGCACTTCAAGCAAAAGGCCGGCGAGCCTGACGGAGCAGGCTATCAAACGCAAATCAATAATGCGCTCAGAAGCGTTGTCGAACAACCTGGCAACGAAGCGGGCAAGATTAACTCGAAACCTCGCTTTAAGGCTTCATAAGCGGCTTTTTATTTAGGGTATCACCGCACGGCATCATCCCGGTTACAAAAATTGCTCATCAGCCAGCCAGCCCACACCATGGGCCTGCCTCTGCCTCTCTACATTAAAAGCGAGCGAAGTCGAAGCCCGCGTGCAGATCGTGCCGAAACGCTGACACGCGCCGTGCCGACTTGCCGGTCTCGTTTGTTGCAGAGTTCTCACTGAGCGAATCAGGTTCACGCTCGCAGGTTATAGCTCATCGGGCCGAACCCCTCACAGGAATAACCCGGCATATGGATTCGGCAGCCGGTAAGCTAGGATGCGCCAACTGTATGACAGCTCACTGCTCATTCGCTAGTTGGCGGTTTGCAGGGTGGGATCGGACAAGTTGGCGGCGGGTCGCCCTGGTTCGGCAGCCAGTAGCTGTCGCGTTTGCCTTTCAATGCCTGGCGATAGAATTTCTCCGCTGTAGTGTTGTCGGCGATGATCTCGATATCCAAACGCTCTTTCGCGCCGCTTGTCTTGCTCGACCAGAAGACCTCGCCGTCACGCGCCAACTCAATCGCCTCATCTTTTTTCAGCTTGAAATGAACATGGACGTTGTGAGCGATGGGCTTGCCAACCAGCTTCGGTGCGTCTTCCGGCGAGTACGCGAAGTTGCCCGCAGCCTGTTGTCGGTGCAGTTTGAAATAACGTGGCTTGACCAGCGCGCCACAAAACAGCCCCGTATCGAAGCGCAGGATGCAGTCAAACTTATTGCGGTCGACCGGCATGTCCTCGCCGTACAGATCTTTCAGGTGGAGCAACTCATCGTGAAAGGTAGCCGAGGCTTTCGCCCCCTTATCATAGGTCGCCCCGTTGGCTTTGACGTGACGGATTTCGATCTCGCATTTCTTGCCGAGACTCTTCAGTTCGTTGAGCTTCATCGCCTTGCCGTCGGCAGTCACACGAATGTCCTGGGCTGATCTGCTCGATTGGAAATAGCCGATTTCAGTTGAGGGGCTAGTTTCGTCTCCGGGCAGAAAACAGCCGCTATCGAGAATCACTGTCGCTTGAACTGGCATATGACCTCCTGTGCAAATTGTTTGCTTGGTTTGTTGTTGTCGTTCACAGGCAAACGCCGGGAAAGAGAGTGGGTGTGTGTCGGCGTCGTCTGCGATTTCAGTTGTTACTGCCTACTACAACAAAGGGCGCCCAGTAATAAGGATGATTAAACGAGGCGCTTTGGATCATCTGCATCTGTGCGGCGCGTAAAGCATCGGCTGCGGGACGACCGTTCTGCCTCCTCGCCTTGTGAAAATTAATCATCAATGTTGCGGTCGCCTGCGAATCAACCGGCCACAGGCTGGCAACAACCGATGGGACGCTCCGTGCCAGAAACGGTCGCACGAGGCTAACAATGCCTTCTCCACGGTAATACTGGCCTAACGCGCTCTGGCACGCCGATAATATCACCAATCGCGCGCGTAGCAAACCAATTTTATTGAATTCGTTCAGTCGCAATAACCCATCATCCGGGTCTTCGCCCGCCTGCGCCAGAACCAGCGCCGCCAGCCAGGGCGTCTTTTCTTTGACCAGGCAGTGCGTCGAAAAATGTGCGATATCACAGTTGCTTAATTCAGCAAGCGTCTGGGCTTTGGTGGCATCCGGGCCGGTCAGCACCGCCGGATGCACGTAAAATGCGGCGCTTTCGCGCGCCTCGCGCTCGGCATCCGGCAATGTCGGCAGGTTTGGAAAGTGATCGCTGCTGAACAGCGGATTGCCGACCGCCAGCAGCTTTTCGTCGGCGATGGCGTTTTTCCGGCGCGCTTGTTCGAGGCAATAGATCAGCGTCGAAGCCGACGGCACGCTCGTCAGGACATAGGATTGCGCCAGATAGTTGCCCGCCGCGTCGAGCAGCGCCGCGAACGGCAGCCAGTGCAATGCCTTGTCAGGCGCGATGCAGAGCCGCTTTGCCGTGCCGAGTTTCGCTTCGACCGGCGCGATGAGCAACTGATATAGCTGGCGCGACGGCTCGGCCAACTTCTCAACCGGCGCGCGTTCCTTTAAAGCGGCCACGTAATCCTGCACCAGCCGGTCGAGCTGTTCCGTCGACGCGTCGCTTTCAACGGCCACGAAATCATTCCGCGTGACCAGGAAGATGAGCGTGCCGCTGCTGGTTACCGAATAAGAGATCAACGTGAGGTCATCGGGAAGCGCGGCGCGGATTTTATCCAGTGTAAGCGCCGCTACAGAACGCGGCGCGAGCGGGGCCGCGCCCTGTGAGGATGGATTCGCTGCCGCGCCGCTTGCCGTGGCCGAGAGATCGTCAAGCAGGGTTCGGGCGCGCGCCTGCTCGCTGGTGTTGAACGCCGCAGTCCACTGGCCGAAGGCGCGCGCCTGGAGTTGAATCATCTGGTCGAAAACGTCCTGGCTGGCGTCGAAGAAATCGCTGCGGTTGCCGCGCTCGGTTATGTTGCTGCGATACTCTTCAATCAACGCGATGGCTTGATCAAGGTCAGCGCGTGCCCGCTCAGGCTGGCCGGCCCGCGCGTAGCTGGCCGCCCGCGCCTTCAATATCTTGATGAGCGGCAGGTCTTTTTCTTCACTCTTTGCGGCGATGCTCTGCGCCTGCGCAAAATGCTGCTCGGCTTGCTGAAGATTGCCCTGCCGTGAAGCCAGGTCGCCGGCGCGCAGCCGCACGAGCATATGTGTATACGGATTTTTAACTGCCGATACTTGTTCAAGGGCTGTGAAGGCCCGTTTCATCTCAGTTTCGCTATCGGCAACTTGATTGAGTTCGGCCAACTCGACGGCGATGAAAGACGCCGCTTGCGCAAGGCGTGAGTCAATCTCTCCAGCCTCTGCGTAACTCAACGCTTGCCTGGCGTAAAGCAGCGCCAGTGGATGATTATTGATTAAGCGATAGAAATCCGCCGTTTGCAGCGTATTGCTGGCGAGATCACTAAACGACGGCAGGCTCATTAAAGCGAGAGTTGAAGACCGGCGCAGGTCGAGCAAGCCGTTCGTAAAATCGCCCAGATGCCAGCAGGCATTTGCCATGTATTGCTTCGCTTTGAATTCAACATAAGGACTCTCATGGTTTACGGCAAGCGCCTGACGACAATAGTCGAGCGCGAGCGAATCCTGGCCAAGACGCGTGCAGATGTTGCCCATTTGCACGAGCACGAGCGCACGCTGGTAGGGCCAGTTGCGCGACTCAGTGATCTTCAGAGACTCATGTATCTTGGTCAGTGAACGGCTGAACAAGTTATTCAAGAAGTCGATGAAGGATGATCGAGAGATCGAGAGATATTCAAATAAGCCATTGCCGCTTTCCTTGAAAGCAACGCAGAGTTTTTGCAGGTCATTCTGTCTTTCCATCGCTAACTTGACGGAAGCCATATCTTCGATTGCCAGATACTCGCGAACCAAAATCAATTGGTTAGCTGCATCTGCGCCTGAAAGGCTCTGTAGATAAGCCGCCAGGTCGAGAAAGCTTTTGTCCCCGATAGCCACCGCCACGCGTTCGCCGATCAATTTGATTTTCGCCAGTTCCCGCTCGCGGGCGGCGGCCTCGCCATGCGCCGCCGCTTTTAAGAAGTTACTCGCACAATCCTGGTATGCATGCTTGAGCGCCATGGCGAGATTATCATCTGCAATATGGCGCGCTTCCTCAAAATCCTGCGCGGCAAAGGCGCGGTCAAACGCTTTAGCCACTTTGTTGAGCGACTTCTGCTGCGAAATGGCTGACGACACGTCTTGATGGTGCTGGCGTATTTCGTCACGCCAACTGTGGTCACGGTCGATTTCAAGCAGGCGGGCGAAATCTTTGCTCGCGGCATCGCGCAGCAGCAGTTGCTGATAACACAGCGCGCGATTGAACAAGGCTTCCGGCATGTCCGGCTGCCGTTGCAACGCCGCATCGAATCCGGCAATCGCTTCTTCCAACTGGCTGCGCGCCAGCAGACAAACTCCCAGATCGTTTCTGGCGGCGGGGCTCGCCGGTTCAGCCTCGACCGCCTGCCGAAACGCCTTGAGCGTCGCCGGCGCTTTCTCACTGGCCAACAGCAGAAAGCGCGCATAGACCAGCCGCGCCCCCGCTTCGTTGGCCGATATGGCTTTATCGATCAAGCGGCTCGCTTCAATGATCTCTGCCGACTGTAAGAGCGCATCGTCTGTCATCGGCGGCACAAAGCACCCGCCTTTGAAGCCGCCCGCGAGCCTGCCTTCGACCGGACGTTGCTCGCTGAACTTATGGACGAGCAGGCGCATGGCCTGCGCCGTATAGGATTGCCGCCACCAAAGGATGGCGCTGCCGGCGGCGATCAGCAACAACAGCATGCTGAAAATGATGGCCAGTCGCCGGCGCGTGAAGACGAAACGGCGCGAGTGCTCGACTATTTCGACTGCTTGCCTTGACCCTGCTTGCATTGAATGGAATCCCCTCGTGGCGGTGAAATATACACCACTGCCAAGGATACGGCCAATGACAAAATGCCTGACTGCCTTGACGGCCATGCGGCTTTGGGGCAACTCGGCGATTGCCGCAGGCTTGCTTGTGGAGCGCGGCGAGCGGTCGCCCCTATGGTAGACGACTGACCTGGACTTTGACAGTGGCGAGCGGTCGCCGCACTCCGTAAGCCGAGTCCCGCTTTTTATAGCCGCCAACGCAAAGGGTCGCTGTGTCGCAGGTTGACACCACGGGCGCTGTGAATTACGGTGTTTTCTCACCTTGAACGGATGGAATCAACCATGAACCAAAGAAAACTTAAGACGCTTGCTGCCTCATCTCTTGTTGTCTGTTTGTTCATCACCACGCTTGCTCCGCTTACCGCAGCGCAACGCCAGCCGCGCAACGCCAGCCCTTCGCCGGGCGCTTCGGCGAGACCGAAGCTCGTGGTTATCCTGATGGTTGACCAGTTCCGTTATGACTTCCTTGAGCGCGTCTCGGATCTGTTCGGCAACGATGGCTTCAAACGGCTGATGAGCGGCGGCGCATTGTTCACCAACGCCAATTATGATTATGTGCCGACGGTCACGGCTGCCGGACACGCGGCGGTTCATACGGGTTCAGTGCCGGCGATGAACGGCGTCAACGGCAACATCATCATTGATCCTGAAACCGGCAAGTCCGTCCCCTTCGTCTTTGATCCGGCGACGCACGTCGTCAACAACAGCGGCCTGGATACCAAAGCTGTCTCGGCAAGTCCGCGCAACATGAGCGGTTCGACCATCGGCGATCAGATGCGCCTGTCGAACAATTTTCAATCGAAAGTCATCGCGCTCTCGCAAAAAGACCGCGCCGCCATATTGCCGGGCGGCCACAAGCCGAACGGCGCGTTCTGGTACAGCGCCGCGTCGGGCGGTTTCATCTCCAGCGATTATTATTACAAAGAGCTTCCCGCCTGGGCGAAGAAGTTCAACGACACGGTGCGCCCCGATAAATATTTCAACACGCAGTGGGCGCATTCGCTGCCGGATGAAGCGTATCGCCGCGCCATGCCTGCACACATTCCCGAACAGCAGCGCCCGCTCGGCGAAGATTTCCCTTACACGATCAACGGCGGGCTGGACAAACCCGGCCCGAAGTTCTATTCGCAATTCGAGTACACGCCGTTTGTCAGCGAATACCTTGAAAACTTCGCCGAAGCGGCAATCGACGGCGAAGCGCTCGGCGCGGATGCTTATCCCGATCTGCTGGCCGTGAGCTTTTCTGCGCCTGACCTGGTGGGCCACGCATACGGCCCTGACAGCCCGGAAATTGTTGATCTCTATGCGCGCCTCGACCGCACGGTCGCCAATCTCTTGAAGTTTATTGATCGTCGCGTCGGCATGGCGAACACGCTGATTGCCGTCACCGGCGATCACGGTGTCGCGCCGATTCCGCGCCTTATGGAGATGCGCGGCTACAGCGGCGAAGTCATTCCGAGCAAGAACATTGAGCAGGCCGTGAATCAGGCTCTGAAAGCCCGTTTCGGGGGAGACAAGTGGATGGTGACGTTTGCCAATGATCAGTTGTACCTGAATCATAAATTGATGGAGCAACTGAAAGCCGACCCGGCAGAAGTCGAACGCCTTGCCGGCGATGCGGCGCTGACGGTCAAGGGCGTGGCTTATTACTTCACGCGCACGCAGATCATCGAGGGGCGCATGCCGGCGGGCGATCTGGCGCGGCGGGTGATGAACGGCTATTACCGCCAGCGCGCCGGCGACGTATGGTTGATCTCCAAGCCGTTTCACTTTTTCTTCGAAGGCTTCCAACTGGCGACCACGCATGGCTCGCCCTATCACTATGACACGCACGTGCCGGTGATCTTCTACGGCGCGGGTGTGCGACCGGGACATTATAACCAGGAATGCACGCCGTCCGACATCGCGCCGACGATTGCCGCCCTGCTCGGCATCGAAGCGCCCTCAAACAGCGTCGGCCATGTGCTCGTCGAAGCGATTGCCGGCGACGCGCACCATCAGATGGCCGGTCAGCGTTAATCTATGAGGAAATCATTGAGATCAATTATGAAGTTCCGCTTTCAGATGACATCAAACGCAGATAGGGGCAACCGTCTCTGGTCGCCCCTGACTCGGCTGTTATTGCCATTGCTGATTTGTAGTTTGCTTTACGTTACGCTTTCGGTGACGGCAAACGGGTTGCCGCAACGCCCGCGACCGCGTCCGGCGCAACCCAAGACGCCGCTGAAATCGCAGCCGAAGCTCGAAGCGCCGGCCCTAACCCCTGCGGAGACTCTCGACCGCGCCCGCGCTTCAACCGATCAACAGGAAAAGATCGCCCTGCTGGAAAAGTTTATCGCCACCAATCCTGCGGAGCCAGCCAACCTGCAAGCGCGCGAGATGTTGATGCGTGAATATGCCCTCAAGGGCGAGCAGATGTTGCGCGAGGGCAACCCGAAAGCCGCGACGCAGGCATTCAAGGCGGCCCTGCGCGCCGCGCCTGCCGTCATCAATGACAAGATATTCGGGCAGTACATCTTTCCCTTGCCGATGGCGATGAATGCCTTTGGCTATCGCGGTGAAGCGGTCGACTTGATGCATTCGTTTGAGCCGCGCTTTGAAACGGACGCGAATCGCACGGTTGAGATTGGTTTCTTCTACGTGCAGATCGAAGCGCCGCTCGAAGCCCTGCGTGTGCTCGAACACGCCGTGCAGCTTGCGCCGCAGGATCATCGCACGCATAACAGTCTCGGCACAGCCTATCTGATCAACCTGCGCCTCGATGATGCGGCCAGCGAATTCCAACGCGCTTTGGAACTGGACGCAGGCGATGAATACGCCAACCTGAATCTCGGCAATCTGGCGCGCGCCGGCGGCGTTTACGACCGCGCGATTGATTTTTATCGCCGGCAACTCAAACTCAAGCCGGATGACGCAGAGGCGCGCGGCGGCCTGGCGCTGGCGATGCTGGCGCTCGGTCAGGATGAAGAGGCGCAGGCCGAGATCAAGCGCGCGCAACCGCTCGCCAGCGATTACCGTTTCCTGACGCAACTGGCTTACTTCTACACGACGCGCAAGAAAGCGCAGCAGGCGCGCGCGCTCATCGTTCAGGCGCTGAAGATCGAGCCGCGCTTTGGCTGGGCGCTGATCACCAAAGGCAACATCGATCAACTCGAAGGCCGCTATGGCGACGCGCTCGGCACGCTGATACAGGCGCAGGCACAAGCCTCTTTTCCGACGCTGACGTTTGAACTGGTGAAAGCGTTGATGTCGCTCGATGGCTACAGTCAGGCGCTTGAAGTGATGAGCAAGTCCTTCACGGTGAACGAAGGCGGCGAGTTTGAAGCGATGCTTGGCGGCGCGATCCGTGCGCGCTCGTCACGGCTTGATGTGCTTTTGGAACGCGAGCGCCAGGCGGCGCTCTTCCTCAACGATCAACCGACGACCCAACTGCAATACCGGCTGGCCGAAACGCTTGGTAAAATAGATTACTATATCAAGCAGGCGACGGCGGCAAAGAAACCGGCAACGGCGGCGAGCCAGCGTCGCCGCTCGCGTCCCGCACAGGCGAAGCCGGCGGCGGATTCAAGCGACGCTCAGGATGAATCGAGCGCGCCCTCGCGTCCGCGCCGCGCTCGCGATTCGTCAGCCGGCGAGACGACCTCGCTGGAACTGACCGCTGGCAGCGATGCGGACTTGCCGGGCGTCGCTGAGCTTTTGCGATCTATCACACAATTCACCACACTCGATGACGGACGGCAGCCCTTCCGCATGGTCTGGGTATCGCGCCAGCTCACAGAGAATAATCTGGCGCTCGATGCCGCAGAGCAGTTGGCGCGGCGTGCCCTGGCGATGGGAGATGCGGCGACCGAGCCTGCCGGTTCCATGCGCGACGCGCCGCTACTTGATCGCGAAGGCCGCCGCGCCGTCTTTCTGGGCCGCGCCTATGATGCGCTCGGCTGGGTGCAGTTGCGTAAAGGCAACCCCGCTGCCGCCGTCGAAAGCCTCTTGAAATCGGTCGAAGCGTACCCGCCGAGCAGCGAACGTAAAGCGGCGATGTGGCATCTGGCGGTGGCGATGCAGGAAGCTGGCGACAGCCGCCGAGCCCTAGATTATTACATCGCCAGCTACGAGCCGGACGCGCCCACCGCCGTCGTGCGCCGCGCCCAGATCGAAGCGGTCTACAAGAAAGTCAATGGCTCGCTCAGCGGTCTCGAAGAAAAATTGAAACAACCGTGAAGCGTGGTGCGTGGTGCGTGATAGGTGAAACATAATCTTCAGGTATTTGCTTGACGCTCACACACCACTATCTATGGCATTCTCGTCACGCACCACGCACCACGCATCACGCATCACGCCTATGATTGGCGCGTTAATCATCGATAAGCCTGAAGGCTTGACCTCGCATGATGTGGTTGCACGGGTGCGGCGCGCGGCCAAGACTCGCCGCGTCGGTCATGCAGGCACGCTCGACCCTTTCGCGACCGGCGTGCTGGTCGTCTGCCTTGAACGAGCGACGCGACTGCTGCAATTTCTCGTCGGCCTCGATAAAGAATACCTTGCCACTGTCCGCACAGGCTTTGCTACAGACACACAGGATCTCACCGGCAAACAGATCACCGCACTTGAATCATCTGATTCATTGAGTGTTGAACAACTGAAAGCTGTCTTGAAAGAATTTGTCGGCCAGCAATGGCAAACGCCGCCGATGTTTTCGGCGAAGAAAGTCGCCGGCGAAAGACTATACCGCGCCGCCCGCGAAGGCCGTGAAGTCGAGCGCCAGCCGGTCGCCATTACGATTGGCGCGCTCGACCTGCTGAGTCTTGACGAGACCAGGATGGACGGCACGCGGGACTTCACGGTTCGTGTGCGCTGTACTTCGGGCGCCTACGTCCGCACCCTCGCGCATGACATCGGCGCAAGGTTAGGCAAGGGGGCGCACCTGTCAGCACTGCGGCGAACTGCGGTCGGGCACTTCCCGATTGCCGACGCCTTGACGCTGGAAGAGGTCGAACGCCGCGGCGGCGAAGGTAGCCTGGATGCGGCGTTGATCAAGCCGGCAGCCGCGCTTGTCCATCTGCCGATGTTGCAAATCAGCGACGCGGATTTGCAACTGGTGGCGCATGGCCGCGAATTGCCTTTGGTAAACTATGAAGGCATCGTTGAGACAATTGCGCCTTCAGCGATGCGAATTTGCGACAGGGCTGGGGAGTTAGTGGCGGTTGGCGAAGTTGACATACACCGGCGCTCGATCAAGCCGCGCGTGGTTCTGATAACAATAGAATAGATGAAACGAACGGCGCTTGCAGCCTGTGCTATAATCCTTCGCAGAAACCAGAGCCTGACTTTAGATCATTGAAACAGGTGATTTAGACAAGATGCTTCGTTGCTCATCGAGGTTGAACGAGCATGCGGTCGCGCCCGTTAGCAGCCGGAAAGCCCCCCGACTGTTGTGAGACTGAGCATGGCAATTCATCTCGCAAGCAGGAATCGAAGCACGAATGTTGCGTGCTCCCGTGCAGCGTCGTCTTCGCATCAGCAAGTCGGTTGACACGCGGACGCACTCGCGGGCAGCGCTCGTCAGGCGTTTGCAGGTCAAGGATTCGGAGGTTATCAATGAGCGAAAATAAGTTCAATATCAGCGATATGCTCGAAACCCATCGCCGCGACCGCGAGCGGCTGCACTGGGAAGGGACCTTCCGCGATTACTTTGAACTGGTGACGCAGAACCCCGGCATCTCCAAGTTATCGCACGCGCGCGTCTGCGACATGATCCTGGTGAACGGGGTTGAGAAGATCAATGAAGGCTCGCGCGATGAGATTGCCCGTTACAAATTTTTCGCTGAAGAACTCTTTGGCATCGAAGGCCCGATTGCCAAGATCGTCGAATACTTCAAATCCGCCGGCCAGCGTCTCGAAGTCCGCAAGCGCATCTTGCTATTGATGGGGCCGGTCGGCGGCGGCAAATCCACCATTGTGACGCTGCTCAAACGCGGCCTCGAACAATGGTCGCGCACCGAAAACGGCGCGGTCTATGCCATCAAAGACTGCCCGATGCACGAAGAACCGCTGCATCTGATCCCGCCGGAGTTGCGCTCCGAAATCGCCAAGCACTATGGCATCTACATCGAGGGCGAGCTTTGCCCGCAGTGCCGCTACAACCTGGAGCATGTCTATCGCGGGCGTCACGAAGACGTGCTGGTGCATCGCATCGTCTTTTCAGAAAAGGAGCGCATCGGCATCGGCACATTCGCGCCGAGCGATCCGAAATCGCAAGACATAACGGAGCTGACCGGCTCGATTGATCTGTCGACGATTGGCGAAGTCGGCGTCGAGAGCGACCCGCGCGCTTATCGCTTTGACGGCGAATTGAATATTGCCAATCGTGGCCTGATGGAATTCGTCGAAATGTTGAAGGTTGACGAGAAATTCCTCTACAGCCTGCTGACCCTGTCGCAGGAACAGAACATCAAGACGGGCCGCTTCGCTATGATCTACGCCGACGAAGCCATTCTGTCGCACACCAACGAGAACGAGTACAGTTCGTTCGTCGCCAACCGCAAGAGCGAAGCGTTGCAAGACCGCATCATCATGATCCGTGTGCCATACAACCTGAAGGTCACGCAGGAAGAGCGTATTTATGACAAGCTGCTCAAACAGAGCGAAGCCTTGCGCCAGATTCACATCGCGCCGAATACCTTGAAAGTCGCGGCGATGTTTGCGGTGATGACGCGGCTCGAAGAACCGAAGAAGGCCAGCATCGACATCGTCAAGAAGATGAAGCTTTACGACGGCGAAGATGTCGAGGGCTTCAAGTCGAAGGACGTGCGCGAGCTTCAGGAAGATACCGTCCGCGAAGGCATGGACGGCATCAGCCCGCGTTACATCATCAACCGTTTGTCGGGCGCGCTGGTGCGCGACAACATCACCTGCATCAATCCGATTGATGCGCTGCGGGCGATCAAAGACGGCTTCGAGCAGCACACCGGAATTTCCAGCGAGCAGCGCGACCGTTACCTGAATCTCATTTCCGTGGCGCGGCGCGAGTTCGACGACATCGCCAAGAATGAAGTGCAGCGCGCTTTTGTTTACTCGTTCGAGGAGATGGCCAAGGGCATCTGCGACAATTATCTCGACAACGTCGAAGCCTACTGCAACAAAGAGAAGATCAAAGACCCGATCACCGAAGAGGAACTGGAGCCGGATGAAAAGCTGATGCGCTCGATTGAAGAGCAGATCGGCATCAGCGAAAACGCCAAGAACACCTTCCGGCAGGAAATCCTCATTCGCATCTCAAGCCATGCGCGCAAGGGCAAACCCTTTGAGTACCGCTCGCACGAGCGGCTGAAAGAAGCGATTGAGAAGAAGATTTTCTCCGACCTGAAAGATGTGGTGAAGATCACGACTTCGGCTAAGACGCCGGACGCCGATCAACTGCGCCGCATCAACGAGGTGATTGATCGTCTGGTGACTGACCATGGTTATTGCACGGTCTGCGCCAACGAACTGCTCACCTATGTCGGCACGTTGCTCGCTCGCTAGTGGCGCGGGCGCGCAAGCCGAATTGTTTTCAAAGACGCCCGCACACTCGCTCAGTTGTGCGGGCGCTGTTTTGTGGAATCCAAGGGCATTGCAAGGATGTGTTATGGTGGCCATTTTCGAACCTGGAGCAACATTGCAGATGATAAACTCAAAAGAGAGCAAGGCCATTTCGGAATGGGAACAGTTATATCCTGATCGCTGGCTTTTTATTGAAGTGACGCGCGAAGACGAATGGGAAATTTATGAAGGCAAATTGATCGCAACGGCAGAAGATTCGATTGAGTTTCTTGAGTTGGGTAAGTCTTACGACGAACGCAATATCGTTTCACTTGTTACGCGCGGCAATTATACGAAGCCTCAACCTGCATTGGTCGTTTAATGTCGAGAAACTGGCTGCAATTTGCGCAGAAAGGAACTCCGGTGGTTAGTGTGAGCATCGGACCTCGAAGGTTTTACGCGTTGATTGATACAGACGCGCAAATCAGTATGGTCGCGCCGGACGTTGCTATCCGATTGGGTTTGCCGAACATTGGGCTGCAACGCATGATTGGCATTACAGGAGAAGTTGCTTCGGTTCCCGCCGTGCAAATGCCGCCCGTCGCTTTCGGCAACACCGCTTTAGCTTCCTGTCGCGCTGCGGTCCTGGACGTGCGAAAGCTGGGTTCAAAGATAGAGATCATACTTGGTGTCAATGCCTTCGCCAATCGCCGACTTCAGTTCGACTTTAAAGATGAGCGGATTTATATCCTTGGCTGAGGAGAGAAATGTATGTCAGTTCAACGAAACGACTGGTCATTACAGCGCAAAGGACAGATCGATCAGGAGCGGCACAAGGAGCGCGTGCGCGACGCCATCAAGAAGAATCTCGGCTCCATCGTCTCGAACGAAGCGATCATTCTTTCCGACGGCAAGCGCCGCGTCAAAGTGCCCATCCGTTCGCTCGACGAGTACAAGTTCCGCTTCGATTATCGCTAGAAGAACCACGTCGGCACGGGCGACGGCAAGACGCAGGTGTGCGACGTGATCGGGCGTGAAGGCCAGCCCGGCCCACGCGTCGGCACAGGTGAGGGCGCGGG
>JBBWZK010000218.1:0-5059 GCA_039648975.1 Blastocatellia bacterium
GTAGGCAGCGACCAGGTGACACACCCAGCCGAACCAGCCGCCGGTGCCGAGCCAGATGCCCGGCGTGACGATTAGCCAGAAGAGGCCGCGCAAAATCTTACCGTTATAAATCTGCCCGACGCCGGGATTTCTCATCTCTGTAGGTCTTGGAATAATGCGACTCATATCTCCCTCCACGATGGTCATACGAATGATGAGGCGGAGAAAGTTCTTGAACAATAGGTAGAAGGCCAGAAGCAGGAGGCGGTTCTGAGTCCCGTTAGGGACGCAATGTTTATAGTTGCAGGCGTCGAAAAGAAGCCAAGCCCCGTCGGGGCGAAATGTCGACATTGCGCTCCTAACGGAGCTTGAAAAACAGATAGAATTAATGGCTATAAACATTGCGCTCCTAACGGAGCTACACTTGCCTGCCTCCTGCTTCCTGCCTCCTGCTATAATTGCTCACTCCGCAAATTGCTGCATTCGCTGGCCGGGCCGCGTGCGTACTAACGCATGGTGGGGTGGGAAGGGACGACAACATTGGAACAGGCGACCGAAGCCCGCATCGAACAGGCGCTGGCACGCTCGGCGGCGGGCGATCAGTTGGCCTTCGCGGAGATTGTGCGCCAGCATCAGGGTATGGTTTTCAGCCTTGCTTATCACTTTCTGCGTGACCGATGGCTGGCAGAGGAGTTGGCTCAAGAAGTGTTCCTGAACCTCCACCAGAACCTCTCTGCCATCAAGTCGCCGGCCCACCTCACGTTTTGGCTGCGCAAGGTGACGGCGCATCGCTCGATAGACCAAACGCGCCGCCAGAAAGTGCGCCCGCAGGTGAGCCTCGACGATGTGCCGGAACCCGCCGCGCATCACGTCGAAGAAGATTTCATGCTGTCGGAGGCGCTGCGTCGCCTGGTGGAGACGCTGCCGGAAAAAGCGCGTATGGTGATCATCCTGCGCTATCAGGAAGATTTGGAACCGGCGGAGATTTCTAAAGTGCTCGACATGCCGGTCAACACCGTCAAGAGTCATCTGCGGCGGTCGCTGGCGCTGCTGCGCGACAAGTTGAGCCGCTCGCTTGGTGAAGCGCTGGTTTGAGCCGTCTGCCTTGATATTTGCAAACGATTGGAGAAGTACAAAATGAGCCGTCTCGATGATGAATTGAAGATCGCCTTTCAACGCCAGGAGCCGCCGGCGGATTTCGCGGCGCACGTGCTGGCGCGCCTCAACGAAGCGTCCGTGCCGCAAGCCAGGCCGACCGTCTGGCAGCGCCTCGCGAGTGTGTTTGCCATGCCCAGGCTTGGTTATGCGGCAGTCGGCGCAATGGCATTGCTTTTGATCATCATCGGCATCGCGCTGCTGCGCTCACCTCGTCCGGCGGGCGTTGAAAACAACGCGCCGCAGGTTGCCATTTCACCCGGCAATCCGGCGAGCGAAAAGCCAGCCGCAGGCAACGCGACTCCTGAGCAGAACGCTTCGGACAAGCTGAAGTCTGGCCAGCCTGAAGACGGCACGAATGCATCACTGAGTTCGACGACGGCAGGACATCATGCAGAGCCGTCGTCTCGCCCGGGCGGCAGTCATCGGCTGATTTCGCATCGCGCGCCGGTTGTGGCGCAGCAATCACAGCCGCAGCCGAGTGCTGAAGCCTTAGCCGCTAAAGAGAAAGTTTTATTCGCGCTGCAAATCACCAGCGAAACGCTCAACGACGTGCAGCGCGTGATCTCCGACGACCGTCCCCAGGACGAAAAACCGGAGCCGGTGCAGAAGCGCTGATGGAGGTTCATCATTCATTTCAAGAGAGGACTTATGAAATCGCAAACTAGACGCTTTCTGAAAATCATCCTTCCTGGCCTCCTGCTGGTTGCCCTGGCAGCGACGGCCAGCGCACAGGACGCACGCATTCAGATGAGTCAGCTCGACCGCTTCAACGATCTGGCTGACAAGGTCATCTCGATTGACGTCAACGAATCGCTGATTAACCTCGCCAAATCGGTGCTCAATCCAAAGCGCTCGCCGAACGAAGCGAAGATCATCGACATTCTTTCCGGCCTGAAAGGGGTTTATGTCAAGCGCTTCGAGTTCGACAAAGAAGGCAGCTATGCTGCCGCTGATGTCGAATACATTCGCTCGCAACTGAGCGGCCCCGGCTGGGAGCACATCGCCAATGTGCGCAGCAAACGCGAAGGCAGCTACGATGTCGTGTTGATGTACGAGGGCACCATCATCAAGGGCCTGGCGGTGCTCGCCGCCGAGCCGCGCGCGCTTACGGTCGTCAACGTCATCGGCGCGATTGATCTGGCGAAGCTGCGCGACCTGGAAGGCAACTTCGGCATCCCGAAGTTCGGCCTTGAGCAGATGCCCGGCATCACCGTGCATGACAATCGCAAAGACAAGCAGCCGCAGGATGAGCAGAAGAAACCGCAGGATGAGCAAAAGAAGCCGCAATAGCGGTAGTGGAGCAAAAGCGATGATGAAACGAATGCCCCATCAAATCGCCGCTGTCATGCTGGCGCTGACGCTATTGGCGAGTGTCGCCTCAGCCGACGACAAGAGCTACAGCCAGATCATCAAGCACATCAAATCGAATTACCGGGCCAAAGAGCAGGGCTTCTTCGGCATGGTGATGCTGGCGCGCTTCGCCGTGAAGCTCATCAAGCCGGCGGGCGTCAAAAACTTCAAGGTGACGATGCTGCGCGAGCTGGATTATTCGAGCGGCCCGCGCCCTGAAAGCAAAGACTTTCATGCGTTCCTGCGCAGCAAGATCGAGCCCGCATGGGTGCCGCTGGTCACCTACAGCGCGCCGCGCGAGCGGCAGTGGACTTACGTTTACGCCCTGCAAGACAAAGAAGACATCAAGCTGCTGGTCGTGACGGTGCAAAAACAGGACGCGGTCGTGTTGCAAACCAAGTTCAGCCCAGCCAAGCTGGTTGAATTCATGAACAATCCGCAGATCATGGGCATCTCGCTCAAAGATGATCATGGTCAGAAGCCGCAGACGGTGGATACGCCGAATGCCGGCAGCGACAACGAGGCTTCGTCGTCAATCCTGGCGATCACCCCGGCTGACATGGCGTGGCTTTGCCTGGTCGGCCTGCATTAAAGCGGCAGTTTGTGGAGTGCGGTGACCTGGCACCGCTTTGGTAGTCTCTTGCGGCAGCGCGTCATTGCCTGGGACTATCATAGCGGTGCCGGGTCACCGCACTCCACAAGCCCTTTCCTGATTGTCCATTCTGAATGTTGATGGAATGATCTGCTGAGGATATGGAAGAGGGGTTATGCGCCCTGCGTATCATCGGACTCAGGCTGCTGCGATTCCGTGACGATCTGTTCAGCGGCTTCCCAGATCTTGCGCCGCTGTTCATCTGTCGTCTCATCATTGGTAAATATTTCCATCAGACGAATCAGCATGTCTTTCTCGGTTACAACGTTGCCATTTTCTTGGCTTTGGCCTTTTTTGCTCTGGCGCATTTTCGCTTTCCACTTTTGAAAGTCCAACACTTGCGCCGGGCTCCACGCCGCTGAAGTGGGCTGACGATCAGGCTCGACGACCGGCATGAACAGCACGTTGTGCGCCAGAGGCGGCGAGGCGTGCACCACGACGGTCGAGCGATTGGCGGCTTTTAATTCTTCCGCAGTTTCGCGCCACTCTGGATAGGCGAATGCGAATGGCGAGGCCAGCACCGTGCGCGCGATGTCGCGGGCTTCTGCTTTGCGGCCCACTTCGCCAAGCTCGACGGCATAAGAATTGAGAAGATCGAAGTAGATGTGCGCCGGCACATACTTCATGAGCGGCAAGATGTTTTCCAAATCCTTTACGGCCTGCGCGTGATTCCCTTCCATGGCTTTTAAGATGCTGATTGCCTTGACTGCATTTAGACTGTCGGCGCTCAACTTGCCGATTTTAATGGCCTCCTGGTAAAAATCTAAAGAGGAATCAAAATCTCTCCTGCGGAATGATAGCGCGCCTAATGAAAGCGTCGCCTTCACCTTGTACGCATCAGGAGCCGTATCCACCACAAGCTCAAATAATTGCCGCGCCTTATCCGGGTTCCCCTTGCCCTTAGGGTTCATCGCAATGGCTAAAAAGTAATTTCCTACGGCTTGATAACCTTTGATGGGAAAGTTCGACAGGATTAATGCCAGTTCTTTAATCTTGTCGAATTGACGGAATGCGTGGGCCTGCTCCGCAAGTTGTACAAGCCGATGACCTAATTGCCGATAATTGTCTATACCGCCTTGTAACACCTGATACAATTCAGCCGGTTTAGCCAATAAAGGAGATTGCATGAAAAAATTCGCGGCGGTTGGTTTGCTCATTTTCGCCTTGTCTTTTCCAGCCTTTGGTGGGCACACGGTAGTGGGAGAACGCGCCTGCGGCTGCAACACCCCTGGGTGCATTGAGGATTATCAGGGCGAATGTGGCAACCAGCCTTTAACATCGGGTGACGCTCCAGAGGACGCTACGGCTGAATTGGGGATAGCCTTTGTGGCACTGCTGCTCTGGCTTAGACTGAAAGCCTAAAGTCGCTCACAAATCGTTCCTTAAGCGCCGCTCTCGTGGCGGCTGGATATTTGTCTGCCGTATTGTAGCGGAAAATACTCGAAAGTCAAATGCGAAACTGACTAGGCAATCATCCCTGCGTGATTAAGGATGAGCGCCGACGGGTGTGCACCGCAACGCTTTAATCGTTTTCCAAAAGCCCACACAAGACTTTGTGGAAATTCGGTCAAATTGCCAATTTCCCCTGAATGAGAGGGCCTCTGGCCGCAAGTAATGGCACAGACTCTGACTTTGCTGATTTCGCGAGGCAACCATGGGAAGTTTCAGACCGCGCAATTTAACCGACCTCGTCGACATCCTGCGGCGACGCGCGATGTTGATCGCTTTCATACCGATCATCGTGCTGCTGGCGGCCTTCGTCGTCGTCATCAATGTCCCGCACCTGTACGAATCGCGCACCCGTATCATCGTCTCCGGGCAGATTTACGACCGCCAAGCCAACAGCGCGCAGATTGCCGCCGTCACCGAACAGATCACCAGCCGCGCCAATCTCGAAGGTCTGATTAATCGCTATCATCT
>JBBWZK010000251.1:0-28804 GCA_039648975.1 Blastocatellia bacterium
AGGTGGGTGACCCGAGCGCTGTCATTGGGCATCCCCGATCTTGTGGGGCACTGCTCGTGACCAGCGCTATACCCGGCCCCCGTTTACAAGGCGTTGGTAAAAAACTAGCAAGTCAATCACGCACCTAGCAGAAGCCCTCTGCCGCTTGCATACTACACAAGCCACACAGACGGGGTCAAGAATTAACCGCGCGCATGCGCCGCTTGACAGCTATCGCAAACCTATGCAGGCCCCAACATTTGCGCCGCCGATTAGCGGAAGCTACGGATCGTCGTCAAATTTTAAGGATTGAATTTAAGAATCAAGGGATAAAAAATGAGGACGAGATCTGCACATCCAGTCTCTCGTCCTCTACCATTCCGCTCACTTCAGGAATTGAGGAGGCACCTCAATTGCTGCTTTCAGTTGATATATTTTTATCATAACTTCCAGCCTAATGCAATACCCCCGGCTGACGGTTTGCCCTTTCGTGTGCGTCTGTCAATGATGGCGGCAATTTATCAGCCCACAGGCGTCGTTCGATTCTGGCTGAATCTTCGAGAGGCGATGAGGGTCGCCGGCGAATCTCTTTTATTCGTTCCCTTCTATCTCTGCCTTGAAGCAACTCTTGAAGCCTTACGGCAGTTGTGTTACAAAAAACGCTAGCACACCAGAAAAGCCCCGCCCCCGGAGAATCGAGGTGATATGACGACGGCAAGCAAAGCCTGTTTTGAATGCGGCATGCCACTGGTTTTCGGCGTTGCCCAATGCGCTTACTGCGGCGCAAGGACCGGAACGGTCTTCGATGAGAGCGCGCCGGTGGCGGTGCCCGACAAATGGAAGCGCCTGAAAACTCTGCCCAAACAGATGGACGAGCAAACGAAGATCGAAAAGGCGCAGGACAGGGCGAATAACTCGCTCATCCTGGCGCTGTCGAGCTTCTTTCCATTGTTCGGCATCGCGCTGGGAATTGGCGCGATCATTTACGCCGCGTTTTCCATGCGCGCTTTGAAAGAGATGAACGTTGAAGACGGGCGTGGCTCGGCCACCGCCGGCCTGGTGATCGGCGGGCTCGGCCTGATCGCCCAGGGCTGCCTCATCGCTTATGCGATGAAATTACTATCGATTGTCAAAATGTAAATGGCAGGCCGGTGGCGCCGGGCGCATTCTGAAACGCGACATTTCGGTGTCGGCGAAAGCGTCTCATTTGCGGCCCGCAATCAGCGTCGCTTTGATCGACACATAGAAGACCGTACCGTAACGCTCGCGGTCGATGATGGCAGCAATCCGCTGGCGCACTTCCTGGTGGCGCGCGGCGGGAATAATCGCCAGCCACTCATCGAAGAAGGTGTCTTTGATGAGCGGCGAATCCAGAAAGGCTTCACCCGATTCAAAGGTGAATTCCTCTATACTTGAAAAGTTCTGAAGGTCGCGCAAGCCTGCGCGCTCGCCCATGCTCTCGGCTTCCGAGATCGTCGGACACCCGTTAATCAACGCCTCGAGCCGCGTCCACACCTGCTCATCTATGCCGACATCGTGCAGGGCTTCCCAGTAAATCGAAAAGAATTCACCGAAGCTGCCATGGGTCGCCAGCTTCAGCACTACCGGCGCATCCACTTCAGCGACGCGCAGCAGTTCACCGAGCAGCGGTTCGATCTCGCGTGCGTGCAGCAACGACGCATCGCCGATGACGCCGTCAAATTCACGATCCGCAAAGCGCAAAGGCGGTGCGTTGCCCTGTTCAAAAGTCACGTCGGCGATTTTTTTCACCTGCGCTTTGGCGCGCGCCAGTTCGAGGCGCTCGGCGCTCGGGTCAATGCCGATCACTTCACCTTTGCCGCGCATGCGTTCAGCCAGTTCGATGGCGTGCGCGCCTGTGCCGCAATTGACGTCGAGGATGCGGCCTTCGGTCGGCATCTCGATGTTTTCGTTGATCAGCGTGTCGAAGCGGTCACGCCAGTCGGGAGTAATGAAAAGGTCGTAACGATAGGCTAATTCTTTTTCGTTGCTTGTCATGATTCATAGACATGATAACACGCTGCAAAAAGCGGCGAGAAGCAGAGAGCAATTTCCTTATTGCCGGCAAAGCCGAATGAGGCAAAGAAAATCACGCTGCCTTTGCAGGCGGCTGCCCGCATCGCTAGAATGCTGTTTTATCCAGTCGTCCGAGTCTAACTATGCAAGAGCGAACAAACTGCCCCGTCTGTTTCCGCGACGTTGATGCGTCGCAGGTCGCGCCGCCCGATGCCATTGACGATTCGTTGCGCCCGCTGCTCGCCGTCAACATGCATCGCTGGGAGCCGGGCCACGAAATCTGCAAAGACTGTGTGCGCCGCTATACGCGTCTGCGCGACGAGCTATCGGCCAAGTATCCGGCGTTCACCGAGCAGGAAGTCAAGATCGTGCCGACGCCGACGCGCCTGGATGCGCCGGATGAATTTCGCGGGCGCGGCGTCACCATTGCTTTTCTGGATGCGGGGTTCTACGCGCATCCAGATTTGACGCAGCCGCGCAGCCGCCTGCTGAAATACGTCAATCTCGTCGAACGAACGCGCGTCGCCGATTTGGTCGTGCCGCAGGTCTCTTCGTGGCATGGGATGATGACTTCCGTAGTTGCGGCGGGCAACGGCTACTTATCCAAGGGCCTCTATCGCGGCATCGCCAGTGAAGCCAAAGTCGTGCTCATCAAGATCGGCGTCTCGTCGCGCGTTCGCCACCGCGACATCGGGCGCGGCCTGCAATGGGTCATACGCAATCGCGAGCGTTACAACATACGCATCGTCAACATCTCGGCGGGCGGCGACTACGAAGCGAGTTACTTGACTGACGAACTCTCGCAGGCCGCCGAAGCGGCGACCCGCGCCGGCCTGGTGGTGGTCGCCGCGTCAGGCAATTCCGGTCACTTGCCGAATCACCCTGTGCTGCCGCCGGCATCCGCGCCCTCAGTGATTACCGTCGGCGGTCTCGATGATAAGAACAACTTCGAATTCGATGACAATGATATGTATCGTTCGAGCTACGGCCCGACGATTGACGGCTTGCAAAAGCCCGAACTGATCGCGCCGGGCATCTGGGTCGCTGCGCCAATCCTGCCCGGCACGCAAACCTCCGAGCAGGCTATTCTCTTATCGAGGCTGGAGCATGCGCGTGAAGATGAATTGGGCGAGATTATTCGCCAGCATCCGGGGGTTGACGAAGACCTCGATCAAGCGGCGAATCTCGCGCCCTACCTGATACGCCATGTGGTGTGGATCAAGGTACGCGACAACAACGTGATCAGCGGCAGTTACAAGCACGTTGACGGCACGAGCTTCGCCTCGCCGATAGTCTCTTCGATAGCGGCGCAGATGCTCGAAGCGGTTCCCGACCTGAAGCCGCATGAAGTGAAGCTGGCGTTGATTAAGACGGCGGTGCGCCTGCCGGATGCGCCAGTCGACCGGCAGGGCTGGGGCATGGTGCATCCGCGCGCCGCGATTGCCTGCGCGATGGTGATGCGCGGCATCCATCATTTCGAATGGCGCGACCACTCGACGGCGGTGTGAACGGCGTTGGCTGCAAATGCGCGCCGGCACATGGCTCTACAACGAGTGGGGCTGGCGAAAAACCATCGCCCTTCACTCTACGGCTAAAGCCTGTTCAGCGGCGATGACCTGCGGCAGGTCGCGGTCGGCGGCCTTCCAGGTTTCCAGAAAGCGTTGATACTCGGCGCGTGCGCGTGTGGTGTCGCCTTGACGCTGTAAGGCTTCGGCGTAACGAAAGCGCAGCAGCGGGCTTGTCGGGTTCTGGGCGATCAGGCGCTCGCATTCGGCGACGGCCTCATCCAGGCGGCCCAGTTCGAACAAGGCATCGGCCAGGCACATCTCAACGCCGTCCACATTCCAGAGAATCGGCGTCTGCCCAGCGATGGCTTTCAATATCTCCATAGCTTCGTCGACGCGTCCGCTCCTGAGCGCCACCTCGCCGCGCAGCGCCGCCACGACCTTCGGCGACAGCGACTTCCGCATGCTGGCGCTGTTCAGCAACTCATTCAGCAGCTTGGCCGCCTTATCGGTTTCGCCTTTCGCCAGCGCGACGCGCAACGGCCCGCCGAAGTTATTGTGATAGGTCAATTCCTGCTGCGCCGCCAGCGCCGCCGCCGCGATCTCGCCATTGCTCAGGTAGACCAGCACCAGCCGGTCACAGGCTTGCGCGCGATCCCAGTCCGACGGTGCGACCTGCAAGTATTTTTTGTAAGCCGCGACCGCCTCACGATAACGTCCAACGCGAAAGAGCACATCGCCCAGGTGCATGTGCGCGAAGTGGAATTGCGGATTGATCTCCAGGGCACGGCGGAACTCGGCCAGGGCTTCATCAAAGCGGCCCGCCTCGTTGTAGGTCATGCCCAGCGAATCGTGGGCGTTGGCTTCCAGCGACGCAAGCTCGACGTAACGCCGGTGCGCGGCAATCGCCTCGTCGTAGCGGCCCAGCGTGTAGAGCACGAAGCCCAGCGCGTTGTATATCTCTTTCGCCTCCGGGTCAATCAACAAGGCCTGCCGGTAAACCGCCAAGGCTTCGTCGAGGTGGCCGTAGTAGAGATAGCCGAGACGCAGGTAGGCTTCGACTTCGAGCGGGTAACGCGCGATGATCTGTTTGAGCCAGCGAATCGTTTCTGCGTCATCGTTATTGGCCGCCGCGTACCAGACGTTGATGTAGAGCTTGTCTTTTTCGGTCAGCCGGTGCGCCAGTTGAAAAGCGCGCTCCAGAAAGGGCCGCGCCAGCGCGCCTTCGTTGACCCTCACCATCGAGTAGGTATAGCCGATGCGCGCATAAGCCATGGCAAACTCAGGATCGAGATGCGTCGCCTTCCGCAACAGCGCCAGGGCTTCGGGCGTGTGATAGGCCTGCGCCTTTTCGACCGCCAGCGAATAACAGCGATAGGCTTCGAGGTTGCTGGTCATCACCTCGCCGAGCGGCGCGCGCTTGTCGGCAGCCAGGGCGGCGTCGCCGAGGTGCGCCGCCAGCTTGAGCGACAGCAGATCAACCTGCGCGAGAATCTGTTCGGGTCGGTCGGCAATGAAGCTTTCGGCAGCGATGAACTGGCCGCTCTGCACATCGTGGAGCGCCGCATCGACGCGAATCTTGTCGCCGAGCCGCGTGAAGCTGCCCATGATAATCGTCGCCGCGTGTATGCGCCGCGCGATGTCGAGGGTGTCGTCGAGGTGCAGATGCGCGGCCTCCTGATGGCCGCTGCGCTCAAGCAACAGGTGCAGTTGCTGACGACCGAGCACCGTCAGGCGAGCCGAACGCGATAGGTTGGTGATCAGCATATCGGCAAGCCCTTCGCGCAACCAGTCAAGGTCGGGGCTCGCCGATTGATTGTCAAAGAAGATCACGGCGACCGTCTTGCGGCCCGGAAGCTGTGGCAGCGGCATCTCGGCAAGCGCGCTGCCCTGCCGGTTCCATGCCTTTTGTAAGCCAAACCATATTCCGGCAACCAGGACGATAGCCATCGCCGCGATGCTGGCCGACGCTCGCCGGCGCTGAAACCAGCCGTGGCCGCTTGCCTGCGCGGCAGCCGCCGTGGGCTGGTGGGAATCGTCGCTCTTTTCTTTGTACTCGAACTCGACGGCAGTGATCTCTTCAAGGGCGAGCGCCGGCGGCGGTTCGGCATAAACCGCCTCAACCGTGCCGATGAAGCGATAGCCGGCTTTCGGAATCGTCTTGATGTAATGCGGCTGGCGCGACGAGTCGCCGAGGGCGCGGCGTATCTCGACGATCACCTGGACGAGCGCGTCGTCTGTCACAGCGGCGCTGTCCCAGAAGTGTTCGATCAACTCTTCTTTGGTGACCAGCCGATGGCGATTCTCGATCAGATAAACCAGCAGGCCGTAAGACTTCGGGCGCAAGGCCTGCTCGCGGCCCTGGCGCTGCAAACAGCCGAGCGACGTATCCAGTTCGATGCCATCGAAGCGATAGATTGGCTTTCCCACTAACTTCACGTCAACTTCTCCAGCAAAGCGCCTGGGAGCGCGGGCGTCTCGCCCGCCGTTTCCCCATCTGCGAAAGATTGCGGGCAAGATGCCCGCGCTCCCAGGATTTATCGGAATAATATCGTCGTTTTCTCGTTACGTTGGCGGGCAGCGAATGCGATAAACAGCTTGCCAGTCGCCGCTCTGCCATGCAGGAGCGTCGCGGTCGGCGCGATTATATCACGATTCCCCGACGGTGCGACGATGATCCAACGAAGCGCGAGATTGAAAGTCACCACCATTCGCCGTGTCATCGTGCGCGCCGAGCCGTTCTGCTTTCGCGCCCGCTGTCAGGTCTGTAACTGCGACGTGGAGATGCTGTCAGTCGACCGCGCCCGCGAAGTTCTCGCAATTGACGACGGCGCTTTCAACGGCCTGCTTGCCGACGGCATCGTCCACTTCATACGCACCGTCAGCGGCAGCCTTTGGGTCTGCAAAGAATCGCTCATCGCCAGTTAGGAGGAACCTCTTGATGAAACGTCACGCCCCGTATCTCGCCCTGCTCGTCTGCTTGACTAGCTCCTGGCCTTTGCACGCCAGCGCGCGCGTTGTCGCGCATTCAGCGGCGGCGGCCAGCCGTGACGGCAACGCGCCGCAATCCACGACGGCCTCCGTTGATGCGCAAGCCGCCCTCACGCAAACTGACGGGCTGCTGAAACAGGCGCGCGAAGCCGGCACCAACTACGCCAACAACAAGGACGATCAGTCGAAGAAGACGGCAAAGAAATCGCTCGAAGAGGCCGAGAAGCTGATGAAAGAAGCGCTCAAGCACGACCCGGCGTGCGAGAAATGCACAGAGCAACTGGCGCGGGCTTATCTCTACAAGAGCTATTTCGGCTTCGAGAAGGATTACGACGATTGCATCAAGGTCGCCGCGCAAGGGCTGACGCGCTTTCCCAGCAATGTGCCGCTGGCCTACATCAAGGGCGTGGCGCATTACAACAGCGGCCAGCACGGCGAAGCCGTCAAGGCGCTGAACCGCTACCTTGCCGGCGCCACCGGCGACCCGCAAGGCACGGCGCAGGCGCAAAAGCTCTTGCAAGATAGCCAGCAACGTTTCATGGTGTCGTGGTACAAGCACGCCGACTATTATCAATCGAAAGATTCGCGTATCGAAGCCATGGGTGCCGGCTTCAAGCCTGTGACCATCTTTCAGGTGACGCCGCAGTGGGAACTGCAACTCGGCGGGCAAGCCTTCGCCGCCGTCACCAACGCATCGCCGACCTTGCAGGATCAAGAGATTCAGACCTATGTGGAAAGCCTGGTGTCGCGGCTGACCAGCAAAACGCCCGGCCCGAATTTCACTTACAAAGTGACGATCCTGAAATCGCCGGCGGTCAACGCCATGACCGTGCCCGGCCACGTCTTCGTCAACCTCGGCCTGTTCGCCTTTGCCGAATCGGAATCGGAATTCGTCGGCGTGCTGGCGCACGAGATGGGCCACAACTACGGCCACCACGCCGGTCGCCGCTTCATCAAGGCCATCCAGGCGCAGCAGATTGCCAATCTGGCGGCGGCGCTGGTCAACCCGCAGAATCAGATGGCCCAACTGGCCACGCAGTTGGCCGGGCAGATCGGCGTCAATCTCTTCCTGCTGGCTTACAGTCGCGGCGAAGAGAAAGAGGCCGACCTCTACGGCGCGCACCTGATGTATAACGCCGGCTATGACCCGACGGCGCTGTCGGTCTTCTTCACCAAGATGTTCAAAGCCAACCCGAAACAGCCTGTGCGCTTCCTGAGCACGCACCCGCCTGTGCCTGAGCGCGCCACCTATCTGATCGATTACACCGAAGCGTTCCCGCTCGGCTCGTCGGAAGTGAAGACCGACAGCGCCGAGTTTCAGAAGATCAGAGCCCGCGTGTTGAACGCCATGCAATCAGCGCCCGGCCAGCAAGCACCGGGCAAAGCCGTGCTGCCGCCCCTATGAGCAAGTTAAACCTCCGCAGCCCGATTGATCGGGCTACGACTCACAGCACAGGATCGCCATGAACTAGCCGGCGTTGATCGCCGACGTGAGGGCTTTCGCCATGCGAACTCGAATCCTCGTCCCGCATTGTTTGCGCGCCATCCTGCTGTTGGCGCTCGGCTGTCTGCTTTCTGCCAGGGCGCTGGCCTGGCAAGACCCCTACTCGCACGTGCCGCCGGAGTTCTTCCGCGTCGGCAGGCAGCTTGGCTGGGATGAGCTGAAACCCGATCATACAGGCAGGCGCTACTTCAATATGTTCTCCGACTTCAACATGGCGAAGGATTACATGGGCCGCGCCTACGAAGACCGCGTCGTCCGCCTCGTCAAGAAAGAAGACCTGGCGCGCACCGAAGACGGTCGCGCCTTTCTCGCCGAAGTCGAGCGCATCATGGCTGATTACTATGTGGCCCAGTCACGCGGCGATTTCGTCGAGCAGCGCAACGACTTCACGCTGATGCTGACGACCGAAGCCTCGTTTCAGGCATTGGTCAGCAGCCTGAAGGAATTCTATCGCCCGGACGCGCCGCCCAGCGGCGGCAACCTCGAATCGCATACGCCGGTCTTTGAAGAAATCCGCGAAGCGCAAACGCAACCCGATGCGCCGCCGCACGAACTCGAACCTGCTGCCGTCAAGCCCGACAAACAGGCCGCCATCGAAACGTTCCTGCGCACCGTCGATAGCAAGAAGCTGGCGCAAGACCTCGACGCAGGCAACTTCGACATCTTCAAGAACGAACTCTTCAATCCCAAATCAGGCGATCCCGCCGACACGGCGCGCGCCTGGAAGAAGGTCTGCTCGAAATCGGAGTTTCGCCAGTATAGCCAGACCCTCGCCCTCATGCGCTGGAAGCTCTTCCTCGATGTCTGGGCCGAGGTCGCACAGGAGAACGGCTTGCCGCTGGAGCTGATCGATTCGGGCAAGCGCAACGCTTATGCGAGCGATATCGATGTGACCGTCTATGCGCGCCCCGAAGATCGCGGCAACGCGGCGATGGCCGACATCATCGCCGAAGCTGAGAGCCGCTTTCAAAGTAAATATGGCTACAAACCCGATGCGCTCGACATCACCATACACAACGGCGATGTCTTCCTGCCCGACCCACACAACAGTGGCCAGAGCTTCGAGGAGTATTCCACCAACCTGCGGCGTGTCGTCAGCGACTTGCGCGCCAAGGTGACCAGCGGCGGCGACGCCTCCTACGTTCCCGGCGCTAACCTCGACGATGTGCAGAAGCGCGGCCTGCGCGACGGCATCGGCACGGCGCTCATCCCCGAAGTTGAAGTCGTGAGCCGCGCCGCCGACGGCACGCCGCTCGAAACGCGATTCAAGAAGCCTACCGCTGTCGAGTTCCATGTCACAGAGCTTGACCCCAGCGGCTATCTCATCAACTCGTCGCTGCGCTTCGGCGGCGTCCGTGCGCGTTACGACCGCAGCCATGCCTTCGGCAACCTGGCGCAAGACCTTGAGAAAGTCTTTCGCAACGGCAAAGACCCGGCGGCGGTCGCCAAGCTCTTCAATCGCGGCATGGCGCAAGGGGCGGGCGCAGGCCAGGTCAATTCCTTTCTCGAAATTGAAACCAGTAACCTGCCCGACACAGGCATGTCGCCCGAAGAGGCGGCGCGCCTGGCGCTCGAACTGGAAAAGCCAGAAACCCGGCGACTGCCCGCAGAGCAGTTAAAGCAACTGCGCGAGCGCGGTCGCAACAAGGCGGTCGCCAAGTTCCGCTGGATCGTCAAAGCCTTCGGCCTGTCGCCGACAAGCACACAGCCGGCCAACATCCAATGGCTTTACGAACTGCTCAACACCACGACGCAGATGGAGATCGATAAGGGCAAAGGCCGTTTCGATTTTCAGGGCGATGGCCGCGCCCGTTACCTGAAGAAATACTTCGAGCGTTTGAAAGCCGCCGACTCCAAACGCGCCGCCACCCCCGAAGGCATCAATGAACTCTATGACGAAGCTTACCGCGAACTCTGCTCCGAGATCGTCGAAGCCTTCGAGACCGCCATGGTCAAAGCGACGCGTGACGCGCTGCGCGCCTTGCAGCCGCAACAGCTCAAGCGCAACGCCGCAGGGCTGCTGATGCAGGGCGGCAAGCTCGCCGGCAGCGACGCACAGCGCGTCGCTCAGGAAGTCGCCCGCAAGCTCGCTGAGACGCGCCGCGTCGAATTTGCCTTGCTCTTCGATTTCATCGAGCGCGCCGACCTGGAAACCAACTTTGAAACCGGCAAGCGCCCGCTCTATAAGAATTTCATCAGCGACCAGAGCGAGCGGTTGAAGGCGCTGCGCGACACCATCCTTGAAAGCACGCCGCAGGAGTTGCGCGCCGAGATTGAAAAGCTCGACAACATCGCCCGCACGCAGATGGAGAATTATCTGCGCGAAGTGGCGACCAGTGGCGCAAACAGCGAACAGGCGCTGGCCGCCAAAGAGCAGATCGTCAACCGCCTGGCCGAAGCTGCGCCCGATCAAGTCACCGACAATGAATTGGCCGAGCACCTGCACCGCCTTCTGCTGCTGGAAGCCAACCCCGTAGACTTTCCGACTCTGCAAGGGACGCTCGACACCATCGCCGAAGCTTTTCATAACTCGACGACCGGCACGACGATTGACCCGAAGACAGGCAAGCCGGTCAGCCGCTACGCCGGCGCGGGCTTTGTCGAACAGGTGTGGGAGAACTCGACAGGCCTGATGGTCGGCAGCGCCGCCGTCAACCTGGCGCGCGCTTACGTCACCGGCGGCAAGCAGGCGGTGAAGGAAGCGGCCATCAGCGAAGCCTTCAACTTTCTGCCGCCGGCTTACGGCATCATCGGCGTCGCCTTCAAAGATTTCAGTCGCGGCCACGTCAAAGAGGGCCTCGTGTCGCTGGCGCAGATCGGCGCATTGCAGGGATTGTCGGCGCTCGGCTATCCGGGTGTAGGCCATGCCATGCTGGTCTACAACATCGCCACAGGCGTGCCGCAGGTCGCCTATACTTACGTCACCAACAACATCAACGACGACATGGTCGAGCAGGCATTCCGCTCGCGCCGCGCGCCCGGCAAACGTGCGCAGCGCAACCCCTACAAAGACAGCGTCGACCTGTTCAAAGGCGACACGCCGGAGTTTCCCGTCTTCTGGGATAGCCCCTGCATGAAGAGTGAGGATAACGGCGAGATTACCCCTGAAGTCGTCCGCAAGGCCGAGCATCTGTTCGGGCCGGCCATCTGGAAAGAGTTGATCGGGCGCGGCATGACGCCCGGCTCCGGCCAGTGGAGCGCGGAACGCAGCCGGCTGGTGATGAAGTACGCCTTCGACCTTCCCTACTATCAGCGGATGTCGAAAATTTATGATTGCTATCACGATCAGGTCATCGCTCAGCGCAACCGCGGCTTTGACGAAGACAACGTCTTGAAGTCGGTCTTTGGCAAAGAGGTCGAGGGATGGTTCGCGAGCCAGCCGGACGGCTATAAACTGGAATTCAACAGCGTCTTCGACATCGGCCCGAACGAAGGGCGGACGCGACGCATGTTGCTCGAACGCATACGGCAACAGGTGATCGCCGAATACAAGCGTTACGAATACGTCACCTTTGACCGGATCAATCAAGAAGCCGACCTGGAGAAGCAGGCGCGCGAGCGGCGCGACCGTGTTGCCAATCCCGAAAAGCGATTGCTGGCGACTAAGAAACTGGTGCTGGATCGCTTGCAGCAGAAGATCGAAGGCTTGCTGCGGGCGGCGCTCGGCCAGCAACCGCCGACGGCGCAGACCGCTATCGTCCGCGTCAAAGCGCCGAGTTGGTATGTCAATATGTCGGGCATTCTGGGCAAAGGGAGTTCATCAGCCGGGCAGTCGCAGGACAAGCCGAGCGAGCAGCGCGCGCCGAATCCATCGCCTACCCCTGGCAACGACGATGGCGAGATGCCGATAGCTGTCAGCGTCCAGGCCGACCGCGCCGCCTTTCCCGGTCATCCAACGAATTGGAAGCATGATTACAAATTGACGCTCGCCGGTTCGGGCGATTCGGCCATCACGCGCGGCAAGCCGGCGGGCTTCGAGCCGAACGACGACGAGCGCAAGGCGCTTGATGAAAAAGACCTCGACGGCAAGCCGCTTAATGACATCTTCACGGTGCGCTTGAACGCCACGGCGCGGGCCTATGACGAGAGCGGCAAGGTCATCGGCGAAGCGCAGCCTGTGCCGGTCGTCGGCTACTTTATCGCCGAGGTGCCGCGTTATCGCCAGGGCATCAACATCTACATCAGGCCGCGCGGGCCTGACGGCAAGCTGGTTGATCCCGACGAATTGAAGGGCGAGGTCAAAATAGAGAGCCAAGCGAAGCCGATCACCTATAACAAGTTTAGCGCCTCGACCCTGTCAACCAGCTTTGGCAATCTGGGCGTCGGCTCGCATACCGTGACTTTCACGTCGGCGACGCCGAACTACGGCGCAGGCACCGCGCAGTTTGAAGTCAAAGACCCATACAGCAAAGCGGCCATCAGCAACAACACCAAGCTCGATCCGGTCGTCACCGTCGAAATCTTCATCACCTACACGCCGCCGCCACCCGTCGCGCAACCACAGCCGCCGTCCGGTCAACAGGGGCAGCAAGGGCAGTCTGGCGGCACAGGTCAGCCGCCCGGCAAACAGGGACAGGGCGGACAGGCAGGACAGGGAGGGCAAACCGGACAAGGCGGGCAAGGTGGACAAACCGGGCAGGGTGGACAGGGTGGCTCATCGGGCGGCAAGACCGGCGGCCAGACAGGACAGGGGAATCCGCCGTCATCAGGCGGCGGTGGCAACCAGCCCGACCCGAAAGCCGTACAGGAATGCCAGGGCTTGCTGGCGCAGGCGCAGCAGATGATGGCAACAGGCGACACGGCGGGTGCGCAACAGGTCTTGCAGCAGTTGCAACAAAAGAATTGTGGCGCGCTCGATCCGGCGATCAATCAAGCCATCGGCAGCACCGAGCAGCAGATTGAAAACGGCATCAACACGCTGGTCAACAACCTGAATCAGAATCTCAACGCGGCGAACTGCGAATACGAAGCCGCGTATCGCATCGCCGAGCAGATCAGGCAGATCAACCCGAATCATCCGGGCCTGAGCAAGATTGACATCAATCAACTGTCGCAGTCTGCCGTCGCCCAGCGCGAGGCGCGCGTCTACCTGCGCCAGGGCAAAGCCGCCATCGAAGCCAAGAACCTTGATGGCGCGATTGGCGCGCTCGATTCGGCGCTCGGCGTCTCCGGCCTGCCAAACTGCATGCGCCCGCCTATGCTCGCGCTCAAGCTCGAACTGGAACGGCGCAAGCAGTTCATCGCCCTGACCGAAGAGGTTGAAGAAGCGACCAGGCAATGTGATTACAATCGCGCACAGCAAGCCGTCGGCAGCATCACACGGCTGACGCCGCGCTATGACTTCATCACCAACTGGATCAACACCGAAGTGCCGAAGCTGGCCGAACTGCTGAAGCGCAGGCAGCAGGCGTTGCAACTGATCCGCGAGGCCGATGGGCTTGCCGCGCAGGCCGAGAGCGCCGCCGCCGCGCAGCCAGCGGATTGGAATCAGGTGTCGCAACTGGCTGACAGCGCCGTCAAGAAACTCGAAGAAGCCGACCGCGTTGCGCCCAGGTGCATGAAGGAACGCGATCAAATGGACGCCATTCGCCAGCGCCTGCTCGGCCTACAGCGCAACAAGCCTGCGCAGATTCAAACCTCTATCGTCTTGTTGATCGATACGTCGGGCAGCATGGGACAGAGCAACAAGATGGAGAACGCCAAAGCGGCGGCGCGCGTCTCTGTGCGCAATGCGACGAAGACCACAGAGATGGCCATTCTCAATTTCGACGGCGGCTGTAGCGGCGGGTCTGTGCGAATCGCCTGCCCGTTCACCAGCGACATCAACGCGCTACTAGCGGCGATTGACGGGCTGCGGCCCGGCAACGGCACGCCCATGTACATTGCCGTCGGCGTGGCGACCGAGTATGCCAAGAAGAGCGCGCACGGCAAATCGGCGCTCGTCGTGCTGATGAGCGACGGCGGCGACAGTTGCCGCGATCAGCAGGCGCAGGCCGCCGCCGCCATCCGTTCAAGCAACATTCCCGTGAACACCATCGGCTATGACGTAGGCAGCGATCCGCAGGCGCAAGGCGATCTGAATAACCTGGCGACCATGACGAACGGGCGCAGCTATTCGGCTTCGACCGCCGACCCGAAAGAGATCGTCAACGCCTTCAAGCTCGCCATGCTGCCGAGTCTCTTCAAAGAGTTTGACGATGCCGGAAGCGGCACGGCGGTGCAGGGTTTCTTCTATGCGGCGAAGACGGCCATTCAGCAGCAAGACCTCAATGGCGCGACCTTGCAGTTGCAGCAGGCTTACCGTATCGCCCCCAATTCGGCGGCGGTGAATTACAATCTGGCGCTCGTCCACGAAGCCAACGACAAGCCGCTGTCGGCCATCAAGCACGCGCAGAATTATTTGAACCTCGCGCCGAACGCCCTCGACCGTTCTGACATCGAAACGCGCATCACACAGATGCAGAAAGACGTGCAGGAGAACCCGCGCGCCCAGTATGACCCGACCTCCTGCCGTGACATTTATAATTGGGCGCTGACGGAACGCGAAGCCGCAAAGCGCGCCGGCAACCCGACGCGCTTGCAAGCGATGCTAGAGATACAGATCGCCTCGCAGCGCGGCGATTGCGCCAACGCTCACCGCTTGCAGGACAGCTACAAACAACGATTCCATTGAAAGTGAAGCCGAACGGTGGTTTGCCGATAAGTGGTTGGCTATTTATACGGAGGCCGTGTACCGGGAGGCTGTGAGCCATTTCTTTTGATTTCCATTTTCTGAATTCCTCCTCTTGATTATAGGCTCATGGACTTGGAGTCGACTTCTTGTAATTGTTTTTCCCGAATTTTGAATTCTTCGAGGTCGATTAATGAAAGATATTTTCTGATCAATTCTTCATCGAATTCAGCAAGGCGATTCATTTCATTAAGCAATCTTCGCTGTTGATCTAAAAGTTTCAGATAAATAGTTTGATAGCTTTTTAATGAGTTTTCCTTCGTGTTGTTTATTTCTTCAAGCTCTTGATTAAAAAATCCCAGATCAAGTTTTAGTCTTGCGTGCAAATTATTTAAATGTTCATTTAGTCGGTGATCATCGCCACATTTTTCTTCCAAGAATTGAAGTGAAGCCTGGGCGATTTTCTTTTGAATGATTATCTCCTGCTTATGTTCCGGTATAGTGGTGTAGTTGTCTCCCGGCTTTACTTTTCGGATCAGCCACGGAAGCGTTAATCCTTGAAGAACCAAGGTGGCCAGAATGACAATAAAAGTAATAAAGAGAATCAGGTTGCGATAGGGAAAAGGCTGCCCCTCCTGGATAAGTATTGGTACAGAAAGCGCGGCTGCCAGCGATACGACGCCACGCATTCCTGCCCAGCCAAAAACCAGTGGCCCTCTCCATCCCGGATTAGGGTCTGCCACCGTAATAAAATGGCTCATGAATCTGGTAAAAAGAGAGGCTCCTAATGTACAAAGCAGTCGTGTAAGAATCAGAACAACAGAGATGACCAATCCATACCCTATTGCCCTGCCTAAACTAAGATCTCCGAGTTGCCGGGTGATAGAGGGCAATTGAAGTCCAATGAGCAAAAAAATCAACCCGTTAAGTACAAAGACCAGGCTGTTCCATACATTTACTCCTTCAATCCGGCCCCGATAGGAAAGCATGCTATTGCGCTTACTGGATAAAAAAAGTCCGCCGCTGACTACCGCCAGTACGCCCGAAAAATGAAAGTGCTCCGCAAAATAATACATGCAATAGGGGGTTACCAGGGTTAAAACGATTTCTATGCTGGTTGTCGTAGGCAACCAGCGGTGGATGGCGTAGAAAATGATTCCAACTAACAGGCCAACGAATATTCCCATAAAGATAACCAGAACAGAGTTGATGACTGCCTGTCGAAAATGGAATTGCCCGGTAATCACTGCGGCTAACGCGAAGCGAAACACTATCAGGGATGAGGCATCGTTGAGCAGACTTTCGCCTTCGGCAATGCTCACCAGCGATTTAGGCACGTTTACCTGTCGCATGATAGTGGTTGCGGAAATAGCATCTGGGGGGGAAATAATGCCTCCCAGGAGAAAGCCCAACGCTAAAGTGAAACCGGGAATGATCTCACGTGATATAAAGGCAATCACGCATGAGGTAACGATGACGATAGGGAAAGCAAAACCGGTAATCACCCGTCTCCATTTCCAAAATTCTTTCCACGATACCTGCCAGGCTGCTTCATAGAGCAGAGGGGGGAGAAAAATAAAGAAAACCAGTTCTGGGTCGATAGTGATATTTGAAAACTGAGCAGTAAAACTAAGCGCCAGTCCGCCTAATACAAGCACAATCGGGTAGGCCAGCCGAAGCTTATTGGCTATCAGGACCAGCGCCAGAATAATTAAGATAAGGTAAACATATTGAATGAAAATGCTATGCATAAAAGGAATGGTGAAGCTGCGTTTACAAGCCTAAACTCAGGCTTTTGAAAGGCAGCTTCGCAACCAATGCCTGCGCGATTAAGAATTTGGTTTGTTCACGCCCAGGTTTTCCCGAACATATTTTTCGGGAGATCCGATAATTTTCGCAATCTTGGAAAAATTCATAGTTCTTTCTCCGCTATGGTTTCATTCAAACATCTCAAAGCGTTTAACGCTCTTGGATATCCCGTGTATGGCAACAATTGCGTAATTGCGCTGAGCAACGTTGGTTTATCGTTTCCAACATTCAAGTTGCCTTGAATATGCCCTCTTAACTGCGGCTCGCATCCGCCCAAGGACAAAATCATCGAAAAAGTTATTAACTCCCTCGCTTTTATATCCAGCCCGTTTCTTGTGTAATAATCGCCAAAACAATTGGCTGATAAATATTTCTGGATATGAATTTGATTCTCCGGCGATTCTTCATACATTTTGTCAATGCTGTCCCCAAAAATTTCTTTTTGTAGTGCCAAGCCTTTCTCGAAACGATTTTCCGGCGTGGTAGTAGACTGTCCTGCAAGCGGTAATTCCACTCCTTTGCTTTGCAGAAATTCGTTAGTCGCATGGATAAAATCAAAGGCTTTCGCAATGCCGACATACGGAACGGACTGATACAAAATTTCCTTGATTTCAACGGGAGTTATTCCAACATTCAACGCGGCGCCCAGCATCACTTTGTACTCGCTCAAAGTCTGCATCGCAATGGTTGACGCCAAGATAATTATTACTCTGGTCTTTGTATCCAGATTTCCGTAACTGACCACTTCGCCAAAAGCCCAATTGTCAAATCTCTCAATCAGTTCCGGGTCTGTAATTTGAAGCGTTGACTGATGATTCGGAAAAAATTCCTCGTGATTTTTGATCGCTGCTTCGGTTAATCTCAATTTTGAATTTTCCATATCTCGATTTCCGCTGATTATATTTTCACTAATTAACTCTGGCGCTCGCTGTCATGTAGACCGATGGAAATTCTACGATCTATCGGTCTACATGACAGGCGTTCGGAACGGATCAGCGATTGATCATTTTTTGCGCGGCTTCAGAATATCGCGCGCCCTGCACATCAATCTGCGCGGTTAAGCTGTCGATTTCGCGAAGATCGTCAACTGTCAGTTCCACGTCAAGCGCGCCGATGTTCTCCTCCAAACGGTGCAGTTTTGTCGTTCCCGGAATCGGCGCGATCCAAGGCTTCTGCGCCAGAACCCATGCGAGCGCGATCTGCGCTGGAGTCGCTTGCTTTTGTTCGGCAAATCTCCCGATCAAAGCAACCAAAGCTTGATTCGCTTTGCGCGCCTCGGGCGCAAAACGCGGGACGGTGTTGCGGAAATCTGTACTGTCAAACGTCGTGTTTTCATCAATTTTTCCGGTCAGAAAGCCTTTACCCAAAGGGCTGAAAGGAACAAAACCGATTCCTAACTCTTCGAGCGTCGGCAGGATTTCCGCTTCCGGTTCTCGCCACCACAGCGAGTATTCATTTTGCAAAGCCGTTACAGGCTGCACGGCGTGGGCGCGGCGAATCACTTCGACTCCGGCTTCGGAAAGACCGAAATGTTTGACTTTACCTTCCTGAATCAAATCCTTGACCGTGCCCGCCACATCTTCAATCGGCACATTCGGGTCAACGCGGTGCTGATAAAATAAATCAATGCGATCCGTTTTTAGCCGTTTGAGCGAGGCTTCGGCGACTTCTTTGATGTGTTCCGGCCTGCTGTTGAGCGGCGTTGTCGAGTGTTGCGTTCCGTTTGAATCAATGTTGAAACCGAATTTAGTGGCGATCACGACTTGCTCACGCAGCGGCGCGAGGGCTTCACCAACAAGTTCTTCGTTGGCGAACGGTCCGTAAACTTCGGCGGTATCGAAAAATATAATGCCTTTCTCGACAGCCTTTCTGAGAAGGGTAATCATTTCCTGTTTATCTGCTGCCGGACCGTAACCAAAACTCATTCCCATGCAGCCGAGCCCGAGAGCCGAGACTTCCAGGTTGCTATTTCCAAGTTTGCGCTTCTGCATCATTTCTCCTTCGAGGCGCTATCCATAGGCTTGCCTCAACGTTCTCCAAATATCCATTCGTTTCGTTAGTAACTACTTTTTGCGTTCTACTATGTTGGTTTGATTATAAAGGCTTCGGAATATAGGACGGTAAGACGATACTCGCGAATCATTGTACGATCCTGTAAAAACTCTGCGGGCGGCGTGTGGATAGGAAACCAAGCGTCTAAAATGAATTTATGAACCATCAAGAAGCGAAACGCAAGGCGCAAAGGATGCAAAGCAACAGAGCAGAACTGGTTGAGCGGATGGCTCGCGCCCTTCCCGCTGACGGAATAAAGGCGATTGGGCATCTGCGCGAAAACTTTGACCGGCCACTCAGAATTGATGATATCGCGCGCGAACTCGGAATGAGCGTTTCCGGCTTCCATCATCACTTCAAGTCGGTCACGGCGATGAGCCCTTTGCAGTTTCAGAAACAGATACGACTCCAGGAAGCGCGCCGTCTGATGGTCGGCGAAGATTTGGACGCAGCGAGCGCTGGGTTCCGTGTGGGCTATGAAGACCCCTCGTACTTTAGCCGCGATTACAAAAAGCTTTTCGGCGCGCCGCCGCAACGTGACATCGCCAAGCTTCGCAGCAACCTTGAACTTTAAGAAAGCCTAAGCGGCGATCTTCCTTCACAGAAGATCGCCGCTTAGGCGCAAAGGCGTTATTGATGCTTTGCAGGCTGCATCAATTCGCCGGCGCGCAACTGACGCGGTCGCCGCGCAAGGTCACGTCGTCGATGTACCAGCCGAGCCCTTTGACATCGATGTCGCTGGCGAAGTGGAAGCGGATGGTGACGGTCTTGCCGGCATAGCTCGACAGGTCAACGATGACTTGCTGGAACTCGCCGAGACGGCCATTGATCCATGCGGGCCTGCCGACAAGCGTGCTGCTGGCGCGGTCCCATATCGTGCCGCTATAGCCGCCCTTGATGATCTTCGAGCCTAAATCTTCAAAGTCGCCGCCGCTCGAAATCTCCAGCACGCCGCCGTCGAAGGTGCCGGGCTCAAACTCATAAGTATGGTAAAACACCAACAGCAAATTCCGCCCGTCCGCCGGCAAAGCAAGAGGCTGCATGGCTAAGACCGTGTCTGTGGCTTGCCCAGGGTCGGCGCTGAACCATGCCTTGCCGCCTGAATGCGTGCGCTTGGACGACAGCGACCAGGTATCAACCGGCACCTTCTTCTTCTTCTTCTTGATCAGACTGCTGTGTGCCCATTTGGTTTCGCCCGATTCAATATCATCGGCGAACAACTCGACCGGCGTGGCGCGGCCAAGGCTGATCGTGAAGGGCACGCGCGATAGCAATCCGCCGCTGGTCACGTCTATAGAGAATTGAATGACGCTGCCGCAGGCGACGCTACGGTCTATGGTAAACGCAAACGGCGTCAGGCTGGCGGCAGACTGGCCCGGCGCGATGTGCGGGAAATCCGCCTCGGCGGTCGTCACGCTGACGCCCGTCGTCTTCGCCGTAAGCACGCCGTGCCCGCCGTTGAGTGCCACCGGCGCAAGGTCGCTGAGGTTGACGGCCATCGTCACCGTCTCGCCCGGATCAGCATAAATATCTCCTCCACCGGCAAGTGTAATATTGGCTACCGAAGCAACCGGCGCGTCTTTGCGCTCGGCGTTGTAAACCACCACCGCGAAATCCTGATCGGTCGCATCATTGTTGCCCGGCACGCCGTCGCCGGCGATGTTGGCGGCGCGCACGCGCACGACGAAGGTGCCGACCGTGCCCGCAGGCAACCAGACCGCTTCAACGTTATTCTTGCCATCGGCGACGCCGCCCGGCTGCGATTCCTGCTCATGAAAGTTGTTGCCGCGATAGACCTGCCCATTGATCGTCACTTCCAGATCGAGGTCGTTAACCCACGGCGCGGCCCCCGAAAAGCCCGGCGCGTCCGTCCAGCAGAGCGTGACGCGAAACGGCTGTGTCGCGTCTTTGACTTCGCCGGTGAAAACAAATTCCTGGCCGCTGTCATTCAATAGGGTCGTCTGGTTCACAAAAACCTTCGGGACGCTGTCAAACGTGCGATTGAGATTCAGCAAGCCCCATCCCTGCTTAACCTGAGGCAAATCACCTTTGGCCTCCGATCCCGTCATATAGGTCGTCGTCGCCAGCAATAGCGCCTTGATGAGCGCGGCGCTCGGCTCTTCGCCGCGATTGAGGAAGAACTGGCGGGCCAGCGCCGCCGCCCCAGCCACCTGCGGCGTCGAATGGCTAGTGCCGGATGACCAGGTGTAGAGCGTCTGATTCTGAGGAAAGTACGGCTTGCCAAAATCTTCGCCGCAGACCGCCGCGCCGTTGTAATCAGGATGTTGTGACGCCGCACCTTGGATATGCGTGCCGGGCGCAGTAATGTCGGGCTTGCTGCGCCCATCATAACTGGGGCCGCCCGACGAGAAGAGAGCGATGTCCATCGCATTATCCGAATTCAGATCGCTGATGCCGCAACCGTCCCTGCCGCCCTGCCTCGTGCTTTCACTGGCGGCTACCGAGAGGACATTCTTCGCGGTGCTCGGCGCGCCGACGCGGCCCGTGCCGCCGGCATTGCCCGCCGCAAAGCAAATGAGGATCTCTTGATTGCCCGGCTGCGAGGGCACGGCGTCGCGCAGCCGCGCGTCATATTCCTGCGCATCAATCGAATAAGAGGTGTCGCCGTTGCCCCAGCTATTCGACGAAACACGCGCGCCGTCGCGGTAAGCTTCCGATATGAGCTTGGTGAACGGATCAATCAGGTCGAAGCGGCCCGATGATTGAAAAATCCTCGAAGATCCGAGCAGTGCGAACGGCGCAATCCCCAGCCCGTAATAATAGCCGCTGCCGTCGCGCGCATCCTTGTCCGTCGTTGCCGCGCCGCCGGCAATCGACAGATTGATGGTGCCGTGGCCTTCCACGTCGCCGGGGTCAAGCTCTGACGTATAATCGCGCGCATAGACGACGCGGCTTTGACCGCTGGCGTCCAGAAAAGCCGCATGAAGCTTGTCCGCCGTCGTTGCGCCGCGATCTATGCCGGTGTCTGTCACGTCAATCGCAAAGTCGAATCGCGACGTGAAGCCATGCGCCTGCAACCAGTTCATGTAGCCAGGCCCTGTCGGGGCTTTGAAATCGCTCGAAATTTGCCCCGCGACAATCTGCGCCGAACGCTCGTCGAACAGTCGCGGCGCGTCCCACGTTTCGATGCTGATGACGTTCGGCAGCGCCGCCAGTTCTGTAATTCGGCTCGCATTCACAGTCAATCGCAGGTTTATAAAATTCATCACTGAATAGGCATCGAGCAGAACGGCGGACGCCAGTCGCCTGGCCGCTTTGACGTCATCGCTTGAGCGTATGCTCTGCGTATTCGGCGCGCGGGCGATCTGCACGGCGACGTTGATGAACGCATCGGGCTGTTCGCGCATGGCGTCTTTGAGGCGCGGGTGAATCTTGTATTCATCGGCGAACGGCCCTTCCCATTGAACGAACTGCTCGCGTGACGCCAGACGCAGAAGGCTGGCGGTTGCCGCATCCGTGCCGCGCACCAGATAAGCGTTGTTGGGCACGTAAGCAATCGGCTCAAGGCCGCTCGAGCGCAGCGCGTAGAGCCAGTCGCGTTTCACCGGGCCGACGAAATGAATCAGCCGCAGCGGCGATGAACCGGCGGCGGACGCCCAGCGCGGGCTGGCCGACTGTGTGGCCATACGCGAGGCGCTGCCCAGCCCGACGAACCGACCGGGAGCGCTGTCGTCCGTCGTATCAATCGCGCCGGAGCGCAACAGCAGGACGTTGAAGTCATCGCGCACGATATAGGGACGCGGGGACGCGGAGACGCGGAGACGCGGTGAATCCTGTGCCGTCTCCGTGTCCCCGCGTCCCCGCGTCGCCGCGTCGCTTTCGAGCGCCTCATTATCCATCACGAAGAGCTTGAACGCTCCGTAATCGCCGACCTCCGCCGCGCCGCGCGCCACGACGCTAGCGATGGCGTCCGAGTCGTTTGTATCAATGACTACTTTCCGCAAATGACCGGGACTGCGATAGGCGCGTGCAGTCGTCGCCATCGCGCTGCGGCTTGCCGCCTCAGCTTTCGCAATGTGGCGGGAGTCGTCGGCGACCGTTGAAAAAAGCCGGCCATCGGCGGCAACGATTGAAGTCAGCGCAAAGTTCGCCACAGCAATGAGCGATACAAGCAATCCACGGTTCATAAAAGCCTCCGGGTAAGAGCGTTGTTATACAGGTAACGAACGACGTTCAGCGAGCGCCGCGAATGACGTTCAGCATAATTGATCGAGGATTGACATAGATGCCGGGAGCCTCGGCAAGCACCGATGTCAGGACACTTTTCTGCAGAGGCGCTTCAGGCACACCGCCGCACAACGCAGCGGTCTAGGCGCGTTGCTTGAAAGAGAAGCCGATCAGTTTCCATTCACCGCTTTCATCGATGAAGTTCAGCGTCAGATCGCCGCGCGACTGTTCAAATACGACGCCGTAAAGCGGCGAGGCAATCCGATCTTTGGTTTCAGTTTCATACTTCATCTGTACGCGCTGATAGTTTTGAAGCTTGCCTTTCGCAGTCAGTTCTTTCAGGCTGTCAAGGATAGTCTGTTTGGTCTGGTTGGCTTTGAACTTCTTGGCAGCGTCTTTATAGATCGCATCGTACTCGGCAGCGTTCAGCCGTTGCACAAACAGCGCCGCCGCCTTGTCAATATCTTCAACGGGCGCTTCGTGCGGCAGCAACGCACAGCCGCTGATGAATAACGAAAACAGAATAAAGGCCAGTATCTTCCGCATTAAATCCTCATGTCAGGGGATCGCACCACGAAATTGGTGAGCAAGAAAAATAGCAGCCCAGCCGCCGCGTAACAAGGGGAAGTAGGAAGTAGGCAATAAGCAGGGAAAGTAGGCAGGAGGCAGGAAGCAGTAGGCAGGCGAAGCGTAGCTCCGTTAGGAGCGAAATGTTTATAGTCATCGAGTTGGTTTGCTCTTCAAGCTCCGTCAGGAGCGAAATGTTGACATTGCGCCCCTACGGGGCTTGCATTCTTTTTGACGCGATTAACTATAAACATTGCGCTCCTAACGGAGCTACTTTCGCCTGCCGCCTGCCTCCTGCTTCCTGCCTACTTTCCCCTGCCTACCGATCAAAACGAATAGACCAGCCGCTCGACGACAAGCGGCCCGCTCGATTCGCGGCGCAGGCGCATGTCGCGTATGGTGGTCGCTGATACCAGGCTCGACACGTTGTCGCTGAAGAATTTGATATTGCTCGCGCTCTCGTCTGAACTCTCTTCCTCTTGATCTTCTTTCTGGGCTTTTGGCGCGGGCGGCTCGGCTGCTTTGCCGTCGAGCTTCGCCATCAACTTGTCGAATACCGGTTTAGCAGCGGCGATGCGAACCAGCGCATAGTAGCTTACTGCTCCGTCAATGCGCGGCGCTTCGGCGGTTGCGGCAGCCGCTTGCGCGATGTCTGCCGCCAATTGCTTGCTGGAGGCCAGCACCAGATACTTTCCTGCGACCACATAAGCCGCGCCCTGCTCAAGCAATGATTGCCCCAGCACGCGCACGCCCGCGTCGTCCTGCCAGCCAAAGCGCGGGTCTACGCCAGCGACAACAAAGCGCGCCCGCATCTCTTCGACGATGGCGCGTTCAAGCGCCGCACGATCAAGCGCGGCTTCGGACTTCATCTCGATGACAACGGCGCGCTCAAAGTGAACGAAGGGTCGGTCAGGGTCGGCCTTTGAGCGCGTCAATTCGCACACCGCCACCGGCGCAAGTTTCGTGATGGCCGTTACAAATGAGGTCGGGGCTTTTTGCGTTGAGGCTTCCGGCCTGGCCTTGCGACTGGCGGCATTGCCGCCGCGCGACGGCGCTTGTTCATCGTCAACGTCCGTATCGAAGCGCGCATCAAGCTGGCTGTAACGCTCGACGCGCCCGCCGCTTTCCTCATCCGAAGAAGTCGAATGATTCGACACGTCGGGACGTGACGGCTCGGCAGTGGGCAGATGGCCGAACAAGGCATTGGTGACGGTATCAGCCAGGTCTTCGGCACGGGTTTGCGGATGAATCTCGACAAGCTGGGCGTCGGCAGGTGCGAACTTCAACAGTGCCGCCGCCTGCGCGCCTTTCAACGAAGCCTCCTCCCCGTTCGCTTTCTGCCCGGCCCCCGGCCCCCATCTTGAAGTATCGCTGTTCGGTCAGATTCTGCGCCGTGATGCGCAGATCGAGCAGGCCGCTTTCGATGCCGCCCAGTTCACGGCTTGCGTTATGATGAATCCAGTAGCTGTCGAACAAGCGGTCGCGATTCAAGCGCGCCTGGTCGAGCCAGATGGTAAGGTCATGCGTCGCGAAACCTTTCGCCTGTTCAGCTATCGCCATCACATCACCGAGCAGTGAATCCGCGCCGTTGTTCTTGACGTTGGCGAGCGCGCGAATCATCAAGCCTTCAGTCGTCGTGACGATCAGCTTGCCGCCGGCGTGCGCAAAACAGAATTGTTGACTCAGCCTGCCGCCATCGGTCTGCACGTCTTTGGCGTAATAGATGCCGCTGTCAGAGTTGCGCTCCTGAAACTGCGGAAGCTGTTTGAAGATGGTGGTCAACAGCGCCTTCTCGCGCGGCAGTTCTGTAATGAAGATCATTTCCAGCTTGCCTATGTCATAAATCGCCACCGCCGACGCGCCGCCCGCAAGCTCTGTCAGACGGCTCTCGTCAATGCCGAAGCCGAGGGCTTTTTCAAAGTCGCCGCGACGATCCTGAAACTTCAAAAAGACGCGCGACTTTGAAAAGGCCGTGTAGCTGGGGCTGGCGTAAAACTTACTGCGCACGGTCGAAGCCGTCCATGCTTTCATCAATGCCGACAGGTCGCGCGCCTGCACGTAAACCAGCGCGCCATGCGGCATCGCACCGGCCAATCGGAGTTGCTCGGCCACAGGCCGCTGCGGTTGTCCGTCGGACGAATGCCACAGCGCCGCGACGACAATGGCGAGGGCGATAATCGCTCTTGTAATTTTCATACTCATCATCCTGGTTCCATTTTTTGCAAACAGAGCAATGACAAAGCTGCCATTCAATTCCTATCTCATCCCATGAATCTCACATGATTGAAGTTGATTGTATCAATCCCAACACTTTGCAAATAACCATAGAGCGGTCCGTCATCAGTCAACACAAGATATTTATCCTTCACTATTTTTATGATCCCTGAATCGGTAAGCCCAAACTGCTTGAAGTGTGCATAAGAGCAAACTACTGCACTCTTATTATATTCTTCACCTAGAAGCGCGACTTGCCTCGCGAACTCTTGATGATAGATGGGCCTTTCATCGCTGCTCAATTTGCCCGATAGATTGCTGACCTCAGTAAGTATGTTCGGAGTCGTAATGACTTTATCAAAATAGGCGAAAATACTTTCCAGAAGAATAAAGTCTTCAACAGTAAACGCTCTGGACCTTGTTCGTTCAAAACTCACTATCCTTCGCGGATCATACTTTCCAATAAAGTGAAGCAGGAGCAAATTCGTATCTATCAAGATGCCTTTGCTCCGATAACGCGAAAACAGATTGATGACATAATCATCGTTGATTGCCATGCTCAACCAACCTTTCTAATTGTCATAGCCTGAACTTTGCCTGTTGCCGCATCAATTTTGAATTGCTTGTATTTTCTCGGCTTGGATGAGGGGATTTTCAGTACAGTCGATATTGCCGAACTCATGGGATCTGCATATGCATAACTTAACGTGATCAGCCAATACTTCTCATCTTCAGTCAATTCTACCTCTTCAAGTTGCAGATCAGCATAAGTATTCGCATCATACAAACTTGCAAAGTACTCAGCCGCCTTCCTTGCAGCCTCTCTGACATCTAACATAGTGCTATCTCCCTTCTCTAGCGATCCTGTAACAGATAAAGCACATACTACAACCATCAGCTATTAATGGCTATCTCCCGATCACCCGCGCGGTGAAGATGGAACCCGATGTGTTCTGTTGATCGATGCGCAGGAGTTGCGCGTTGCGCGCCTGTCGAGCCTGCTCTGCGGCAAGCAGTTCGGCGAGCCGTTTTTCAATCGCCGTCTTTTCGTCGGGCTTGCGCGCTTCGATGGCGCGCAGCCGTTCGAGCGCGATGGCGCGATCTAACTGTCCCAGTCGCGCCGCCGATTCGACGAGCGCGCCGACAAGATCAACCCGCAGCTTCACGAGCGCCGCATCGTTCAACTCGGCGACCGTCCGTAAGCCCCTGGTGCGCGCCCGCGCCACATCCATAGATGGCTGGAAGGAGACTTCAACCGCTGTATTGCTCGCCTGTTCATTGTCTGAGGTCAGCGCCTTGCGAACCGTTGAACTCAACAGCCCGCGCTTGCTTTGTTCATCATCCGAATCACCGCTCTCTTCGGCAAGACGAACCGCCGCCAGGTCGCGCAACGTGCGGCTGTAGAGCGCAATCAGTTGGGCGCGCGGGCTGGCCGCCGCGTAAGCAATCGCCTCCGTCACTTCGCCGTCGGCGTCGAGGTACAGCGCGCGCTCGAAGCTGGCAATGGCATCGGCTTGATTGCCTGCCGCAAGCGCAATAACACCGAGTTTCAATTGCGCCACCGCCGCCAGCGGCCCCGCCGTGATGCGCGAGAGCGCGGCGCGCGCCTCATCTTGATTGCCAGCCGCCGCGCTTGCGGCGGCGCGCGCCAGCAATGCGCCGGCATCGCCCTGCGCGGCTTTCGCTTCAAACAATGAAGCGGCGCGTGCGGCAAGCCCGCGATCCGCGCGAACCATGTCGGCGACCGCTTCGGCGGCCTGCGCTCTGATACGGTTCGGCGTCGCGTGTTCTGTAATCAACGTCGCAATTCGTTCCAGCGCGTCGGCGGCTTTGCCGGCAGCGGCGAGGGCGCGCGCCAACTCCAGCCGGTTGGTCGCATCGTCAGGATTGGCGCGCGCCAGTTGCTCGCGGAAATCAACGGCTTCAGCGTAATGCTCGATGCGCGCCGCCGTCTCGGCTGCCAGATGTAAGGCTCGCAGGTTATCCGTCGAACGCTCGACCATCATCCGCAACAAACGCGATGCTTCATCCGTGCGCCCGCGCCGCGCTTCGATCTCGGCAAGCCCTGCGAGGCTGCCTTCGTCAACCGTGCGTGACCGCGCCGCAACGCGGTAAGCGTCATAAAGCAGCGCATCGGCGTCGGCTTCGCGCCCTTCGGCCAAGAGTAAATTGTAAGCGTTCAGACATTCGCCATGAACGTGGCTGCCATCTTCCTGCTCGACGTTTGATGGCGCATTCTCTGTGCCGTCGAGTCCGCAGTACGAGCGCAACTCGGCAATGGCCTTCGCCGCATCTTTGCCGCTGCGCAGTTCGATCAACGCCGACGCCAGCGGCGCCCAGTTGTAATAGCTTTCGGCTTCGCTCGCGCCGTCCTCGCCTGAACTGGTCTTGAGCGCCAGCCGCGCGTCCGCCAGTTCGTTCTTGATCGTGCTGATGAGCAATCGCGCTTCATCGAACTGGCGATTGCGAATCAGGTAATCGACGAACTTGCGCCGGAACCCGCTCAGTTCGCGCGCCGGCTCGTTCTGGTAACGCGAAGTGCCAAAGACCGCCGCCGCCTGATCGCTCAACCGCTGATGTATCGCGCGATAGATGCTGGCCTGCGCCGCTTCCGGCAGCAGGTTCTCATCGATCAACAGTTGGCCTATAGAGGTATTGTCGCCCAGATCGGTCATCGTCGTGTGGAAGAAAGTCGCCACATCGTTTGTGAGTTTCGCGTCCGTGCGTGCGCGATTGGCGATCTCGCGCACCAGCGGGTCAAGGGCGCTCACGTCGCCGCTGGCATTCTTGCGCCGCGTCGCCTGGCCGACATAATTGATGATGAAGTTTTGCAGTTGCGGCAAGGCTTCGCGCAGCAGGTTGTTATCGGCCATCACCTTCAAATAGCTTTGCGCGTCGGCGACCGACACACGCCCGCTCATCAAACGCCCCCACTGCTCCATAGCGGCTTTGCGGTCGCCGCGCGCCAGGGCGATCAGCCCGCGCGTGATGATGACATCGCGGTTCGCCGGCGCCAGTTCTGCGGCAATATCTGTGTGCGCCGCCGCTCGCGTCGCGTCTTTGTGATCGAGATAGTAGGCCGCCAGTTCAAGCTGCGCTCGCTCGCCCGCCGGGTGGCCTTCGATCTCGCCTGTGATGAAGTTCAGGCTGTCGCCCGCACGCCCGGGCGTCAGGCCGAGCCAGTAACCATAATTACGCGCCGCCACAAACCAGTCGTTGCCAAGCAGAATTTGCTTATCGTCTACCTTGCGGTTGAGCATCTCGCCGATGGTCTTGATGTCGAGGGCGCGC
>JBBWZK010000279.1:0-3277 GCA_039648975.1 Blastocatellia bacterium
TCGGCATCGAAGTCCCGAATCACACACGCGAAAAGATTTGCATCCGCGAGATCATCGAATCGTCGCGCTTTCAGAACTCGTCATCCAAATTGACCATCGCGCTCGGCAAGACGATCAACGGCGAAGGCTACATCGCCGATCTCACAAAGATGCCGCATCTGCTGATTGCCGGCGCGACCGGGGCGGGCAAATCCGTGACGCTCAACTCGATCATCTGCTCGATTCTTTACAAGGCATCGCCTGAAGAAGTGAAGTTCATCATGGTTGACCCGAAGCGCGTCGAGCTTGGCTTGTATGAAGGCATCCCGCATTTGCTGACGCCCATCGTCACAGACCCGAAGCGCGCCGCCAACGCCTTGAAGTGGGCGGTCAACGAGATGGAGAATCGTTATCGGCAACTGGCGGAACTCGGCGTGCGCAACATCGATCAATACAACCATCAGATACAGCAGACGACCATCCCGACGGTTGCCGCAGACAGCCCGGAGGCGCGCAAGCCGCTGCCCTACATCGTCGTGGCGATTGATGAGTTGGCCGACCTCATGATGGTGGCGCGCGCCGATGTCGAAACCAGCATCGCGCGGCTCGCGCAGATGGCGCGCGCCGTCGGCATCCATCTGGTCGTCGCCACACAGCGCCCGTCCGTAGACGTCATCACAGGCATCATCAAAGCCAACATCCCATCGCGCATCGCCTTCCGCGTCTCGTCGAAAGTTGACTCGCGGACGATCATCGACTCGAACGGCGCAGAAGCCTTACTCGGTCAGGGCGATATGTTATTTTTGCCGCCGGGCACGGCACGGCTCATCCGCGTGCACGGCTCGTTCGTCAACGAAGTCGAAGTCAAGCAGATCGCCGACCACACGCGCCAGCAGGCCGAGCCGGATTACAATGAAGCAGTGACCTTGAGCGATCAGGACCCGCTTGGCGGCGACGAGATAGACGGCCCGGAAGACGAGTTGTTCGCGCAAGCGCTGGAAATCGTCACCGACATGGGGCGCGCCTCGACATCGGTGTTGCAGCGGCGGCTATCGATTGGCTATGGGCGGGCGGCGAAGATATTGGACATGATGGAGCGGCGCGGCTTCATCGGCCCGTCGGAAGGCGCGTCCAAACCGCGCAAGGTGCTGCAAGCGGCTTATGATTTCCGCGAGCGCCTCGGCCAGATTCTCGAAGCAGAGTTGGATTAAAACAGCGTGCCATTCCGCCGCTTTCGCGGCGATTTTTTTGATGAATCTTGAAAAGTTTTGCACAGGCTTGCAGCAGAAAGTCTCAAGCATCGAAAAAAGTCTTGAAAAACCCACGTAAATTGCTATGTTTGGCGGTAAGTGCAGAAATAATTAAACTTTTACTGTTAACAGAATTTGAACAAAATGTGTGCAAAGTGCTAAAAGTCCGTAAAATTCTAAAATTTGCGAGTCCAGGAAGGGGGTTTTCCACAGGCTTTTCCACAGATGGGTGTGGATAACTTTCCCGCCAGAGCGAACCGCAGGGAAAAGGGGTGAAGAGCCGGTCAGCAGCATGTCTCTCCCCGCGCTTGACGGGCTCTTGATGTCAATAGGAGTAGGAAAGCGATGATTAAGTTCACGGCAAATTATGACGATCTATCTACAGATCGCGGCTATCAATTCAAATTTCACTGTGACAAATGCGGCAACGGCTATATGTCGCGGTTTCAGCCGTCGCTGACCGGTACGGCGGGAGGCTTGCTGCGCGCGGCGGGCGACCTGTTCGGCGGCGTCTTTTCGAGTGCCGGCAACAGCGCTTACGAGATTCAACGCGCCACCGGCGGCAAGGCGCACGACAGCGCGCTGGAAAAGGCTGTTGAAGAGGGTAAAGGTTATTTCAAGCAATGCACACGGTGCGGCAAGTGGGTCTGCCCGGAAGTCTGCTGGAACGCCAAAGCGGGACTCTGCGAAGAATGCGCGCCTGATTTTGAAGAGGACTTTTCCGCCAGCCGTGCGCAAGCCATGAGCAATGCAGCGCGCGATCAGCTTTATCAAAAGGCGCAACAGACCGACTACGCAGCGGGCGTCGATATGCGTGCCGGCGCGAGCGCGCCGCAATCCGCGCTTTCCTGCCCATCGTGCGGCGCGAAGACCACCGGCAGCAAATTCTGCCCGGAATGCGGCAGCCCGATCCAGGTCAAGCTGACCTGTCCCGGCTGCGGCCACCAGCCGGACGGCGCGCCAAAGTTCTGTCCCGAATGCGGCGTGAAAATGCCACTGCTGTAGGGGTCAGGGGCCGGAGGGCAGGGGTTGGGGCTGCTCGTCAGAGTTCATGCCGTCAACCTCTGCCCCCCGGCCCCCGGCCCTTGACCCCTGACCCCGATGATTAAACCTTTCATTGCGGCATCGAGTTACTTGAACGCCGCGCCGCTCTAGTACAGTTTCCTCTACGGCGAGCAGAAGAGTCGTTGCACGCTGGTGTCGGATGTTGCGCCGGTTCGATGCGCGCAACTGCTCGTCGAACACCGCGCCGATGCGGCGCTGATTCCGGTCATCGAATATCAACGCTACACGGATTTGCTGATTGCGCCGGGCGCTTGCGTCGCTTCAAAAACTCAGGTGTACAGCGTCGTGCTGGCGTCGCGCGTGCCGTTGACCGAAGTGCGCTCGGTGACGCTCGACACCACATCGCGCACATCGGCGGCGCTCGTGCAGATCATCTTCAGCCGTTTTTATAATCTCACGCCTGAGTACCGCAGCGCGCCGCCGCGCATCAAGGAGATGTTGGAAACCTCAGACGCCGCGCTGATCATCGGCGATCCGGCGATGATCATTGATCGAACAGGGCTGCACGTCTATGACCTCGCGGAAGAATGGCGCAAGCATACGGGGCTGCCGTTTGTCTTCGCCTTCTGGGCGATTCGCCAGGATGCCGCCCCTGCGTTCGGCCCGGCAAGCGAGGGCCGCATCGATTTTCGCGCCGCCAAATGCGAAGGCGTCGCGCACGCCGAAGAGCTAGCGGCTCTCTACTCCGAACAACTCGGCTTGCCGAAAGGCGATTTAGTAAAGTACCTCACAAAGAATATCCACTACGATCTGGACGATGAGAGCCTGAGCGGGTTAAAGCTCTACTACGAACTAGCGCAGCAATGCGGCTTGATCGATGAGGCGCGCGCCCTGGCCTTTTGCGAATGAGTTTGCGCATGTAGGGGCGACCCTCTGTGGTCGCCCCAGTGTACACTGGCGTCGTCTGGGGCGGGCAGGGACGCCCGCCCCTACATGCGATTTGACCTAGAGCGATTTTCAAATGCGTTTGCCATGTAGCGCAA
>JBBWZK010000331.1:0-8273 GCA_039648975.1 Blastocatellia bacterium
ATCACCCCGGCAAAAGCCGCGCCGTAGATGAACCCGGCGATGTGCGCCGAGAACGCCGTGCCGCCGCCCGCGTTCTTGCGGTTGAAATACCACATGATGAGATTCTCGATGAAGTAGGAGATCAGGAATACATAACTTGGCACCATCACCATCAGCCGCTTTTTCGCCAGCAGGAAACCTAAGATATTACCCGGCCAGAAGAGCAGTTTGATTTTGGTGCGCGGCAAGCGTATGAGAAAAGCGCCCATGGTCGCGGAGATCGCCCCCGAAGCGCCGATGAGCGGCACGGTCGAGGGCGATACGATAAAGGGAATGCACGCCGCGATGGCGCCAAACAGATAGAAGCTGAGAAAGACGCCGCGCCCCCAATAATCTTCAAGCACGAAGGCGATAGCAAAGAAGAAAATCAAGTTGCCGAACAGATGCTCATAGCCGCCGTGCAGAAAGGCGCAGGTGATGAGTTGGTAGATCTTCCATTCGCCGTTCGGCGCAAAGCCGAAACGGTAATTGACCGACCCCTTTCTCGCCTCGACAAAAGCCGTCAGCTTTTTGTTGAACTCTTCGCGCAACTCCCTGGCTTCGGCAGTGCGCAGCCAGGTTTCATACTGGCTTGCCAGTTCGGGATTCTTCTTCAGTTGGTCTTTGATCATCTCGGCCTCTTCTTTCGCCATGAGACCGTGTTGAACCAGCTTGTTTCTCACATCATCGTCAGCCGCCAGCGCTTCATTCTGATCGAGGAATTTTTGCAGATCGCCATAGCTCTGGACGACTTCTTTCATGCTGCCCGCCTGCGCCGGCAGCGTCCCGTAGTAAATCAGCACGCAGAGCGTCATGATGCCGAAGGTGACCCAGGGCAAGCGCCGCACCGTGGAGTTTTCATTGCCGATGGGGATGAAGCTGCCAATGACGACAAGGAAAATAATGATACAGACGAACATGAACAATTCGAACATGGCAGCAACCTCGCAGGTCAAGAGGAATTCACTGGAGGGGCATCAAGCAGTACTGGCGCTTGCGGCACGCGCGCCTGACAGACTGGGGCGATGATAACAAAGCGGCAGGGGCGCTTCAATACTTATATTCGCGGCAAGTTTACCTGTGAGCCGTAAGCTACAGCCGCATTCGTTGGACAACTGAATGGCCTTGGCCGTAAGGCGGAATGGCTAATGGAAAGTAAGCCGTCGGCTACATCTGATTGCTGGTGACGGCGGCGGGTTCTTCAGTCGCATCGACCTTTGGCGTGGTGGCGGCAGGGATACGCAACGCGTGCTTGCCCGGCGGCGTTGTGCCGCGTTGAAGCTCAGGGTTCAATTCCAGCAACGCGCCGTAAGAGATGTTCAGCTTCTTCGCCAGCGGGCGCAGATCGGTCTGCTTGGCAATCCAGCGCGTCTCGTAGCGGTAAGGATAAGCCGGCGGCAGATCGAAGCCATACTTCCTGGGCGACTTGGCAATCGTCACGACGGCTAAGATCGCCGGCACGTAATTGCGCGTCTCATGCGCCAGAAAGCCGCTGCGGTGCAAGCGCCAGAAATCGCGCGTGCCGGCGCGCGTGATGGCCGAATCGACATTGCCTTCGCCTGTGTTATAAGCCGCCAGCGCCAGCGACCAGTCGCTGTGATAGCGCGTCGCCAAAAACTTCAAATACTTGGCCGCCGCGCGGGTCGATTTTTCCGGATTGGCGCGCTCGTCCACCCAGTAATTCTGTTGCAGGCCGAAGCGCGAGCCGGTCGAAGGGATGAACTGCCAGATGCCTTTGGCGGCTGCCGACGACAGCGAGTAAGGGTTCCAGCCCGATTCCACCTGCGCCAGCCAGACTAAATCGGTCGGCACGCCTTCCTCTTTGAAGATGCGCTCGGCCATCGCGCGATAGCGCACAGAGCGCGCCAGGCCGGCTTCCATCGTTGCGCGCCCGCGCCCGCGCGTGAAGTAGCTGATGAATTGCTTGATCGGATAGGCAGCCTCGAAGTTGAAGTTGAAACGCGCGTTGATCTCTTCATCGTCTGCGGCAACCTCTTCAAGCTCGGCTTCTGAAAGCGACACCAGCTGGTCGAGCGGCGACGGCTCGTAACGATGCTCGCTGAAGCCGCCGTCCTTCTGCTCCATCGAGATGATCTGATAGCGATTGATCTTTTCAATCAGTTCGCGGTAGCAGGCGCGCAGTTCGTCGTCGCTGGTGATGCTGATGGGCACGCTGACCGGCGCGTTGATGCCGAGAATGGTATCCACGGCCTCGTCAAACTTGCGTCGGGCCATGTCGTACTGGCCGCTTTTATATGCCTGTTCGCCTTCTTGATAAAGCTGTTTCGCCTTGCCCATGAGATCGTGGACAATCGACTGCTTGACTTGCAGAGCTAACGAATTGCTATCGTCGGATGCGTGCGCCGCGCGTGCCAGCGGCAAACCGCCGCCAATCATAACGGTATACAGGATCGTGATTGTAATGATTCGCTTCGCTTTCATTAACACCATTCTAAAACGCGCGGGGCAGCGTCGTAGTTCACTTATTGATTATAGCCGAACCCGCCGTCTGAAGAGATAGTTTGTCATCAAGCACAAGGGAATCGCAACAGATAGGGGCTAGGGACTAGGGGCTAGAGGCTAGCAACAGAAGTGCAAGTCTCTATTGTTGATGAATGCCATGACCATAGCGGCGCGTTCTTGCTAGCCCCTAGCCCCTAGTCCCTAGCCCCTCCCTATTCGTAGCGCAACGCGTCGATGGGATCGAGCGACGCGGCTTTGCGCGCCGGGTAGTAGCCGAAGGCGATGCCGACCAGCATCGAAAACAGCACGGAGGCGACGATTGAATATGGCGACACCAGGGTCGGCCAGTTCAGCGTTCTTGAAATGATGATCGAAGCGACGATGCCGAAAAAGACGCCGATGATGCCGCCGACGACCGACAGGGTGATCGATTCGATCAGGAACTGGCGGCGAATGACGCCGCTGCGCGCGCCAATCGCCATGCGTATGCCGATCTCGCGCGTCCGCTCGGTGACGCTCACGAGCATGATGTTCATGATGCCTATGCCGCCGACGAGCAGCGCGACGATGGCAACCGATGCCAGTAGGTTCGTCATGATCTTGCTCGACGCATCTGCCGCTTCAGCAACGTCTGTAAGATTCCTTACGGTAAAATCGCTGTCCATATTCGGCGCGATTCTGTGGCGCTGGCGCAGCAGGTCGGTGATCTGCTGTTCGGCGGTGAAGGTCGCTGAAGCGCTGACCGCAGAAACCATGATCTGGTTGATCCAGGTGATCGATAGCATTTTTTTCTGCGCCGTCGTGTAGGGCACGATGACCGTATCATCCTGATCCTGGCCCCACTGGTTCTGGCCTTTCGTGTTCAGGATGCCGATGACGCGGAACGGCAGGTTGCGAATGCGCATGGTCTGCCCGACCGGATCGGCACCGGCAAACAGGTTGTCGCCAACCGTTTTGCCGATCACGCAGACGCGCGCCGCCGTGCGCACATCGCCTTCGGTGAAGAACTCGCCGCTGGCGATAGGCCATGCGCGTATATCGGGAAACTTCTCGTTCGCCCCTTGTATGCCGCTCGACGCCGACCAGTTCTGATTGCCGAACACCAGTTGGCCGTTGGCGCGCACGCCGGGACTGACCGCGCGCACCGCCGGGCATTCGCGCTCGATGGCGTCAGCGTCTTCGGCAGTCAGCGTCGGCGTCGAGCCTGCGCCGCCGCGCATGCCGCCTTGATTGCTCGAGCCCGCCATCACATAAAGCATGTTGTTGCCGAGTTGCGAGATTTGCGCTTGAATCGACGCCGATGCGCCCTGGCCTATGCCGACCACAGAGATGACCGCCGCGACGCCGATGATAATGCCCAGCATCGTCAGGCTGGAGCGCAGCTTGTTGCGGCCCAATGCGCGTAGCGCAATCCTGAAGGTTCCCCAGAGATTCATTCGTCGTCCTCCTCGTCGTCGTCTTCTATCGGCGGCAGGCTTTCGAGTTCTTCGCGCGCCGAGCGCGGATCGTCAACCGGCGCATCGCGCTTGATGCGCCCATCTTTGAAGACGACGACACGGCGCGCATACTGCGCGATGTCCGGTTCGTGCGTCACCAGTGCGATGGTAATGCCGCGCTCTTCGTTCAACTGCTGAAACACGTCCATCACTTCAATTGAGGTGCGGCTGTCGAGATTGCCTGTCGGTTCGTCGGCCAGAATGATCGCCGGATGGTTGACCAGCGAACGGGCGATGGCCACGCGCTGCTGCTGGCCGCCCGATAGCTGATTCGGCATGTTGTGCATGCGCTGGCCGAGCCCGACGATCTCCAGCGCTTCGGTGGCGCGCTTCAAGCGCTCGGCGGTTTTCAGTCCGAGATAGAGCATCGGCAGTTCGACGTTTTCGAGCGCCGAGGTGCGCGACAATAGATTGAAGCCTTGGAAGACGAAGCCGATCTTGCGATTGCGTATATCGGCTAGTTCGTCTTTTGTAAGCTGCGATACATCCTGTCCATCGAGGAAATAATGCCCGCGCGTCGGCTTATCCAGGCAGCCGAGAATGTTCATCGTCGTTGATTTGCCTGAACCCGACGCGCCCATGATGGCGACGAATTCGCCGCGCTCGATGTTCAGGTTGATGCCGCGCAGCGCGTGAATTTCGACATCGCCCATCTTATAAATCTTGTGGACGTGATCGAGCCGAATCAACGACGTGGCCGCCGTCTCAACCGCGCTGTCTTTCTCTGTAATCACTTGCGTGTCCAATAGAATCTCCTAAAGCCAGGATTCAGGATTGAGGATTCAGTTTAGGGATAGAATGCCAATCGCCCCACGCTGAATTATTCGGAAGGCTTGCAACTGCGAAGCAGCCCTGAATCCTGAATCCTCAATCCTGAACCCTGTCCCCTATCTTCCGCGTCCGCCGCCTGGCCGCTGATTGAACGGCGAGCCGCTCTGCGGTTGGGTCTTAGCGCCGCTGGCGTCGTTCTGGCCGATGATGATCGTCTCGCCTTCTTTCAAATCGCCGGCGATGATCTCTGTGATGCGGCCATTGGTCAAGCCTGTGCGCACGAAGCGCGGCTCGATCTGCTTGTCGCCGACCAGCACCCACACACGCTGCCCCTGTCGCTGCTGACCGCCACTCGCGCCGCCGGCAGGACTGCCTTCACCACCCTGCGCCGCCTGCCCCTGGCCGCTGCGTCGCCTGCCTTGCTGCTCGCCCTGTGCATTAGGTTGCTGGCCCTGTGCGTTAGGCTGTGCGTTAGGCTGATTGTTGTTTTGTCCCTGGCGGTCGGTGTCGCGCTGCTTGCGCCGCTCTGCCATTTTTTCGTCTAACGCCTGCTGCTCTTGCTCTGAAAGGTTCGGCTTGAAGCGCAGCGCCGCATTGGGCACCGTCAGCACGTCGGCGGCGCGCGCCACCGGGATCGTGATGTTCGCCGTCATTCCAGGCCGCAGCTTCAACTCAGGGTTCGCCACATCGATGACGGCGCTATAGGTCACGACATTCTGTAACGATTGCGCATTCAATCGTAGCTGGGTGATCTCGCCGATAAACGTCTCGCCCGGAAATGCATCGACGGAGAAATTCGCCTTGATGCCTTGCTTGATCTGGCCGACATCGGCTTCGTCAATCGAGGCCAGCACCTGCATCTTCGTCAGGTCGTTGGCGATGGTGAACAGGGTCGGCGCTTGCAGGCTGGCGGCGACCGTCTGGCCGACGTCGACGCTGCGCGACACGACGACGCCATCAATCGGCGAAGAGATGATCGAATGATCGAGGTTCGCCTGCTGTTGCGAGAGCTGCGCCACGGCCTGCGCCAGCGCGGCTCTTGCCTGATCGACCTTGGCTCTGGATTGCGCCAGCGCCGCCTGTACCTGCCCGACTTGCGCTACCGCCTGTTCATAGCGCGCAGCGGCGGCGTTGGCCGTGGCCTGCGCGGCTTCGATGTCGCGGCTCGGAATGACGTTCTTGAGTTCCTGATAACGCTTGACCAGCGCCAGGGCATCGTCGCGCTGCACGCGATTCACTTCGACATTGGCCTGCGTCGCCTTGACGTTCGCCTGTTGATTGACGATGTCGGCCTGGGCGGCAATAATCGCCGCCTGATTGTTCTGCACACTGGCGCGCGCGTTATCGACCTGAGCTTGAAAGATGGCCGGGTCGAGGCGGGCAATCACCTGACCTTTTTTGACCTGCGAGTTGAAATCCGCGCCGAGCCACTGCACGGTGCCCGATACTTGCGAGCCCACCAGCACGGTCGTGACCGCCTGCACAGTGCCGGTCGCCGAGACCGTGACCTCGACGTTGCCGCGATCAACTTTGGCGGTCACGTAATCGCTGGCCGCCGCCTTGCGGCCCCACAACAAAAAGCCGGCGACCCCTGCGCAGACGAGCAGAATGATGATGGCAAGCGCGCCTTTGCGTCGCTTAACCGTTGCACTGATCTTGCTGAGTATCTCTCCCATGCTGAAATCCTTATCGTCGGGAACCTTCTTCAATAGATTATGATAAAGTTCCTTCTCATAGTTTTGCCACAGTTCTTAGACGAAGCGGAAAGTAGCGCGGTTACAGGAAAGCCTTTGCTCGATCAAGCGTCCAACGCAAATGGGGAGTGAAGAATCTAACCGCGTGTTACTGGCTGATGAGTTGGTGCAGGCGCGCGAGCCCGGCAGCGCGTGCTTCCATGCTTGCGGTGCGCAGAGTGATGTGGCCGAGCTTGCGATTCGGGCGCGGCGCTTTGCCGTAGAGATGCAAATGAAGGTTTTCCATCGCCAGCACGCTGCGCAGGTCGGGAATCGTGCCGATCAAATTGAGCATCGCCGAAAAACCGACCGTCGCGGTTGAACCGAGCGGCCACCCGATGATGGCGCGCAGGTGATTTTCAAACTGACTCATCTCCGCGCCTTCAATCGTCCAGTGGCCGGAGTTGTGAACGCGCGGCGCCATCTCGTTTGCCAGCAGATGCCCGTCGCGTTCAAAGAATTCAATGGCCAGCACACCCACATAGTTTAACGCTTCGAGCGCGTGGCGGGCAAACTCTTCGGCTTCGCGCTGAAGCTCCGCAGTGGCTCCCGGAGCCGGACACAGGGACAAACGCAATATGCCGTCATGGTGATGATTCTCGACGAGCGGATAGAAAGCCGTCTCGCCGTTGCGACTGCGGACGGCGAGCAGCGACACCTCGCGCTCGAAGGCAACGAAGCCTTCGAGAATCAGCGGCACGCCGCCCAGCGATTGCCAGGCCCCTGAGACATCTTCGGTTTTGCGTATGACCACCTGGCCCTTGCCGTCGTAGCCGAAGCGCCGCGTCTTCAACACCGCCGGCAGCCCTATGTCGTTGAGCGCCGTTTTCAAATCGTCCCAGGTGTCTGCCGCTACAAACGTCGGCGTCGGAATGCCGAGGTGCTCGAAGAAACGTTTTTCAGTCAGCCGATCCTGCGCCGCTTCGAGCGCTTCGGGCGGCGGAAAGACGGCAACCCGGCGGCTCAGGAAGCGCGCAGGGTCTACGGGAACATTCTCGAATTCGTAAGTCACAACGTCGAGGCCGCGCGCGAAGCGCTTCAACGCATCGGTGTCGTTGAAATCGGCGGCCATCAATTCGCTGACCTGCCCGGCGGGCGCTTCCGGCGATAGATCGAGGGTGCGAAAGCGCAGGCCGAGCGGATAGCCGGCCAGCGCCAGCATGCGCCCCAGTTGTCCGCCGCCGAGAATGCCTATACGCATCACGCCTCCCTCGGATCGGCGTGGGCAAGCACCGTCTGGGTTTGCTTATCGCGATAGGCTTTTAATGCGTCGCGCAGCGGCGGGTATTTGTTGCCGAGCATCGCCGTCGCCAGCAACGCCGCGTTGATCGCGCCGGCGCGACCGATGGCCAGCGTGCCGACCGCAATGCCTGCCGGCATTTGTACGATAGATAACAGAGAGTCCATGCCTTTCAGGGCTTTCGACTCGACGGGAACGCCGAGCACCGGCAGCGCCGTTTTCGCAGCGGTCATGCCAGGCAGATGCGCCGCGCCGCCCGCGCCTGCGATGATGACTTCAAGGCCGCGCGCTTCGGCGGTCGAGGCGTACTCGAAAAGCAGATCGGGCGTGCGATGCGCGCTGACGACGCGGACTTCGAACGGCACGCCGAGCGATTGAAGGGTCTCGGCGGCGTGCGCCATCGTCTCCCAGTCGGATGTCGATCCCATGATGATGCCCACCAGCGGCTGCGTCATTTTTTTCGTTTATCCTTTGTCTCGGTCCTCGTTCTGCCTGACCACGCTACTGACTCGTTGCAGGCGGTTTCAAGCGGCAACATCGATGTAATTAACC
>JBBWZK010000376.1:0-3653 GCA_039648975.1 Blastocatellia bacterium
TCCACATTGTGGACAACTCAAGAGGTTGTTCATGAGAGCGGCTCCTGCTGTTGAGATTTCGACAACTCAATTACACGGAGTCGCTCCGTTTTCTTCAACCTCTCAGCATTACTTTTTCATGACTACCGCACAGACATCGCAGGTATTGAGGACGTGATGCGTGATGCGTGATGCGTGAGAAGGGCGGTGGATGTTGACTGATCTCATACGCCTTCATTCACGCATCACGCATCACGTTTCACTCTTACACTTCTTCGACGCGCAGGGAGTTGACTGGCAGCGCACCTGTGTCGCGTGATGAATCGTTGCGCATCGTCGACGGCACGCCGATCTTGGCAAACAGTTTGCGCTTGATCAGTTCGTCATAGAGCCGCCATTTCATGCGCACCAGTTCATCATCTTTGATTGAGGCCAGGAAGCCTATGGGAATCTCGAAACCGCCCGCGCCGCGCCGCCCGCCGCCATAGTAGCGCCCCGCCTCAGTCGCGCCGAGCGCTTCTTTCAAAAACTCATCTGGATTTAAGGTTACTTTGCTGGTACGCATCGAGCCGACGACCATCTCGCGGTCGCCTTTGACGATGATGCCGTAGACGATGGCCGTATGAACGTTCTCTTCGGTGAGCAGAAAGTCCGCCGCCTGCGGAATCGAATCGCGGTCTTCCATGCGCAGGAAGCCGACGCCGGAGATCGAATAGCTCTCGCGGATTTCACGGTTCTCAAGCGCCTGGCGGATGACATCCATGACCTGCTTGGAGCGTTTCACGGATAGGATATTTTCGAGCAGCGAAAAGTCTGTGTAGCGCGTCAGGTAAGTCGCCGCTTCCAGTTCTTCTTCGCGGGCGCGAATCAAGCCCAGCGTTTCGCTGCGAATGCCGTGCATCAAGGCGGTCGCCAGCCGCACGTGCTGCATGTCACTCTTGTTCAATTCCAACAAGCCCTCGCGCATGTATTGCGTGTAGACAGTTGCCGTCGCGCCGATCTTGCGAATGTCCGTGAACTCGGCTTCGATGCGATCCTGGCGCTCATGATGATCGACGATGACCAGCGGCTTGACGCCCGCCGCCGTGAAGCGGTCGGTCAGCGCCGAGGTTGTGCCTTGATTGTCGACGAAGACCGTTCCTTGATAAACGCCCAAGTCGTCGCCTTCGCTGTAGCGCACCAGCTCGATGTCTGTGAGCTGCACGAGGGCGAGGTTTTCCTGATGGCTGATACGTCCGTCGTAGATGATGTCCGAATCGATATTGAAATGGCCAGCGATCAGCTTGTGCGCCCACGCCGACGAGATGGCGTCCGGGTCGGGATAATCCTGCATGACAATGGCATGGCGCTCGCCGCGATGCTGTTCCAGTAACGCCACCATCTCAGCCGCTTTGCTCATTGGCCGCACGTCGCTTTTGGCGCTGACGTCGGCCAGTGGTTTTCGCTCTCTGGACATATCGGATTCCTCCATCTGTCTTGCGCAAACTGATTGAGCCATTCTGCCCTCAGCTTGCGGCGTGCGCAAGCGCCGAGCGTCGGCGGGCGTGCCGAAAGGCGATGCCGACAACTTGACACAAACCAAGCAGCATTCCACAATGCAACTTTGCAGGTCTGAACAATCACGCAACCGGCTGCTGACCGGGCCCTTTACTGTGGAAGGGCGAGCCATCAGGAAGGCTGCAAAAAGCGGTCCTATGTATGGCGGCAAACAGCCGTAGTGGCGTTTTGAAGCTCCACCGATCATTCGTCTTGTGAGAAAACTGGGAAGGGTAATGCAAATTGATGCTTCAGCAGAATGAGTTTGACCGGTTTGTTGAAAGCTATAATGCCGATTACTCAAATTTGCTCACCAGAGCCAGTCACGGCGAGTATACGTGTTTGATTTCGTCGTTCACCGTGCTCAAGGATTTATACGACGTGATCCTGAAATTGCAAGATACGCTGGCGCTGGAGTTTCGCATCGTGCCGTACCCGCTGACGTTTCGCGGCAGCGACGAGTTGCTCGCCAGCCTCGGCTTCGACGCGGACGAGATCGCCAACATCTACGAGTTCCTCGACTTTGTGCAGCAGACACAGGGCAAGGCATTCGAGCAGGTAATCCTGGAGGGCGTGCCAGTTAAATGCGCTCGCATCGGCAGCCCTTGACTTTAACCACAGCGAAACATTGCTCGGCTCGGCTCGCCGCCGGGCTGCGCGTCCCGCAGGTTATCTCATGGCCTACTCAGCATTAGCGAATTGGATTGCGGAGCGCAACGAAGCCATCACCGGGGCTTGGGCCGAAACCGTGCGTCAGGAGCCGCGCATTCAATCGGATGCCGAGCTGTCGGACGATAGCTTGCGCAATCACATTCCGGCAGTCATTGACGAAATCTGCGAGTTGCTGCGCGCCAGCCAGCGGCCCACCGTCATCAACACGCGTGAAGCCCGCGTCCACGCCTACGTGCGTTTTCGACAGGGCTATCGCGCCCGCGAACTGGTGCGCGAGTTGTCGCTGCTGCGCGTCACGCTGCTCGATCATCTCGGCGAATTGCTACTGAGCGGCGCACTCGCCGTGACCGTAGAAAATTACCTTGCGGTAGCGCGGCTGATTGATCTCTACATTGACGAAGAGTTGAGCTATGCCGTGTCAGTCTACGCCGAAGTCATGAAGCAGAAGATCGCTGGCGACTCGTCGATTGCGCCGGAAGAAAGTTAATCAATCCGCACTATAGATCAAATTGCAATTGTCTGTAGGGGCAACCCTGCGGCGGCCGCCTCTATAGCGGTTTTCAAATGGGTTTAGCATGGGGGCGACCCTGCGGTGGTCGCCCCAGCTTACGCAGGCGCAGTCTGGGGAGGCCACAGAGGGTCGCCCCTACATGATTGCGGCTTAATCCAATTGATATCTGCTCTAAGGCTGGCGTGTAGAGCGAAACTGGCGGATGACGAGGCGGATGAACTGGGCGTTGCCGAGCAGGTAACGTCGCCACAAACGGCGCGGCTCGCGCAGCAGGCGATAAAGCCATTCGAGCCCGGCACGCTGCATCCAGCGCGGCGCGCGCCGCTGCCTTCCGCTCAAATGGTCGAAGCTGCCGCCGACGCCCATGGCAAAGCTCGCCCCCGCGCGTTCGAGATTTGCCGCAATCCAATACTCCTGCGCCGGCGACCCCATTGCCACAAACAAGACATCCGCGCCGCTGCGGCGTATCACATCGGCAACGGCATCCGATTCCGATGGATCGAAGTAGCCGTTGCGCCACCCGGCAACCCGCAAGCCGGGATGTTCGCGGGTGAAGCGTTCGACAACGCCGCGCACCGACTCGTCACGCGCGCCGAAGAAAAAGACCGACCAGCCGCGCGCCGCCGCTTCGGCCACGACTCGCTCAAATAAATCAATGCCGGTGACGCGCTCTTTCAAACGCTTGCCGAGCCAGCGCGCCGCCCAGACCACAGACATGCCGTCGGCTGTCACCAGCGCTGCGCGGCGAAGCGCCTCGCCCAATTTGGCATCCCGACTGGCGGCGACGGCTTTTGCGGCATTGATTACACAAAGATAATGCGGCCCGCCGGCTTCCATCATTTGCGCAATCGCGGCGACCACCTCTTCCTCAGTCAAGCTGTCCACTTCGATGCCCGCCACATTGACGCGCGGCTCAGCGTTAGACAAGTGGGGGAGTGGGGGAGTGGGGGAGTGG
>JBBWZK010000070.1:0-17054 GCA_039648975.1 Blastocatellia bacterium
GGGCAAATATAGGGTGGCGGCGGTCTTCCCAGGCTAAGTAATGTGAAAAGTTCGCGGCGCATTTTTCCTTCACGTTGTTGAAAGAACACGCCTGCGTGACGTTACACAGGGAAACAGCAGCATGTAATCAGCAGAGGCGATGTGAGTATGGCGCACTGAGATGCGCTCGTAACCGACGCGAGCGCATCTCCTTTTATGCGGCCTTGCCAGCAATGAACATACATATCTCTGAATCGCTATTTGCCCTCTTTCAGTTTTTTTAGAGCATTTTCGAATACGGGGACCAAGTTTCTCTGACTGGGCGGGACATTGGTGAGCACGTCCTCCCACTTCCTGATGGCGTTCTCCTTATCGCCCGCGACCGTATAGGCGCGAGCCAGCCCTAGATAAGTCCAGAACTTCTCTTCGGGATGTTGTTGTTGATTGAGCCGGGCGGTCTCCAGCGCCCGCTCTTTTCTGCCGCTTGCCAGAAGCCGTGCGCAATATTGATAGATAAAAAAAGTGGCAGTTCCCGGCAGGCGAACCGCTTTATCCATGATCGTGTCAGCCTCCACGCTTCGACCCATTGCCTCAAGCACCGCCGCCTTGGTTCGCAATGTGGAAAACTCTTCGCGCCCTAGCGCCGCATTTCTGAACGGCTCATTGATGGCCTTCTCGGCCCAGATCAAGGCTTCCTCCAAATTGATCTTATTGTCGGCGCAAAACTGCGCGGCGGCTTGCCAGTTTTGATAGTTGAATCCCGGCCAGCTCTCAAGCTCTTTGCGCATCTGTGCGATATACAACTCCGTCACGTTAGGGACTTCGATCTTCAAAGGGATTCGCTTATTCTCCCATTGAAGAAATGCCAGGGCCGAATCCGGTCGGCGTTCATCAAAGCCATAGATCAGAAATTCAGTGTAAGGAGCGGGCTGCGGATTTACACCAACGCGCAGCGCGTCATCTTTGGGATCGTATTGATAGCTGCCCCACCCGGTCGAGTGGTTGGAGAAGATCCATGTCCAGGGTCCGTCTTTCTCTAATTTTAGAAACAGCGCATAGGTGCCGGCTTTCAGGTCTTTTCCTCCCACTTTTACATCGTGGGAAAAGGTGATGATCGTACTTTCATTGGCGCCGGCCCGCCACGGCGTAGACCTGGACGGGCCAAAACCTTCGTCAAAAAAACCATAGGGGATGAACTCCCCCCAGATATGGCCTGTCCTATCTCGCCCTCCGCCGCCATGAACATTGGGACTATGGTAGGCAATGGTGATTTTTACCAGACCAATCCATTGTGACACCTCTGCCCGCTGATTATTTCCGTTCGGCGGCATAGAAAGTTCTGATGCCACCTGGCCATAGCCGTGCCGTGCCAGCGCGCAGAAAATCAATAGGACTAGTAAGCTATATGTCTTTTTCACGGGATCAACTCCGTCAAGAGGTTTTGGTGTGTTCGAACCTGGTCACGCGACGCCATTTCCCTGTCATAACGGTCATGTGGTAATCGAGACTTTGCGGGATATTTCAAAGCTGGGCACTAGAAAGATAATAATCAAGAATGATGCGGAAACAAGTACCACTTTCAGCCTCGGCGTTAAGACCACTTTAAGCGGCTGGATATAAAGCCAGAGGTCGAGAAACGCCTGCGTCCAAGGATAAAACTCTGCCTGCATGGGTATCGTTATACAAACGCGCGCCAGTGGTTGACGTGCGGTTAGCCAATCGAAAAGGGATAATGCTGACATGAGTAAACGATCAGCCATGCTGACTCTGGCGGCGATAGCCCTGGATCCATCTTCCGCAGTTCCACTCTATCGACAACTCTACGAGATATTGCGCAAGGCCATACTAGAGCGCAAGCTAAGGGCCGGCACTCGACTGCCCTCAACGCGCGCGCTCGCCGAGGAATTAGAAGTTTCCAGAAACACCGTGATCAATGCCTTCGAGCAACTCCTGGCTGAAGGGTATATAGAAGGCAAAGCAGGGTCAGGGACATACATCAGCGCTGCGCTGCCGGATGATCTGCTGCGCGTCAGATCAAAGGCCGCCAATGTCGTGCGCCCGCCCGCCAGGTGGCGCGCCGTCTCCGAGCGCGGCAGGCTGTTGGCGGCGACGGCGGCAGGCTTCGTTAAGGACGAAGGAAAAGCGCGCGCCTTCCAGCCGGGCCTTCCGTCAATTGACGCTTTCCCATTCGACATCTGGGCGCGCCTGACAACCAGACGATGGCAACATGGATCGAGCGAGATGGCCGGGTATGGCCATGCGGCGGGTTATCGCCCATTGCGTGAAGCAATTGCCAGCTACGTGCAACTGGCGCGCGGGGGCCGTTGTGAGCCGGAACAGGTCATCATCGTCGCAGGGTCACAGCAGGGCCTCGACCTGGCCGCACGCGTGCTGCTAGACCCTGGCGACACCGCATGGATTGAAGACCCGGCTTATCGGGGCGCTTGCGGCGCGCTGTTAGGGGCCGGCGCGAAGCTTGTGCCCATCCCTGTGGATGAGCAGGGGCTTGATGTCGCGGCAGGCGAATCTCTGTGTGGCGCAGCGCGAGTCGCCTATGTCACACCATCTCACCAATATCCGCTAGGCGTCACCATGAGCCTGGCAAGGCGTTTGGCTTTGCTGGATTGGGCGATGCGATGTGGCGCATGGATCATCGAAGATGATTATGACAGCGAGTATCGATACACAGGGCGACCTCTCGCCGCTTTGCAAGGACTTGATAAAGAAGACCGGGTAATTTATATCGGCACGTTCAGCAAAGTGTTGTTTCCGTCCTTGCGCTTAGGCTACCTGGTCGTGCCGACCGATCTGGTAGACACGTTCAGCGCTGCACACGCGCACACCGCTTGTTACTCGCCGCTCATCCATCAGACCGTCCTGGCTGATTTCATAACCGAAGGCCATTTTGCCCGTCACATCAGGCGTATGCGTGGGTTATATGAGGAAAGACAGGCCATTTTAGTCCGTTGCGCAGAGCGTGAGTTAGATCGGCTACTTGAAGTCAGACCGGCGCGCGCGGGTATGCATTTGATAGGCTGGCTGCGCGGTGACGCAAATGATCAAGTGATTTCCCGCCAAGCGGCCCAAGCCGGCATAGATGTGCGGCCATTATCGTTCTATTGCCTTGAAGCAAAGCATAGAGGAGGACTTCTGTTAGGCTATACAGGAATACCAGAAGTGGAAATACAACTTGGCATACAAAAGCTGGCGACCGTCCTCCGTTCGATATTTTCAGGCTAACGGTGCAATAACAAAAGGCAATCTTCTGACGAAGATTGCCCTTGTGTGATTTGCAATGATAATGAAGTTGACGCCGTTTTCGATCAGCGCTTCTGCCGAAGGTCGCGGCACGTATCTGGCCAACAGGAGCAGAGGCCGTCGAGAGTTTTGTTGGTAGTTTCGCGCCAGGCCGATGATGGCGTCTATACCTTGTCCATTAGTAATGGACAAGGTATAGACCGCGCCGGCAATCTTAATCATCGTTATGTTCGAAACCATACGGAAGACGGGCTCGCCCACATGGTACAATCTAAGCTCTCTGTTTTATTCTGCTAAGACGCTTGCCGATATAAAATATCGGTGATTAGAACCCTCTCTTGGACGTTTGTTTCCTGAATGCGACAACACTGATGTAGACGGCGCTGCTATTAAGGACCGCCTCCGTCTCGGCGATCTGACCGCGCACGAAAGGAGAGATTGCCGCCCGTTGCGATAAGGAAGAAACCAACTTCCTGGCGCTCAACCTTGCGCACGACATCGTCACGGGCAAGCGGAGCGTAGATGAGGCGAGGAAACTCTACGCGGAAGCCGTGCGCGACATGAAGCACCCGGAGTACATGCAGGGTTTGACGTTTCAGGTTTCTCGCACTGATAAGCGGGACCCGATAAAGAGGTTATGACGGAAAACAAGAAGCCATAGCAAAGAGGTTAAAGAAGCAGGCCGGTGAATGTGGACGCTGTGAGAATTGAAAAAGTGTAGCGAAGGATAATGATGAAAACGAGAAAAAGCTTTTCCAGGTTAATGCTGGTAATGGCGCTTGCGGCGCTTGGTCTGACGACCCTCACCATGAGTTCGGCCACAGTCGCGGGGGGCGTTCAGGTATTTGAGGTAAACCCGCCTAACGTCTTCGCGATGACCAACGTCGCCGAAGAGAATGAGATTGTCCAATACAGCAGGTCGAGCACCGGGGCACTCACGCTGTTGGGCCGAATCCCCACCAACGGTAACGGCATCGGCAGCGGCCTCGGCTCGCAAGGGGCCCTGATCCTGAACGAGAACAACACGCGGCTCTACGCCGTCAACGCCGGCTCCGACACGATCTCAGTCTTCGCCGTGGGCACGACCAAGCCGGCCCTCATCCAGGTGATAAACTCCGGGGGCGACCTCCCCGTAAGCCTCACCATCCGAGGCAATCTGCTCTACGCCTTACACGCCTCCGTCCCCGCCACCATCTTCGGTTTCACCGTCAACGCGAACGGGACGCTGTCGCCGCTCGCGGACTCGATGCGAATGTTGACGACGCCCATCGGCACGCCGGCACAGATAAGCTTCAACCCCGCAGGCAACGTGCTCATCATCACGCATAAGAGGTCGGACGTGCTCCGCCCGCCCGTCAACATCATAGACACCTTCACCGTAGGGGCCAACGGACTGCCGAGCGCGATGCCGCGCGCGAATCCTTCGTCCGGCGTCGAGCCCTTCGGCTTCGCCGTCCGCAGCGATGGCATAATAGTCGTCTCTGAAGGCTTTAACAACATACCCGGCGCGGGCTCGTCCTCTTCATACCGAGTGAACCCCGACGGCACGCTGACACTCATAAGCGGGTCGGTGTCGACCACACAGATCGCCACGTGCTGGGTAGTTCTCACAAACAACGGGCAGATCGCCTTTGTAACAAACACCGTCTCCAACACGATCTCAAGCTACACAGTCGCGGCCAACGGGACGCTCGCGTTGTTGAACCCGGTAGCGGCGATGACGGGCGCGATGAGCTTGCCCCAGGATATGGACTTGAGCGCTGACGGGCAGTTCTTGCATGTGCTGCTGACCGGCACGGGGCAGGTCCAGGTCTACCGGATAGGGGCTGACGGCAGCCTCACGCTCACGGGTCAGGCGGGCGGGATTACGCCAATGTCCGGGGCGCAGGGTTTAGCCGCATTCTAAAACAGGCGAGATGGCTATTTCGCTGCCTTCGGACCAGAGCGATTTTCAAATGCGTTTGCCATGTAGCGCAAGCTAACCGCTTGCGCTACATGGAATCGAAAACCGCTCCAGGTTTCAAGTATCAGGGTCTATTCGTTAGTGCGGCTTGACGAGGCCAGGCGGTTCTACGCCGAGACCGTGCAGCAGAAGAAGCACCAGGAGTACATGGAAGGCTTCCTGTTCTCTGTTCCGACTACGGACCAGGCTGACCCGGATGTGGAGGTCAAGGCAGACAGTTCGTCGGCGAATGCGTAAGGGGATATTTCTGCGCCTTCGCTTTCGAAAAAGGTTTATACTATAAAGCAAGGGGGGCTTGATGAGACAAGCTTAGTTCTCGGGAGATCAAGCCACATGCCAAGAGGCGATAAATCCAAGTATACGGATAAGCAGGAGCGGAAAGCCGAACACATAGAAGAAGGCTACGAGAAGAAAGGCGTGTCGAAGAAGGAAGCCGAGCGTCGCGCCTGGGCCACCGTCAATAAATCATCAGGCGGCGGCAAGAAGTCAGGCTCAGGCAAAGGCAAGAAGGAAAACAAAGGGCCTTCGAAGAAAGGCGGCAAGAAAGGCGCTGCCGCACAGAGCCATGCCACCCGCGTTAAGGCCGGCAAGAAAGCAGCCGCTACCCGCAAGCGCCGTGGCACCTAAAGACGCTTAACCATCGTCAGGCCGGGGCGCAACCCGTATGTTGCGCCCGGCCAGCTTAGCGTACTTTCTCTACGGAAGCATAACTCCGGCGTGGACGACTGTAGATGAGAAAATGTTATGGGTATGGAGGACAACATGTCAGAAAAGCAGCGGCAAAAGAAAGACGGCCAGGACAAGAATAAGAAGAACCAGGCAAGGCGAGAAGACCAGCAGCAAACGTCTGATGCGCGACGTGATAAAGATCAACCGGCAGGCTACGGTAAGGGACTCCCGCGTAACGACGTAGAGGAGAGCAAACGATAAATATGTTGATTGCTGAGAACAGCGTAGTGGTAAAAGTCACACAAGCATGAACTGAAGGGTTCATAGGTCAGGTCCGAATGAGACGAGCAACTCAGCATGGCCGATGGCTACAATCTGCGGTCGCGCTCTTGATCATCGGCGGGTTGGGCTTCTGGTTCACAGCAGAGGTGAATAAGCCGCTGGGGGCGGAAGACTTAAAGATCGCTGTGTCGGAGTTGAGGTCGCACGCCGCCGAAGGTCGGCTCATCGCAGAACAAGCCCTGTCGGCGAGACTCACCGCCACCTTCTTTCAAACCCAAACCTCGATGCTACGGGACAAAGCTGGAGCGGTAGTGAAGGACTTGAATTCAACCGCGCCCCGGGCCGGGCTTGAAGAAGAACTTTCACGGGTGAAAGCGTTTGCTGAAAGGATCAGCGCCGACCTCGCGAGCCTCTCTTCCTCTTTCGACGACCGCCAAGAGATGAGCAGGCTGCAAGAAGACCTCGACACAGTCTTCCGCCAAGCTCTGGAAATGGAGGAGAGTCTGAAACACTGATCGCGGCGCGGAAGAGCCATGAAAAAAGCACTCGAAATCTTCTTAGGCATCCTCACCGCGATGGGCGGATTTGTCGAGATAGGCGAGTTGGTCTTCTCGATCAACGCCGGGGCAAAATTTGGCTACAGCCTCCTGTGGGTCGTGGCCCTGGGAACCATCGGCATCATCATATACGGCGAAATGGCCGGGCGAATCGCCGCCGTCACCGGGCAGCCGGTCTTCTATTTAATCCGCGAGCGGGCGGGATTTGTGGTGGGGTTGGGAACTTTAGTCGCGGCCAACCTCGTGAACTTGTTGACTTGCGCAGCGGAGATCGGCGGGGTGGCTATCCTTTTGAAGCTCGCTTTGAATTGGCCCTACCGAGTTTTCATTCTGCTGGGCCTGATCTTCTTCCTGCTTGTGATGTGGTTTCTCCCCTTCCAGTGGATCGAAAGGACGTTCGGGCTATTGGGGTTGTTGATGGTAGTTTTCATGTTGACCGCTATCCTTTTGAAGCCGGACTGGCCGCAAGCTGCGGCGGGCTTCATTCCTAATGTGCCCGCCTTAGAATCCCCGAAAGAGTATCTCGTCTATGCATATTTCGCCGTCGCTTTAATGAGTTCAATCATGCTCCCCTACGAGACTTACTTTTACGCCTCTGGCGGCATAGAGGATCACTGGACACCGTCTGATGTTCCACTAAATCGGATCATCGTCACCGTTGGCTTCGTCCTGGGCTCTCTGCTTGCAGTAGCGTTGATCATCATGGGCGCGCGGCTTTTCCTCCCCAATCATATCGAGCCGCAGTTGCCCGGCTCGGCGGCGTTGGGGCCGGTCATCGTCTTCGGCAAATGGGGATTGGCCTTGGCGCTGCTGGGAATGTTCTTCGCGTTCGGCGGGGCGGCGATAGAGACATGTCTATCGGCGGCCTACAACCTGGCCCAGTTTGTGGGCTGGCCCTGGGGGAAGTTCCGCAAGCCGGGCGGTGCGCCGCGCTTCGCTCTCGCCTGGATCACCATGCTTATACTCGCCGGGCTGCTGATCACAACCGGCGTAGACCCGGTGAGCGTTGTCGAGTATTCGATCATTTTTTCCGTAATCATACTTCCTTTAACATACCTTCCTATCCTGTTGGTGGCAGCCGATAGGACTTGCATGGGCGCGTTTGCCAACCGATGGTGGGCCAACACGCTGGGCTGGTTTTATCTGATCATTCTTACCATAGCCGGACTGTGCGCGATCCCGCTCTTAATCATCACTCACGGAGGCAAGGGGTGAATCAGCAAGAATACCTGGACATCGCGAGGCAGGTTCTGGACCGTCAGCTAATCGATTCGAATAACATTCCCTGCGGCAAGGCGGACGACCTGGAGGTTGAATGCGGGCCGGGCGGGCGGCTGAAGATGACAGCCATACTGGTCGGCCCAGACGCCCGTGCCCGTCGCTTGCCTGGGCTGTTGAGGACACTGGCAAGACGGTTTCTTGGCGACAAGGTGGTCAGGGTGCCATGGGGAGAAGTCAGCGTCATTACGAGCCAGATAAAACTCAAATCCAGAGCGAGCGAGCTTGGCCTCGACGGAGCAGAAAGACGCGCCGCCAGGCTCATACGCCAGATACCGGGAGCATGAAAAGATTATCCGAGATACTGTACTTGAAGGTTGTCACCGAGGACGGAAAGTTCCTGGGGCATGCCATAGACTTTCGATCCGCGGGCGAGCCGGAGCATGGCGACAGCCGCGACGAACGAGCGGTTGACGAGATCGTTTACGCGCGCTTCGGGATGCTGGAGCGGCTCGGTTTAAGGAAGGCGGAAGAAAAAACAATTCCAATGAATTCAGTGCGCGCCATCGAGGAAGATAGGATAGTGGTAGCGGACGCCGAGGCGGGATAGCGTCCGGCCCGCTCAGGCAGGCTCGCCGTAACGACAGACCGCTATGCGATAACCTTCCTTCGCCGCCACTCCTAGCGCCCGGCTTTTTGGCGCGCGCTGGATTTTTTCGCCTCACTCAACCCCTCACCGCGTGCGGCCAACTCCTCGTTTTCATCAATGGTGAGGTTCTCTTCGGCGTGTCCGCGTTGCGCCTGCAAGACCTCAGACCGCTTATTCAGTTTGTTCGCTTCGCCGGAGCGCGGGCTTTGCTTCTTGCCTTCTCCGCTGGGCGGTTGATTCTGCTTGTCCTTATTCTTATTTGGCATAGCTCCTCCGAATGCAAATTTAATCAAGGCTTATTTGCGAAATCATTCTGTCACAGCATCCTTTCGCTCGCGCTTCGCAATAAAACTCATATTGTTTATCCAGCAAATACTGAACCAGTTGATTCCAGCGATGGGAGCATTATGCGGCTCGTCGGATAAGCTTGCGCAAAAATGCTTCACCAGAAACAAGCATCATCTGATTTTACAGGCATAAGGCTTGCTACATTGCTACTGAAGCGAAGGGGTTAGGTTTGAGTAGCAGATAAAATCCCGGCAACTGATGCTAGCCGAATTTGAGAAAGCGCCATGATAGAGGACGATATTTTCTCGGTCGTTTCGGCAGCAAACTTATAACGGAGGGCCAAACGCATGCGCATTTATAAATATATTCATGCCTGCTTGCTCATTGAAGAAGGCGAAGAGAGGCTCCTTTTCGATCCGGGTAAATTCACTTTTGTGGAAGGATTGGTGAAGCCTGAACAGTTTCAAGGTCTTGCAGCAATCATCATAACGCACCAGCATCCCGATCATATTGATGACGATTCGCTGAAGAAGATTATCGCAAACAACCCGACGGCTACGATCTTTACAAACACAGAAATCCAGGCGCATTTGAGCCAGATGGGCTATTCATCAGAAATCTTTGAGACGGGCCATCGCACCATTGGACCATTCACGCTTGAGGCGGCGAAGGCCGAACACGCGCCGATATTAAATGCCAAAACGCCTCAGAACATCGCCTACCTTGTCAACGGGATGTTGCTGCATCCCGGCGATTCTTTCGATCATAGCCTTGACACCTATCGCCGAATCCCTGTGCTTGCCTTACCGATCATGGCACCCTGGACGACGGAACTGGAGGTGGCTGAATTCGCGCGCCGTCTGGCCCCTCAACAGGTTATCCCTATTCACGACGGCTATGCTAAAGATTTCTTTCTCGCCCAGCGCTACGAGAATTTCCAGAAGTATTTTTCGCAGCTTGATGTCGGGTTTCAGCCGCTAAGCAAGCCGGGCGATTTCTTTGAGGTTGCAAGCAAGTGAGAGCGAAAGCGGCTTGCCTATCCTGCCTTCAAGCAAGCAGGGCATGGGGGGCGGCACATTGGGCGCGCAATTTGCTCGATGATCTGATTGACAGGAGTAGGCGTTCGAACAATAGAAAGGAGCCGGTAAAGGATATGGCAACTAAAAAGCAAGCCAACAATCGCGAGTTGATTGATACGGGGCGTGATAAGCGCTACGTGCGCCGTGATGAGAAAGGACAGTTCAAAGAGTCAGACGATGTAGGCCGCTCGCTGGCGCAAGATGTCAGACATGCGGCTAAGACCAAGGTTCCGGCGGGCCAGGGCGACCGTGGCGATCAGCAACGTAAAAAGTAGGCGGGAAGCAAAGGGCAACTATCCGTGAGAGCTTACGCGCGGCGCTGGCTGCTCGCGCAAGCTCTACAATGCTTGCGGGGATCATGAAACTCTCCGAGCTGGCGCGCGCCTATGACCAAATCAGCGGCGCGACGAGCGATCCACAGAAAGTAAGGCTGCTCGCCGATCTCTTTCGGCAAGCCGACAAAAATATTCTCGAATCGCTCGCCCATTTCACGCTGGGCGAAGTTGTCGACCCGCAAATTTCTGACCGTCTCGGCATCGGGCCCGGCGCGATTCGCGAGGCGCTGGCCGTCATTTCAGGCAAAGCCCCCGACGAAATTGACGACGCAATTAAACAATCGGGTGACCTGAGCGATGTCGTCGCTGCGGTTCGCTTCAACAGGGCGGACACGCTGACGGTGGATGGACTCTGGCGACAGGCGAATCGCACAGTCAAAGATAATGCCAACCGATTGGAGTTCATCGAGCACGTCTTTCGGCATACGACCGCCGTCGGCGCGAAATATTTTACGCGCATGGTATTGAATCAGATGCGCATCGGCGTCGGGTTGGGCACGCTGGCAAAAGCGATGGCCGAGGCGTTCTCCGTGAGCGCCAGTAGCGTCGAACACCTCTATGCCATGTCGAACGACATCGGGCTAACCGCCAGGCGCGCGCGCAAAGGACAATCTGCTCTTGAGCACTCAGGGCTCATCCTTTTTAAGCCTTATCAATTCATGAATGCGCAGAAGGTTGATGACCCTGCCGAGATTTTCAAGACGCTGGCCGGAAAGCCGATCCTCTTCGAGGTGAAATATGATGGCGCGCGGCTCCAAATCCATCTTAAAAAGAATCGCCCCGCCGAGATTAAGCTCTATTCACGCCGCTTGAACGAAGACACCGCCAGTCTGCCTGATGTGGTCGCCGCTTTGCGCAAGGCGTGGAAAGGTGATGATGCGATCATTGAGGGAGAAGTCGTCGCCTACGACCCATTGCTTAAAAAGAAGCAACCGTTTCAAGCGGTGCTGATGAGACTCGGTCGCAAGCATGAGATTGAAGAGAAAGCCAGAGAGATCCCACTGATGCTATACCTTTTCGATCTGCTTTATTATCAAGGTGAAGATTTGATGAATCTTCCCCAGGCGACGCGGCGGAAGCGGCTCGAAACCCTCTTCACTCCGACCGAGCGCGTACAGATGACTGCCGTGGTCGTCTCCACCCGTCCCGTCGAACAACAACGATTCTTCAAACAGGCGATCAAGGCCGGGCACGAAGGCTTGATGGCGAAAGACCCTGATGCGCCTTATGTTCCCGGCAAACGCACGGAGCACTGGATGAAACTGAAGCCGGCGTTTGAATCATTAGACGTGGTCGTGACCGGTGGCATCTGGGGCGCGGGGCGGCGGCGCAATCTGTTGTCGAGCTTGATCGTCGCCGTGCGCGACAAAGACGCATTCAAGACAGTCGGGAAAGTCGGCACAGGCTTTTCTGAAGAGGTGCTAAAAGACTTAACCGCCAGGCTCGCACCTAAGATCATCCTTGGGCGCGGGCGCAATGTTGAGCTTGAGCCTGAGATGGTAATCGAGGTTGACTTCCAGGACATTCAGAAAACGAGTCGTTACGCTGCCGGGTACGTGCTGCGCATCCCTCGATTTCGGCGCGAGCGCACAGACAAAAGTCTGCGAGAAGCCGATACGCTTGAGCGTCTCCGTCGTCTCTACAAACAGTCGCATTGAGGCTGACGGGCGACACTTTTCTCATAGAAAAATGCCGAGGTGATCGCACCTCAAATCGTCGCCGGCTCGATCAAACCACTAAAGCCGCGATCATTGGCCGGTTGCCTGCCGAGCCTTCGACTCCTTTGTGGAAGCGGTCTTGGCCGTATGTTTCTTAGCCCCGCCCTGCTTGTCACCAGACTTCGTGGTAGTTCCCGCGGCAATCTTCTTGGGGCCGGCCTTTCGGGTCTGGCTTGTCCTTACCCCGGCTGCCTTTTTTGCGGCGTGTTTCGCTTTTGCCGCCCCCTTGCCCGCGCCGCTCTTCACATCTTTATTGCCCGGCTTGTCAGGAGACTTTCTGACCCTGCCTTTGGGCTGAGTGCCTGTTTGGTTTGGACCTTTGCCCTGGTCACCGCCTTCTTGCATATCATCCCTCCTTTTTATGCCGAACACACGTCATTCATAAAGCAGGCTCGCGTTCCCAGTGACGGTGCCGGGCGATGGCTTCAATGAATTCAACCTCAAGGCTACCGCTACCGGTATCGCGACTGATGATGATACCGGGTAGCGGGCCGGGTGGCTCTCCTGCCGCGCCTCCATCTAACGGTGACGGGTTGACCAGACCCGCGCCTTCCAGAAGCTCGACGCCCGCGCCGCTGGCCGCAATCGCCTTGCAGTGTTTGTAAGCTTCATTCAAAAAGTTGATCGCCTCGTCCTCGGCTTTGAGCGCCGCGATACTGGCGTCGCCGCCGGGAACGTAAACGGCGTCGAAAAGCACGGATGCGCCGGTCAGAAAACTGAAGTCGGCCTTGACCGCTTCACCGCCGGCCCCCGCGAGCACGCCCAGCCGGGGCGCCACGGTAAAGGTCAGCGCGCCGGCGGTCATTAACGCCTGCTTCATCTTCAGAAGCGAGTCGTCGTCAAATCCGTCCGCAACTAAAAAGGCGATCTTGCGCGTCTTGATCGTCGCTTTGGAATAATTGGGATTTTCGACCATGCTCAGTGCGGGAGAAGTCTCTATTGCCTGAGCGACACGCCTGGGCTGATACTTTCGCGGATCAGCGTCAGCCGGCACGTTCATATTCATGGGCTTATCGAGCCTGGCCGGCACCTTCAGGCCAAGCCCTTCAGCCACTTTCTTCGCCAGGGTCTTGTCGATCTGCGCCAGCAGAAACAGCATGCGTTCTCGAATAGACGGGGAGTCCACTTTGCCAAGCTCGAAACGCAGTGCCCTGATGATGTGATTCTTTTCCGGCTCCGTCTGGCTATTATAAAAGAGCGTCGCCTGACTGAAATGATCCATAAAGCTGGCGTTGCGCGTGCGCACCTTCTGGGCGTCGATCCTTTCGGCGTAGCTGGCGAAGCCTCGCATGTCTACCCCGGCCTGAAATGGACAGCCGCCCTTGAGACTATTGGGATCGTAACTTGTCATTCCCTTATTGATAGTCTGGCGCATGAACCCGTCACGTTGATTGTTGTGCAGTGGGGCGACCGGGCGATTGATCGGAATCTCGTGAAAGTTCGGCCCGCCCAGCCGCAGCAGTTGCGTGTCCAGGTAAGAGAAGAGCCGCCCCTGAAGCAAGGGATCATTCGTGAAATCAATCCCCGGCACAATGTTGCCGAGGTGGAAAGCAACCTGCTCGGTCTCTGCAAAGAAATTTTCAGGGTTGCGATTGAGCGTCATTTTGCCGATTGGTCGCACCGGGACAATCTCTTCAGGAATGATTTTCGTCGGGTCAAGCAGATCAAAATCGAAACTGTGTTCATCCTTCTCCTCGACAATCTGCACGCCCAATTCCCATTCGGGGTAATCGCCGTTCTCAATGGCTTCCCACAGATCGCGGCGATGGAAGTCGGGGTCTTTACCAGAAATTTTCTGTGCTTCATCCCAGACCACTGCGTGTAGTCCGAGCAGCGGCTTCCAGTGAAACTTGACGAACCGCGCCTTGCCTTTTTCATTGATGAGCCGGAAGGTGTGCACCCCGAATCCTTCCATCATCCGATAGCTTCTCGGTATGGCGCGATCCGACATAACCCACATAATCATGTGCATGGATTCCGGTGTCAGCGAAATGAAGTCCCAGAACGTGTCATGGGCGGAGGCGGCTTGCGGGATTTCGTTGTGAGGCTCTGGCTTGACGGCATGAATCACATCGGGAAATTTGATCGCGTCCTGGATAAAAAAGACAGGGATATTATTGCCGACGATGTCGTAATTTCCCTCCTGCGTGTAGAACTTCACTGCGAAACCGCGCACGTCACGCGCCAGGTCGGTCGAACCGCGCGAACCGGCTACGGTAGAGAAGCGAACAAAGACCGGCGTTTTGACCGAAGGGTCTTGCAGGAATGCCGCCTTCGTATATAGCGCCAGCGATTCATAAACCTGGAAATAACCATGCGCCGCCGAGCCGCGCGCATGGACGACGCGTTCGGGAATGCGCTCATGGTCAAAGTGCGTGATCTTTTCCCGAAAGATGAAATCCTCCATCAAAGTCGGGCCGCGATCACCGGCTTTGAGCGAGTTCTGATTGTCGTTGACGCGAACTCCCTGGTTGGTCGTCAGGTATTCACCGGCGGAGTCCTCCATGTTCTTCGCGAGATCATCCAGCTTGTCATTCGTGCTGCCGTATCCGGCGCTCGTCCCCAGATCGGTCTCTTGATCTAACTTTTTCTTGTTTTTAGATGGCCTTGCTTCGCTCTTTCTTTTGCTCATTTTCTACCCTTTTCTTGTTCTCGATGTGCGGGCTCTTGCCACGCAGGTGGTCGCCTGAAATAACGTGTTAGGCTCAGATTACGGCAAGCCAAAGCCCAGCTTCACCTGGCGCTCGCCGGATTGATCACTTCCCGGTCCTTGCCTTTTTAGCCCGCGCCGCTTCAATCGCTGTCTTGACCTCTTGGACTTCTTCGGGCGGAGGGAGAACGGCGGGCATGCCGAGCGCCTGAATCCACAGCTCACGCGTCCATCCCTGGGTGTGGTAGAGGTGCTCATCTTCCTGCTCTTCAACCTGCTCGTAGGCGGGCTTCAATAGATCGGGCGCTACGTTCTTAGCCAGCTCGCCGATCAATTCCCAATTCAGATGGTCCTTGGTTTCAGCCAGCACGATGCATTCGGCGGCGACAATCTGGGCCGCTTGCGGATCGGCGGATTTCAAAGCCATCTCCATGGCTTTGACCAACGATGTCCCGATATAACGAACGACTTTGCGACCGGGAGTTTCCGCGTCGGGATCGAGAGCGAGCGCGCGCAAAATGTCGGTGACGATTTGCACATGCGTTTTGGTCTGTTCCAGGTACTTGTTCCACTCTTCTTTCAGATCCTTGTTGACCGCACAGCGCAGGGCGGTTGAGTAGATTTGCACTCCGCCCTTTTCAGTTTCAAGAGCTTGATACAAGAGATCGACAGGGACGTTCGCAAGTAATGGGTTGTTTTCCATAAGTTCTTCCCTTGAGTTCTGTTCCTTTCGTGATGCTGCTTCGTTTCGAGACGCCATCACCAGACTGATGGCGTCTCTATTTATGCAACGCCGATGCCAGCACGCCGGCGGACATGCTTGCATGCTTTGAGAATGAAAACCGTCGCGCAGGACGAAGCTAAGATTACGGAGTGAAAGGTCAGATCAAGAACAGTCCCCATTCAGGTTTGCACTTTATGCAGTGGAATGGGGCAGGAAAGCTAAGGCGCGGTTGCGACGTGCGGCAGTTCCTTCGATTAAGTGATTGGCGACTGAAGGTTCTTCTGTAAGAATTCTGCGATGGTATTCTGTAGCAGTTCAAAATCACATGGCTTGATCAGATAATCATCTGCCCCGGCGGCCCTTGCCTTTTGAATCTCAGATTCCTGTGCGATGCCCGAGTAGAAAACGATGGGAGAGGCCGGATACAGCGCGCGGAGTTGCCGGCATAGCTCCAGCCCCAGCCCATCGGGCAGCCAGTTATCCAGAAGGTAGAGGTCGAATCTCTCAGCCCTGGCTAATCCTAAAGCATCAACGATGGTCTCGGCGGTCGTTACCCGATAACCTGAGTGCTGCAACAGGAGCCGCATCATCTCACACGTATCACCGTCATCATCGACAAAAAGAATCCGCCCGGCTGATTCCGAGGGCTTACTCATCAGCGTCATCTTTCGCTCGTGTTGTCGGCACGCCCATACTGACGGGCTTTGTGCAGCATCGTCAGGGACGCATCTATTATCGCTCTTGCGGCGTCTGCCGTAGCTTGAGTTTTAGAAGCGCTTGCCTAACAGGCACACACCAGTTCCTCTGATTGCTTAATTGCATCCTGCGTACTCTTTAAGCACTCGGCGACCGTTTTTATACGGCATCTTTTCGGGTTAAGCCGATTGATCAGTGAGTACAGATTTGGCTTTTATTGAAGCTTTACCGGGAAGCGGTAAAGCGGGCGACAGGCACTTTCTCGCGCTTGCCGAGCATCTCTTTCATTCTCTCACACGCCCGCCGTAGGAGACGCAACTGAGTCAATCCCAAGGTCGCATCCATTTTGTATTCCAGCAGGTTTTCTAAGCCGGCAAGCTGCGCGTCTTGTAAAGCATCCGCCTTAATGATTCCTTCGAGCAATTCAGCTTCTTCTGTAGTAAACCCTTCGTAGGCAGTAGAGCGGCTCATCATTTTCTAACCTCTTTTCGGGGGGAGGTTATTGAACAGAAAAGCGACCGTCAGTGCTTGCGCTTCGTCACACCCTAAAACACTTCTCCACGGTCAGGCGTGAAGTCTCCACTTCCGGGATCGGGGCCGAGGTCGCTGGCGCTCGGCGGGGCCAGTCTTTCGCCGGTAACCTGATCCGCACCGGCCTGCTCAGCGGCTCCACCGCCGCGCGGCTCGCCCCCGGCTTCGCCGTCAGCCGCTCGGCGGTCAGTGTCCATGTTCTCTCTATTCGCTGACATCGTTTTCTCCTTTTTATATTCTCATGCGTGCTGACCACTTCGCCGTCAACCTGATGCAGAAGCGCTTCGACTTTGCCTGATCATCGCCTCAAGTTTACTTCTGCGTGAGCGCACCAGCCGCGTGAGCTTTTCGGCATCCTCTCCAAGTTCAAACAGCGTCTGGCAGGCGGCCAGCTTCTCTTTCATTGCCTGCGTCTGGGCAGTGATCGCGGCGTGCCGGGAAGAAAATTAATAAAAAAA
>JBBWZK010000404.1:0-8164 GCA_039648975.1 Blastocatellia bacterium
AAGCTGACAGCTTGCGCCGACACTGCGCAATCTAACAGATTGCGCTACATGGGCAACCTGATTTGATAACCGCTCTAATCCGATTGAATCGTGTCGTAGATGTAGACCGGCAGCGACCTCGGATAGAGCCGCTTCGCCTTGCGTTGCTCTTTGAGCAGCTTGTTGAGTTCGTCAGCCCTGGCTTTGTCGGCGCGCGAGCGGTTCGATTTGGCGGCGAGGTTCTCTTCTTCGAGCTGATCGCCTGTCAGGTTGTACATCTCGAACTCAGGCCGCAGCGGTTTCTTCTTGGTGATCGTCTTGCAGTCGACGATGACCTGATCCTGCTGGAACGGCGATGACCAGAACTGCGGGTTGTCGAAGTAGCGCGAATACTTCCATATCTGTTCGCCGCCCGGCGCGTCAATCGCTGTGATCACCGTTTCAATGTGATTCGGTTGCACGACCGCGCGATAAGGTTTGCCGGTTATCGGGCTGACCTGATTCTGTCCCGAACTGATTTCGTCGTCGGTCATGAAGTAAAGCGGCGAGGTCGAGCGATTCGGGTCCTGCTTGCCCAACACGACCGGCGACAGGTCGCGGCCCACTAGCTGCCGCGCTTCGCTATGGCTCTTGCCCACTTCTTTTTGCGCCGCCTCGGCGTCAATCTCTGCGAGTCCCAGCAGCGTCGGAATCAGGTCAACGTGACTGGTCAGCATAGAGGCGTCGCCCGGCTTGTTGAATAACACAGGATTCGAGATGATCAGCGGCACGTGCGTGGCTTCTTCATAAGCCTGGTGCCACTTCTGATGCATGCCGCCATGCGCGCCCAGCAGGTCACCGTGATCTGAGGTAAACAGCACAATCGTGTTTTCAAAGAACGGCGAGTTGGCCAGTTGCTGATAGACGTTGTAGATGTGCTGGTCGGACTCCTTTTGCAGGTAATAGTAAAACTGGCGATAGGTTTCAGTCGTCGGTTGCGGGGCCAGCATCTTCGGATAGACATCGACGAAGCTTTGCTGGGCGCGCGGCTTGGTGTCGAGACTTTCTCCCTCGGTTTCAGGACGCGGGATGTTCGGCACGAAGCCTGTGGTGTAGTCATAACCGAAATTCTTCCACGCCAGGCCGAACAACACGATGTCATGCGGGTTGACGTAAGAATTGACGATCAGCCACGGCGATTTGTCGCCGCGCGGCTTTTTGTATTCGGCTTCGAGCGCTTCGAGCAGATGAATCGCCTCATTCATAAAGCCGGCGTCGCGATTGGTTCCGGTATTGGATTTGGCCGCGCCGTGCGGTTCAGGGCCGACCCAGCCGGTGAAGCCGTAATCATTGAGGCGGTTGGCGCGCAGGTAAAGATCGATGTTCTCCGGGAGCGGCTGGCCATTGCTGTCGTAGCTTTCAAGCGGATAGCGAGTGCCGGGCAGAATGATGTCGCCGTCCGAGAGGTGCCACTTGCCTTTATAAAAGGTGCGATAGCCGCCGGCGCGAAAGTAATCGCCCATCGTCGGCACGGTGTTCGGGTCGAGCCAGAACATGTCGGAATCAAACGAACTCTTGGCCGCGCCGGTCGTCTGCGTGACGCCGTGCAGCGACGGATACTGGCCTGTGAAGATCGTCGTGCGGCTCGGACAGCAGGCGGTCGCGCCGGCGTAGTGGTGATGAAATTCGATGCCGCTTTGCCTGAGCGCGTCCTGCGCTTTGAACTCGGCCTTGCGCCATGCTTTGATGGCCTCGGTTTCATAAGAGACGGGGTAGCGCTCTTCGTCTACCATGAAGATGAGGAAGTTCGGTCGCTTGCCTTTAATTTTCATTGTTTCTCCTTTAGGTCAATGTAATTTGCGCAACGTGCGCTTGTCGGGGCGCAGAGCAATGACATAGTTGCTGGCAATCATGTAGGGGCGACCCTCTGTGGTCGCCCCAGAGTAAGGTGCGGCCATTTTGAAGTAACGAATGGTGCAGTCTGGGGCGACCACAGAGGATCGCCCCTACATGATTTTTCATATCAACTGGCTATGCAATTGCTCTGTGTGGATTTCGATTTTGCTTGCTCAATTCACAACGCTCGCCTCGTCGATTGCAAGCCGTCGTGCTTACAATCGCTGAAGCGAGCGTTACATCAGCCGGCTGATTGTATCATTCATTACCTTACTGTCAAGGGCGGCAGGCCGACCGGTTTGGGATCGAAATAGCCGAAGAAAGCGGCGGCGAACTTATCGAGGCTGGTCGTGCCCATCGGCTTGATCAATTTGGCGTCGACGGCTTCCATCAGCGCCTTGCGAAACTCGGCTTCGCCCTGCGCTTCGGCGCGCAGCAGCGCGTTGAGCGCCGCTTTGTTGATCGAGATGGCGAGGCTGGCCCGCTCGACATCCTGCTCGGTGAGCGGCTTGCCGCGCGCCGTCTCTTCGATGAATTCGGCGATGCCGCCGCGTATGTGCAGCACGTAACCGAGCGCCCCGAAGCCCTGGTCGCCGACCTCTGTGTGCGCAGGGAACCAGAAGCCGAGCGTCGTATCGACGTTCTGCTTGGCCGTCAGTTCAGCCCGCAGCCGCATGGTCAACGAATTCACCCACGCGCCGCCCGGCAACGCGCCGACGACGCCCGGCGACACCAGTCCGCCGACGATCTTGTCCGGCAGCGGAAAGCCCATCAGTTCGTGTGCAGAGGTGATGTACCAGTTGCGCCAGTTCGGATTCATCTCGGCTTCGGCGAGCTTCTTAAAGGCTTCGGCCTTGATGCGGCGGGCTTCCTTGAGGTCTTTCTGGATGGCCTGTTTTTCCGGCGATTCGGCAATATCAGCGCGCGGCACGAGGTCTGTGTAGGCGCGTATGACGTTGGTCGTCAGTTCGGCGGCCCATTCAAATTCTTTCTTATCGAATGCCTCTTGCGCCGCCTGATTAATCCTGGCCGCGCCATTCATCATCTTGACGTAACGCTCGGCCAATTCTTTCGGCGGCGTCGGGCGCAGCGCCACAGGGTCTGCCTGATACCAGCCGACCGAGCCGACGTAGACCTCGCGCACCCCTTGCACCAGCGAGCCGTAGAAAGGCCGCAGGTAATCTTTCGGATCGACCGTCTGCGTCGCCGGCGTGCCCGGCATATTGATAATCGGCGTCACCTGGCTGAGCCCTTCCATCAAGCGATCATGCTCGCCTGATTGCAAGTAGATGTTTTCGACCAGCGGCGCCAGCTCGTCCATCGTGTAGCCTTTGTTCATCCAGCGAATCGCCTGATCGTGGGTGAACTGTATGGCGTCGCGAAAGTTCAGCAGCAATCTCTGAATGTTTTTTGCATCACAAATCGGCGGGCCGTGGCTCGGCACCATGCACCACGAATCGAACTGCCGCAGCTTATCGACACTGCGGAACCAGTGTGCAGGGTTGCGGTAACTGGTGCCGCGCAGGCTGTAGAGATTCGGGAACGATGGCCCTTGAATCACTTCGGCTGAAAGCAGCAAGCCCGGCCCGCCCCAGTCATCGCCACTGGCCTGCTGGCCTTTGCGGTTGCGCTGGTCGGGCACGAAGCCTGAGAGTTCATCGTTGGTTTCGCTCGGCACATAGATCAATTTCATCTCGACGCCGGCGGCTTTCAGGGTTATCCAGTTGGTGAAGGTGCGCGACGGCATGCGATAACTCGGCAGCACCGCTTCGAACTTCTTGTCGCCGTTGGGATCAGGGTTGCGCTTGAAGCCGGACTTTTCCTGCATGCCGATGCCGTCGTTGACGTGATTGAGCGGGATGAAGTTGCCGTACATATAACTCGACCGCGCGTCAATGATCGTGCCATCGATGAGCGCCGTCGTGCCGACCCCTTCGTTGATCTGCTCCTGGCCGATGATGACGATGCAATCGGGACTGGCTTTGTCAATGTCGTAAAAATCATCCGGCCCGGCCTTCTCCGGGTTGGCGGGCAGACACGGCGGGCGGTCGGCTTCTTTCAGATAGCCCCAGACGCCGTAGGCGTGATCGATGTGGTTGTGCGTGTAGATGATCGCGCGGATGGGCAAGCGGCCCTCCGGCAGAATCTTTTGCTTGCGAAATTCATTGATCGTCTGCCGGGTGACCTCCGGGTTGCCGAGCGTGTCGACGATGATCAATTCGCGTTCGCCGTCCGCACGGCGCTGCGGCCCTTTGATGATGATGGTGTTCGCCAGGTCGAAGCCGACGGCGCTGTAAACGTCATAGCTCAAATCCGATGGGATCTGTTGAAGCGGGTAGTGATCCTGCTTGAGGTCGTAAATCTTTTTCGGCTTGAACCAGTTGCTATGGCGTTCAAGCAGCGGATTGACGGGCACTTTAATCTCTGGTTTGTCCTGTGCCAGCGCCGGGGCGCAGAAAATCAGCAACAGCAGGGCGGCGCACAAGTTGAGCATACGGGCGTATAGCATAACTTCCTCCTGAAGGTGTGGCGAGGTTAGAGTTGATCGGTTGTTCGCAAACCGGCGGCAGCCGGTTCAACGAAGAGGCCGCGAATTGCGTAGCTAAAGTTGCTAACGTGATGGCGATTTCATACAATCTCGCTCCGTAAGCAAAGACACTATACGCTCAAGCCTCTCTTCTTGTCACGATGTTCAGTGGATGTTTTCACACAATCCTGTGATGAAGATATGATGGAGGGAAAGGGTCTGCCTTGTGATGGCTTTGACGGTGAACGTGCTGAGCGAAGAATCGCGGGAACGACGCAACGCGATGGATTGTGCGATGACCCGCGCTTCGCGCGCCTGCTGTGCCGCCTCGGCCTGGTCTCGTGATCGAACGAATCGCGGCCTGATCAGCCCCCTTCTTTGTCGAAAGCGACTGCGCCGCCGACGAGGGCAAGCTGCACGTTGAAGTCTTCATCCAGAACGATCAGGTCGGCGCGCTTGCCTACCTTTATCAAGCCATAGTCAGCATCAATGCCGGCAGCGCGGGCGGGAATCGCTGACGCCATAGCTAAGGCATCGTGCAGCGGCACGCCGGTTCGCGTGATGTTGCGCAGGGCTTCGCGCATGGTGATGACCGAGCCGGCAATCGTTCCCGCGCCCGGCCCGTCAACCAGCGCCGTCAAGCCGTCCTGCACCGCGATATTGATGTCCCACACCTTGAACGTGCCGTTGCCAAGCCCCGCCGGTTGAATCGCGTCGCTGATCAGCGCCATGCCGCGGGCCGTCTTCGCCTTCGCCATCAAGCGCAACATCAGCGGGTGGACGTGATGAAAATCGGCGATGCAATCAATCGTCACGTCGTCGCACAGCAGTCCCCAGGCGATAGCGCCCGGCTGGCGATGATGCAAGGGCGTGAGCGCGTTCGGAAAATGCGTGATGTGCCGCGCCCCCGCTGCCAGCGCAGCGTCGAGCCTTTCAGGAACGGCTTCGGTGTGGCCGATAAAGGCGCGCACGCCTTTGCCAGTCAGCTCGCGAATGAGATCAAGACCGCCATCGATTTCGGGTGCGAGCGTCATCAGCCGCGCATAAGATAGATTACTTTCACCGTTGCCAGTGAAGACTTGCAACGAGCGTGGGTCGCCGTCGTAGACGCGGAAGTGTTCCGTCTTCAACGCGCCGCAACGTTTGCGACTGACGAACGGCCCCTCGAAGTGTATGCCTAAGACCTGAGCACCGCGCGGCGCACCATGGCGCTGCGCGGCGATGAACGCTTCAATGGCGGCAATGGCTTCATGATAACGGCGCTCATCGGTCGGCACGAAGGTGGCGAAGTAGCCGGTGACGCCTTCGGCAAGCAGAAACTCGGAGAGCCTTTGCAGTTGTTCGTGGCTGGCGTTCTGCACGTCGACGCCCGCCGAGCCGTGAATGTGAATATCGATCATGCCCGGCGCAAGGTATGCGCCGTTAAGGTCAATCGCTTCCTTGGCGCTCAAGCCTGCGGGCCTTTGCTCGCCGCTGAAGACCTGCGCAATGCGGCCATCGCGGATCAACACGCCGCCGCGTTGAATGCCGTCATCGAGAATGAGTCTCGCGTTGTGAAGCAGCAGTTGAGACATGGCTGAATCAACCTGGAGAACCTTTCAATTGCACGAAGCCGAAAATCATGTAGGGGCGGCCCTCTGTGGCCGCCCCAGAGTGGTTGTCGCGCAGTCTGGGGCGACCAGAGACGGTCGCCCCTACATGTCCATTTGAAAACGGCTACAAGCTGTCAATCGCCCGCCGAACCGAATTGCTGTGCGTTTGCAACAACGCTTCGGCGGCGGCGCGCGGCAGCTTTGTGGCAGCCATTACTAATGCCAGACGCAGGTCGCGGCCCGCTTCGTCAAAGAGGCGGGCCGCCGCGTCGCTGCTCAAGCCCATCTCTTCGGCAAGTATCGCGCAGGCGCGGCGCACAAGCTTGGCATTGTTTGGTTGCAGATTCGCCATCAGGTTGCCATAAACCAGGCCGAGCCGGATCATCGTCGCCGTCGACAGCATGTTCAAAATCAGCTTCTGCGCCGTGCCGGCTTTCATGCGCGAAGAGCCGGCGATGACTTCAGGGCCGACGACCGGCGCGATACTCACTTCCGCCGCCGCCGCCATCTTTGATTCGGGATTACAGGTGACGGCAATCGCCGCCGCGCCGATCTGCCGTGCATGCGCAAGCGCGCCCATTGTATAAAGCGTGTTGCCGCTGGCCGAGATGCCGACGACCACGTCACGCACCGCGAGGCCGGCGGCTTCCAGGTCGCGGGCCGCCTGCACAGGGTCGTCTTCGGCAGCCTCGATGGATTTATATAACGCCTCAACGCCGCCGGCGATGAGGCCGCGCACGAGGTCAGGCGGAACGCCGTAAGTCGGCGGGCATTCCGAGGCGTCGAGCACGCCCAGGCGTCCGCTGGTTCCCGTGCCGATGTAAAACAGGCGACCGCCGTTGCGCAAACATTCAACGATGCGATCAACCGCTTCGGCGACTTGCGGCAGGACGAGCGCCACCGCTTCGGCGACCGTGCGATCTTCGTCGTTGATCAGCGTGACGATCTCTATAGTCGAGCGGCGATCAATCTCTCTGGTTCGCGGATTCGCCTGTTCGGTGACGGGTTTCATGTCGGCTTTCGGCGCAGGCTGGCAACGGTTAGAATGGGTTGGAGATGAAACTGAAAGCCGCGCTCAAGCTTTTCTTTGTCCGTGTGCGCGAGTTATTTGCGTTGTTGTATGCCAAGCCGCCCGCCAGTTGAGCGATGAGCGCCTTGCCTGAGCGCCGTGAGCGCGAGCGAACTAGTTAAATCAATGACACAAGCGTCAGGGGAGCGGCGATGGCTCGGCGGCTCTAGAGCAATGATTTGATGTCGCTTTCAAAAACCGATTCCGGCTGCACCCCGACATACTGCTTGACGGTGCGGCCATTGCGATCAATCACATAAGTCGTCGGAATGCCCTGGCCCGTCGGATACTTCATCAGCGCCGTCGGGTTGTTGACCACCCAGATCGTATAGTTGATGTTGTTTTCCTGCATGAACTTTCCCACCAATTCTGCGTTACCGCCGCGCGTGATGGGATCAAGCGAAACACCGACAATTTCAAGCCCCTGAGCTTTGTACTTGTCCTGAAGTTTGATGAAACTCGGAATCTCCATGCGGCACGGGCCACACCAGGTCGCCCACAGATCGAGCACGATGACTTTGCCCTTCATCTGCTCAAGACCCTGCGCAACACTGTCGACCGCGATAGGCTGCCCGACCGCTCTGGGAATGCCGCTGCCGACGCTCTTGGCGCTCTCCGTCGAGTCGCAGCCAGCGAACGCCATCGCCAGAGCCAGGATCGAGACGGTCGCCAATACAAAACCAATTGAGCGTTTATTCGCCGGTTTCGCCTTTAACATATTTCTCCTCATGAATGATTCCGCGTGTGATAAGCAATGAAGAGTCTACCACGAAGCTCTCAAAGGATGAAGATGAAAAGAAGTAGGGGAGTGGGGGAGTAGGGGAGTAGGGGAGTGCGGGAGTAAGGGAGTGCGGGAGTAAGGGAGTGCGGGAGTAGGGGAGTGGGGGAGTGATGGAGTAAAGGTAGACAGCCCATTGATCTGTCGCGTTTACTCCTCCACTCCCTCACTCCCCCACTCCTCTACTCCCTCACTCCCCTACTCCCTTACTCCCTTACTCCCCCACTCTCTTCTATTCAGCGTCGGACGCGGGCGCTGCTGGTGAAGTGGCGCGGGTGCTCTTTGACGCGCAGCGGTTGCGTGCCTGAATGGCGGCGCTCCAGGATGATGCGGCAGACCACCAG
>JBBWZK010000105.1:0-11669 GCA_039648975.1 Blastocatellia bacterium
GTAAAAAGGCAAAAGTAAAAAGTGTGGCAGGGGAGTGAATCGATAGCCTCTGCCTATCTATTGATCCGGTTCCGCACTTTTTACTTTTGCCTTTTTACTTTTTACTTCTTTAGAACTTGTAGATCACATCGAACTGCATGCGATTGATGTAGCGATTAAACGGCGAGGTCAGGACGACCGGATTGACGCGCTGCGAAAAGAGTCCAGTCCATTGCAGCACCACACCGTTGGCGATCTGATAGCCGACGGTCGGCATGTGCGCGCGGCTATTCGATGCCAGGATGTCGCTGAAGTTGAACGGCACAAGCACGGCATCCTGCTCGATGCGCGTGAAGTAATAGCCGAACAGCAAGTCGCCTTTCTCCTTCAACTGGCCAACCTGCCCGCCGACCCAGTAGCCGTCCTTTTCATTGCTCACACGGCCCGTCGCATTATGCACAAAATCGACCACCAGGGTCACAGGGAAACGCCCCGTCGCTTGCCACGTCAGATTGCCAAGCACATCCACCAGATTGAAGCCTGCGAGAAAGCCTACGGGCTGCCCCGCCGCATTGCGGACGATGCGGTTGGATGTGCCAAGCGGCCCATTCTGATTGCTGGTGACGCCGGCGCTGTTAACGATGCCGCCATTGACCTGTGTGGCAAGAGCGCCGAGGCCGAGCAGCACTTGATCCGGGTGGTTCCAGTCGTAATAAGCCAGATTGACATTGGCTGAAACCTTCGATGAGAACTGCCAGTCGGTTTGCACTTGCCCGCCGTAGAGCACGCCATCCTTGCCCGCCGATACTTCATTGAAAGGCAGCTCGAAGGCGACCAACTTCACCTGTCTGAGCGGCGACTTGGTCTTGAAGTAAAGCGCTTCAGACGCGCCTTCAACGTTGACGTCATCGTCCCATACCATCTGCGTGCGGCGGAAAGTCGGCTCGAACTTGCCGGCGACGAGTTGCACGCCGACTTTGTCACCCTTCGAGTCATAACGAATAAAGGCGCGCTCCAGCGCAAACGGTTTGCGCTCGAAGAAATCGGTGAGCGTCTGGTTCGTGGTGATGGGATCGGTGAAGATGCCCGTCGCGAGCTTCAATCCCCAATCGAAATTTTTGTTAATCGTCCCATCGAGCGCCAAGCGTGCGCGCACTCGCAGGCGATTGCGATCCGCCGGCTCGGTGAGCGCATCGAAGCCCTGATTGCGAAATGATTCGTAGCGGAAACGCAAGTCGCCGCTGAAACGCAAAGAGCCGAAGCGCTTGTAGAGTTCATCGGCGCGTTTCTGCGCCTGATCGGCGGCTTCGTTCTTACCCGATGCCGGTGTTTGGGTGGTCGCCACTGCCGCAGGTTGCGCCGCCTTCATTGAGCGTTCGCTGGCCGCGCCTGCCGCGCGCACACTGGCTGGCTCGCCGGGTCGCGCGGCTGTGTTGTTTGTATCACGTTTCTCGATGATAGCGCGCAGCGACTGAATTTCGCGCTGCTGCTGGTCGATGAGTTGTTCGAGGGCGCGCACGCGGTCTTCGACTGAAGGCGCTTTGGCGCTGCCGTTTGTGTCGCTCGCGGCGGCGGCGCTCTTATCGTCGCTGTTTCGTTGGCGGGCGCTGGCGGTGTGTGGGTTCAGCGAAACCAGCAGCGCGAGGATAAGCGCAACGCGTTGAACGGCTGACTTGATCTTCATGAAATCCTCCTTTATGAGCGGTGGTAGTTTGGGCGTCCGAATCATTGGAGAGACCTGTCTAATGGAATGTAAATGCGATTTGAACAGAGCAATCAGTATATAGAGAGACCGTGAAAGAATTGTAACATCGGTGTTACGAATTGGTTAAAAGACGCAAATGACGGGCGAACTTACCGTTGACTACGAACAGAACTCCGCTTATAGTCGCCCTACAGAAGGTGACAAAAGTGGGAAGCGAACGCAGACAAGCATGGCGAACGGGGTTAGTACTCGACGTCTGGTACGAAGGCGAAAATGTGCGCGGCGAGACGCGGATTTCCGATCTCAGCGTCAGAGGCGCGTACATTGAAACGATGGCCCCGCTGCCGGTTGGTGCCACCTTCAAGCTGGTTTTTGCGCTGCCCGACAGTATGGTGATCGAAACCGAAGGCACCGTTGTTCACAGCGAGCCGCAAAGCGGCATGGGCGTCAGATTCGATTCTCTCTCGTCAGAGCAAACCGACTATATCCGCCAGTTCATCCGCGCCTGATGCAGCAACTTCAAGCCTTGCGCTCGCGTCCATGCGCAAGCACACTCTGACTATGACGGAAACCAGGCAAGGGCAACGCGTGATCGTTACCGGCGCGTCGAGCGGCATCGGCTGCGCAACGGCAAAGCTGTTCTTGAACAACGGCGCCAGTGTCGCGCTCATCGGGCGACGCGAAGACGCCTTGCGCGAAGCGGCAAACCACAGCGACAAGGCCATCATCATCGCCGCCGATCTCGCCGATGAACAGCAAAGCCAAACGGCGTTTGCGCAGGCCGTTGAAACACTGGGCGGACTTGATGTGCTGGTCAATGCGGCGGGCATTTTGAAATCGGGCCGCATCGAAGCCACAACCCTGACGCTGTGGGACGAGATGCTGAACATCAATCTGCGCTCGGTCTTTCAATTGATGCAACTGGCCGTGCCGCATCTGGAAGCGTCGCGCGGCAACATCGTCAATGTATCGAGCGTCACCGGCCTGCGCTCGTTTCCGGGCGTGCTCGCCTATTGCGTCAGCAAAGCGGCAGTCGATCAACTGACGCGTTGCGCGGCACTCGAACTGGCGGCGAAAGGCATTCGCGTCAATGCCGTCAATCCCGGTGTTGTGGTCACCGGCCTGCATCGTTCGGGCGGCATGAACGATGCAGCCTACACGACTTTTCTGGAGCACAGCAAGACGACGCATCCCCTGGGGCGTGTGGGCGATGCCACTGAAGTCGCCGAGCTGATCGCCTTCCTGGCTTCGGACAAAGCCGCGTGGATTACCGGCGAGACCGTCAGCATCGATGGCGGTCGCGCCTTGACCTGTGCGCGATAGTGACAAGTGACAAGTGACGAGTGACAAGAAAATGCCCCTCGTGTGTCACCATCACTTCTTGCTTCATTGCAGTAAAAGCATCACCGTTCGCTTCTGCCGTCTTGTCACTTGTCACTCGTCACTTGTCACTTCTCAAGGGTATAATGATTGCGATCTGTGGAGATCATCAAACAACAGAGGAGAGAGAAGTGAAACGATTCAAACTCATCATTGCAGCCAGTTTCGTTGTCGCCGTTGTCGCGGCGATGGTCACTCAATCATTCGCCTATCCGCCGTTCCTCGCCAAAGCCCGCAAGTTTGGCGCGAAGGATTGCACCTTCTGCCATGTTGCTCCCGAAGGCGGCGCGCCCTGGAATGCGCGCGGCCAGTGGATGATCAAAGAGAAAGCGCGGCGCGGCGCTGATGCCGTTGATGTCGAATGGCTTGCCGACTATAAAGAAGGCGGCATGGAAGACAAAAAGCCCGCCGACACCAAGCCTGCCGATGATAAGAAGCCAGCCGAGACGACTGCGAAAGTAAAAATTGATCCGAAAGTTTATGACGCTTACGTCGGCCAGTATGAAACGCCATTCGGCACCCTGACGATTAGCAGGGAAGGCGATAAGCTTTTCGGCCAGCCCGACGGCGATTCGAAAGAAGAACTGGTTCCCGATTCCGAAACCGACTTCAGTGTCAGCAACGTCGGCGTCAAAGTGAAGTTCGTCAAAGACGACAGCGGCAAGGTCACACATATTGTCCTCAACGTCCAGGGCCAGGAAGTTCAGGCGAAAAAGGTTAAGTAACCTGGACTGCATTTTAGTCCTGAATTTCGCCCAGGCTTTGGCGAGCCGCTGGCGACGCGGCTTACGATTGATGATGGTCAACGCCGTAAAGGGGCGCTCCAATCGCGAGCGCCCTTTTCAATCACCTCGATTGACCAGGAAGGCAGGCCACACGCAAGCATGAAGATCGTTGATGCCAAAGTCATCGTCTGCTGTCCCGGTCGGAATTTTGTGACGCTTAAGTTAATCACTGAAGCTGGAGTTTACGGGCTGGGCGACGCCACCTTGAACGGGCGCGAGATGGCGGTTGCCAGTTATCTGAACGATCACCTCCTGCCGCTGCTCATCGGGCGCGACGCGCGGCGCATCGAAGACACCTGGCAGTACCTTTACAAAGGTGCTTACTGGCGGCGCGGGCCTGTTACCATGACCGCCATCAGCGCCGTTGATACAGCGCTCTGGGACATCAAAGGCAAGGCGCTGAATGTCCCGGTTTATCAACTGCTCGGCGGCGCTTCGCGCGACGCCGTATTGGTTTATGGACATGCCAACGTCGCTGATATTGATCAAACGGTGACGGCGGTGGCACGCCTTCTGGAGCAAGGCTACAAGGCGGTTCGCGCACAGTGCGGCGTGCCGGGACTGGCGAGCACTTATGGTGTCGCGCGCGGCCCGTCGCCTTATGAACCGGCAGAGAAAGGCTTGCCACCGGAGCACCTCTGGAACAGCGAAGCTTACTTGAACATCGTGCCGAAATTGTTCGAGCGTTTGCGCGCTGAGTTTGGCCCCGACGTACACCTATTGCACGACGTGCATCATCGCCTGACGCCGATTCAAGCGGCGCGGCTCGGCAAGAGTCTTGAAGCCTTTCAACTGTTCTGGATGGAAGACGCCGTGCCTGCGGAGATGCAGGAGAGCTTTCGTTTGATCCGCCAGCACACGGTGACGCCGCTTGCGGTCGGCGAAGTCTTCAACACGATCTATGATTGCCAGCAACTCATCCGCGAGCAGTTGATTGATTACATACGCACGTCGGTAGTTCATGCCGGCGGCATCAGCCATCTGCGTAAGATCGCCGGCTTCGCAGAGATGTTCAACGTGCTGACCGGCGCGCACGGCGCGACCGACTTGAGCCCTGTCTGCATGGCAGCGGCGTTGCATTTCGATCTCAGCGTCCACAATTTCGGCATACAGGAATTGATGCCGCATTCAGCAGAGACGGATCGCGTCTTCCCGCATCATTACACGTTCGAGTCAGGGATGATGTATCCGGGCGAGGCCGCAGGCTTGGGCGTCGACATTGATGAAGAACTGGCGGCGCAATATCCGTATGAGCGAGCTTATCTGCCGACCAATCGTAAGCTCGACGGCACCGTGCATGGCTGGTAGATGAAAGCCGTTATGGTTTCATCTTATGAGTCGCGAGCAGCAATCAAGAGTCACAATGAATTATGCTTCGCAGTTTGTGCTGGGCGTGAGGTTAAGCATCGCTGCCAGGAACACCCGGAGCAGGCTTGTTTTCTTTGGCGATCCTTATCAGAAATCGTAGTGCTTCGTTCACTGACTCCGCATCAGGAAAGGCTTCAGCAACATCCGGTTCCAAGCGGACCACCGATCCGCCGAAGCTGGTTCGTCCAGGGCCGAGCTTTCGCACGCGTAAACTGCGCAAGTCATACTCTGACCGAAGCTCGTCATCCATTTCTGTTTCAACCTTCTTCATATGCCTCTCGCTCCGCTGGCGTTACCTCTCTTGAACTGATAATGCGAATCATATCATTTCTTTCAGTGTACGACACCATCAACAAACGACCTTCTTGAGACTCTCCAATGATAATATATCGCTGTTCTTCAGTGGAATGCTCTGGGTCATAGAAATCGACGTAAAACGCATCGTTGAAGACGGTCTTGGCTTCATCGAAAGAGACTCCATGCTTTGCCAGGTTGACGGCTGCTTTTACATCATCCCACTCAAAGCGCATCAATGGAGTATAGCATTATCCGTATGAGCGGGCTTACCTGCCGACCAATCGCAAGCTCAACGACACCGTGCATGGCTGGTAGATGAAAGCCGCTATTTTGGTCTCCGCACACGGATGTGTAGGAAGTAGGCCACGACCTGCGCGTCTTGCATACCGGGGCAGGCACGAACGGTTTCATCATCCGGTCGCGGCTCTTCAACGCGTTCCAAAAGAAATCCGGTCTCAACCAGCAGATTAAGCCACTGGCTGAGCGTCCGAGTGAAGCGCGGCGTCTTAAACTTTGGCAATCCCTGCTTCACCTGCGGGGGCGCAGACTTGAAAAGCCATTCATCAATCTCGCCATTGAGATTTCGGTAATAATCGCCAACCTCAATCGCGTAGGTCAGGCCGTTCGCGTCGCGCAGGTTGCGGCGGTGCGGCGTATCGAAGCATGGGTGCATGATCGAGAATTGTAGAAAGCCGCCGGGCTTCAGAACGCGGTAGGCTTCGGCCAACACTCGATCTGTTTCCGGAATGTCCATAAAGCTCATGAAGCCGGTGGCGAAGTCGAAAGCGGCATCGGCAAACGGTAAATCGACGGCGCTGGCGACGCGGTAATCAATGCCCAACGGCGCTTGCTGCTCCGCTTGTCTGGCGTGCGCAATAAAGACCTCAGCAATGTCGATGGCACACAGGCGAGCCCCGCGCTCGGCCAGCAGCCGCGTGTTGTGACCTTCGCCACAGCCAATGTCCAATCCCGACAGCCCCTCGACGCTCGGCAGCATACGCAGGAAGCCGGGCGTGTTGAGATAGTCCCTGTAGATGTCATATCCGGCTCTCGAAAGTTTCGTCCAGACCTCAGCGTTGCCATTCCAAAAACGCCCGGCTTCCTCGTGATCCATTGCCAACTCCCCGCTTTCTTATTCTCTTTGATGAGTTGCCCGCGCCCCCTCTGGTTGCCTGGCATTCACTGGCCATCAATCGAGAAGGCGTAGAGTTTGTTGTTCGGCTTGCCGACGCGCAAGCTCTGATAGCCGGAACCGACATACAGCACGCCGTCAACAATCGTCGGGCCGCCGCCAACCGCGCCGCCTGTGTCGTACTCCCATAAAATTTTCCCGGTCTTTGCATCGTAAGCGCGAATGAAGTTGCCCGACGAACCGGCGAACACCAGACGATTGTTGCCCGTGCCGGTGACGCTGATGGGGCCAAAGTTCGATTTGTTATCGGGACTCAAAGTCTGCCACAAAATCTTGCCGGTCGCGCCATCGAGCGCCGACACAGAGCCTTGCTTGGGATGATTCGAGATCGCCGCGTAAACCCTCTCGCCGTCACTCGCCGCGCCAAACTCGATGCCGCCGAGAAAGCCGCCCGGCCCGACTTCCGTCTTCCATGCCAGCTTGCCGTCTTTCGGATCGACCGCGTAGAACCAGCCGCTCTTCTGGCCTGCGCCGAGCAATCGTTTGCCGCCCGCGCCTTTGAACATCAAGGGAATCGTGCCGAAGTCATGATCGGGGCCGCAGTCTTTCGGGTTCGCCAGACAGTTGGCGTTCCAGACATCGCCCGCCGTCGCCTGATACGACCAGACCATCTTGCCTGTGTCGAGATCGAGCGCGATGATGGCGTCAGACATATTCGATTCCGGCTTCGTGTAATCATCGCCGGTCGTCAGGTAGAGACGCTTCTCTGCCGGGTGGATGGCGACCGTCGACCAGACGCCGACGCCCGACGGGCCGAAGACGCGGCGACCGGATTTATCTTTGCCCTGTTCTTTCGGCTCGTCTTTGACGGTGTAGAAACGCCAGATCTGCTGGCCGGTCTTGGCATCAAAGGCCGCGACGCCGCCGCGAAAGGTGCAGCATTCGTACTTGGGATTGCCCATCATCACGACTTCTTCGCGCGATGACACGCCGATGTAGATGCGCCCGTTGTAATAGATGGGCGCGCTCGTGCAGATCGTCATCGGGTGCGGATCGACCTTCACCTGCCAGACTTTCTGGCCGGTCTTGGCGTCAACGGCGAGCAAGCGCCCGCTGACATCGCCGAAGTAGAGCATGCCCTCGGCATAAGACGCGCCGCTGCGCGACGGATAGCCGGTCTCAAATTCCCAGAGCTTCTTGCCTGACTTCGCATCAACGGCGTACTCTTTGCCGTCCCACGAGCCGAAATAAATAACCCCGCCGACGACCGTCGGCTGGCTCGACACGTCGCCGCCGGTTTGAAAAATCCATTTCACTTTCAAGCGCCCGACGGTTGCGGGCGTGAGCTGTTTTTCATTCGCATTGTAATGCGAGCCGGCGAGGTCGCGCCCATACATCGGCCAATCCGATGACGTTTGGCCGTTCGCGGCGTTTCTGGCTTTCGCCGATTTATTCGAGGCCAGGCGCGACGATTGTGCCGCCGCCAAAGAAGTCGCTACCAATGACAGCGCGAGGGTGCAAACGATCAGGCAAGTCTTCCAACGCATGCATTGCTCCTTTCGATGTCTCCACTAATGTTTGTAGAAGGTGTGAGAAAGGATTCTATGCGATTGGCAGGCAGCTTTCAAGAAAGACGAAAACGGTTGCGCCACATCAGGCTTGCACGGTTACGCTCAGGCAATCGCAAAGAAACCACAGATGAACACAGATGGAACTGGAAGAGATGAACACAGATGATCACGTATAACATCGTTCATTGGAATTCCTCGAATCCTGAATTCACTATCTGTGTTTATCTGTGTCCCTGATCTGTGTTCATCTGTGGTTTCAATTCTCCGCTCGTTATTCAGGAGATGGCTTGCGTATAATCTATCCTGCCACTTGATATGCGGGAGAACGCCGCGATGGATACAACACGCAGCAATGAGCAGGCCGCCACAAGCATTCCGATCATCGATATTCAACCGTTGATCGCTTCGACAAACAAACGGCAGGCGGTGGCTGAACAGATCGGCCAGGCTTGCCGCAACAACGGCTTCTTCTACGTCGTCGGTCATGGCATCAGTGAAGCGCTTCAGTATCGCCTGGAACGATTGAGCCGGCAATTTTTCGCGCAGGATGTTAGGACTAAATTGGAGATTGGCATGGCGAAAGGCGGACGCGCCTGGCGCGGATATTTTCCGGTTGGCAATGAACTGACTTCCGGCAAGCCTGATTTGAAGGAAGGTCTCTACTTTGGCGCGGAACTCCCGGACGATCATCCTCTGGTCAAAGCGGGCCTGCCGATGCACGGGGCAAATCTGTTTCCGACTGCTATTCCACGTTTGCGCGAAACGGTCATCGACTACATGGAAGCGATGACGCGGCTCGGCCACCATCTGATGGCCGGCATCGCGCTCAGCCTGGGCTTGAATGAATCTTACTTTGCCGAACGCTACACGGCAGAGCCGCTCCAGCTATTCCGCATCTTCAACTATCCGCCGAACGCTGCGCCTGATCGCGCGGCACAATGGGGCGTCGGCGAGCATACCGATTACGGATTGCTGACAATTCTCAGACAAGACCAGTCCGGCGGTTTGCAGGTGAAGTCGAACGCGCAATGGATTGCTGCTCGCCCGCTTGCCAATTCGTTTGTCTGTAACATCGGCGACATGCTGGATCGCATGACCGGCGGGCTGTACCGTTCGACGCCGCATCGCGTGCGAAACAACAGCGGCGACGACCGGCTATCGTTTCCGTTCTTCTTCGACCCGAATTTCAATGCCGAGATCAAGCCGATTCAAACGAACCGGCAAGCGCTCGAAGATCGAAACGAGCGATGGGATCAACAAAGCGTCCACGCTTTTCGCGGCACCTACGGCGAGTATCTGCTGAACAAGGTTGCCAAAGTATTCCCTGAGTTGCGCCGCGACATCATTTGATTCTGATCTCTAACCTCTGCGCTCTAGCCTCTGGCTTCTGACTTCTTCTTCCCGCCTTCTATCTTCCGTCTGCATCCTTTAATATTCTCGCTATGCGACAGAAGACGGCGGCGATTGTAGTCATCGGCAACGAGATTCTCACCGGCAAATCGCCGGACAAGAACGCCAGTTTTCTGATCCATGAACTGCATCAACTCGGTGTCGCGCTGCGGCGCATTGTCATCATCCCTGATGAACTCGACACCATTGCGCAGGCGGTGCGTGAATGCGCCGGCAGCTTTGATTACGTTTTCACATCGGGCGGCGTCGGGCCGACGCACGACGACATGACGATTGCCGGCGTCGCCCGCGCCTTCAATCGCCCGGTCATTCGTCACCCGCAGCTTGAAGCCATGTTGCGCAGTTACTTCGGCGACGACATTAACGAAGCGCGCTTGCGACTGGCCGATATACCCGATGGCTCAGGCTTGCTCTACGACAGTGGCATACGCTGGCCTGTGCTGGCGACCGAAAACGTTTTTGTGCTGCCGGGCGTGCCGGAACTCTTTCGCAGCAAGTTCGAGGCGATCCGCGAGCGCTTTCGCGCCGCACCGTTTTTCGTCTCGACGATCTACACGCGCGAAGACGAATTCGACATCGCGCCGCGACTCGATCAGGTTGCCGCCCATCACCCGGATGTCGAGATAGGTTCCTATCCCAACTTCACGAGCGATGAATACCGCGTGAAGCTGACTATCGAATCGAAAGAAGCGTCGGCAGTCGAAGCGGTTCGCGCCGCGCTACTCGCCTTGCTCGACCCGGCGGCCATCGTGCGGACGGAATGAAACGATTCAATATCTAAATAAAACGGCATGAGAAAGGGAGTGCGGCAGCATTTGGAGTGCTGCGACTGGTCGCAGCTTTTACGCATCGCCAAGAGAAAGCGGTGACCAGTCACCGCACTCCATATAAGCGAGTCTGCCATTCCCTTGCCCTCTGATTTAGGCGGTTGTGGTTTAGCTTGCTACGGTGGATGAAGCCGCGTAGGGGCGCAATGTTTATAGCAACGCATTGTCTATGAATCTCAAGCTCCGTTAGGAGCGAAATGTAAACATTGCGCCCCTACGCGGCTTGTGTTGATAAAGGCTGCATCCTTCTATAAACATTGCGTCCCTGACGGGACTGAGAAACTATCAGTGATGAAAAAATTCTTGCTGTTGAGCATCGCGTTGCTGGCGTTTGTCCTTTTGAACACGCCCGCGAAGATGGCCGCATCCACGGCGCTGCGCTTTGAAATCAGCGTCGCGCCGGGACTGCTGGCAAAGCCGCAAAACGGGCGCTTATTCGTTGTGATGAGCCGCAATGCGACAGGCGAGCCGCGCACGAGCATCAGCGATACAGGCATGGATGCGCCGCCTGTGCTGGCGCGCGATGTCAACAACTTTGCGGCAGGCACGCCTGCCGTGATTGACGAGAAAGCGATTGCCTTTCCTCTCGAAGACCTGGCGCATCTGCCGGCGGGCGACTTCAGCGTGCAGGCCGTCTTCGATTCCAATATCGATCTCGCATCGGTCAACGCGCCGGGCAATCTCTACAGCCGCGTGAAAAGAATTCACCTCGACCCGGCGCATGGTGAGAGCATCAAGATCGAATTGACCGAGCAGGTGCCGCCTGATCAACTGCCCGCCGACACGGATTATGTAAAGTACGACAGGATACAATCCAATCTGCTGACGAGATTTCATGGGCGACCGATCTACTTGCGTGCCGGCATCATCCTGCCGCGCGATTTCGATAAAGACTCGGCGCGGCGCTATCCGCTGCGCGTCCAGATAGGCGGCTATGGCACGCGCTACACCATCGTACAGCGGATGATGGCCGCAGGCAGTGGGTTTCGCCGAACCTGGCTTGCCGACGACACGCCGCGCATGGTGCTTCTGCAACTCGACGGCGACGGGCCGTTCGGCGATTGCTATCAGGTGAACTCAGACAACAACGGCCCCTATGGCGACGCGGTGACGCAGGAGTTGATCCCCTACATCGAGAAGCAGTTCCGCTGCGTCGGCGAGCCGACGGCGCGCGTGCTCACAGGCGGTTCGACCGGCGGCTGGGTGTCGCTTGCA
>JBBWZK010000409.1:0-23730 GCA_039648975.1 Blastocatellia bacterium
TGATCGTCATCGAAACGATGGTAAAGCCGATCTCCTTCGCGCCCTTGAGCGCCGCCTGAAACGGGCGCTCGCCCAGCTCGACGTGGCGCACGATGTTTTCCAGCATGACGATGGCGTCGTCAACCACGAAGCCGACCGATAGCGTCAGCGCCATCATCGATAGATTGTCCATCGTGTAGCCGAGCAGGTACATGACCGCGAAGGTGCCGAACAGCGACATCGGCACCGCCAAGCTGGGAATGATCGTCGCCGACAGATTGCGCAGGAACAGAAAGATTACCAGCACGACCAGACCGATGGTCAGCAGCAGAGTGAACTTCACATCGCTGATCGATTGGCGAATGCTCTGCGAGCGGTCGAAGAGAATGTTCAGATCGACCGACGCGGGTATCTGTTCGCGGAACGTCGGCAGGATAGCCTTCACGTTGTCGACGACCTCTACGGTGTTGGTGCCCGGCTGGCGCTGGATGGCCAGCACGATGGCGCGCGTATCGTTAAACCAGCTCGCCACCTTGTTGCTTTGCACGCTGTCCAGGACGCGGCCCAGTTCGTTGAGCCGCACAGGCGAGCCGTTCTGGTAAGCGACGATGATGGGACGATATTCATCCGCATTTTCAAGCTGGCCGTTGGCGGCGATGCGCAAGGCTTTGTTAGCGCCTTCGAGCGTGCCGGTCGGCAGATTGGCATTCGAATCGCTAATGGCCTGCTCCACTTGATCCATGCCGATGCCGCGCGACGCCAACTGGTTCGGATCAAGCTGAATGCGCACGGCATATTTTTGCGAGCCGTAGACCGACACCTGGGCGACGCCGCTGATCATCGAGATGCGCTGCGCCAGTTGCGTTTCGGCGTATTCGTCTACCGTAGACAGCGGCAAGGTCGGCGAACTCATGGTGAGGAATAAGACAGGCGAGTCCGCCGGATTGACTTTTTGAAACGAGGGCGGCGTCGGCATCTCTGTCGGCAGTTGCCGCGCGGCGCGCGAGATGGCCGCCTGCACATCTTGCGCCGCCGCATCGATGTCGCGGCTCAGGTTGAACTGCACGACAATAGAGGTCGAGCCCTGCGCGCTGGTCGAGGTCATGTTGTCGATGCCGGCAATGGTCGACAGTTGTTTTTCGAGCGGCGTCGCCACTGAAGAGGCCATGGTGTCGGGACTTGCGCCCGGCAGGCTGGCGCTGATATTGATGGTCGGATAATCGACGTTGGGCAACTCGCTCACCGGCAGCAGGCGGTACCCCATGATTCCGAAGATGAGGATGCCTGCCCAGATGAGGCCCGTCGTAATCGGACGACGGATGAAGAGATTGGCGATATTCATAACTTCCTTAGGCGTGGTGCGTGACCGGAGGTTTGCGCTTTATGCGAACTCGCAACGCAAGATGAATCACGCACCACGCACCACGTTTCACGGATTATCTTGAGCCGGCGCAGACGGCCCTGCCGCGTCAGTGATTTTTACTTTGCTGCCGGGACGCAAGCGCAACTGGCCATCGGTGACCACGGTTTCGCCGGGCGATAGACCGCTGGCGATGATGTTCTTCTCGCCCGCCGTGCGCTGCACCTGGACATTGCGCATCTCGACGGTCTGGTCATCTTTGACGACGAAGACATAACGGCCCTGCTGTCCGGTCTGCACGGCTGCCGCCGGCACGACGATGGCGTTCGGTTGCGTGGTCAAGGTGACCGCGACGTTGATGAACTGGCCGGGCCAGAGGCGTTGTTGATTATTCTCGAACGTGCCCTTCAATTTCACGGTTCCGGTCGCCGGATCGACGGCGTTGTCAACGAAGGTCAACGCACCCTGTTCGGGCGGCCCGCTGTCATTCGGTATGGTGGCGGAAACCTGCACAGGGCCTGCCGCCATGTAGCGCTTGATGTCCGGCAACTGCGACTCCGGCACAGAGAAGGTCACATAAATCGGGTTGACCTGATTGATGACCACGAGCGGATTCGTATCGTTGGCTTTGGCGACGTTGCCCTGATGAATCATCAAGCTGCCGGTGCGCCCGTCAAGCGGCGCGCGAATCTCCGTGTAGCTCACCTGCACCTGCGACGCGTGCACGGCGGCTTTCGCGGCATTCACCGAATCGCGGGCGCTCGCCACCGCCGCCTGATCGGCTTTGGCGACTGCGGCCAGCGCCTCGGCGTTCGTGCGCACCTGGTCGTACTGGTCTTTTGAGACGACGCCCTGTTTGTAGAGATATTCGTAGCGTTGCGCTGACACAGCGGCGGTCTTTGCCTGCGCCTGATCTTTCGCCAGCGTCGCTTCGGCCTGCCGCTGATCGCTGACCGCTTTCGACTGATTGGCCACCGTGCCGGCCAAGCCGGCCTGCGCCGGTCGTCCATCGATGTTAAAGAGCAGGTCGCCTTTTTTCACATACTGGCCTTCGGTGAAGTTGACCTTGGTGATCAGCCCTTCGACCTGTGAGGTCACCGATACCGTCGAGTAAGCTTCCGTCCTGCCGATGGCGCTGACCTGAAGCGCCACAGTTTCTAAAGTGACACTAGCTACAGTCACCGGCACGGCGGGCGGCTGCGGTTGCCCTGCGGCCTGCGGTTTCTTGGTAAATAAGCCTGAAAACAGAATCGCACCGATGAGTAACAGGCCGAGCATCCCCAGGGCGATCAGTCCGGGACGCCCAAGCCGCCGAAGGTATTTTTTGTAATCGGGAATTTCCATCTTGCTTTACTCCCACATGCATTGCGCGGTGTCGCGCATCACGCAGTTAATTCAGCGACCGGCGCGCGCCTTGGCGATGAAGCCACTGATTTATGTCCTTTAGATGATTACGACGAATGACTTCTGCCGGTTACGCCGCATATCCAACAAGTGATGCGCATCCCAATTCATTCGCCATAAGCGATGCCCGGCGGCATATCCTTTCAGAACAAGTGCCGCGCCACCTGCACCAATCAAATACATAAAGCTTCGCCGTACTCACTCACTGATGGATTGAGCAACGGATGTGCCTCTCACGGTTTGTAGGAGACTGACGGTCGAGCTTCACTGCGGCATTCGTGCGCCGCGCTATTGACATAAGCCGCCGTTGACCATAGGCTTTCTTGGGCCATTCGGCGCTCTGATTAATCGAACAACCTGCGGAATTGTGAGGGCACTATGAGTCTGATTCGTCTCGTTCGGCAAGCGGAACCTGAAGCCAATTTGAAAACCGTCTATGATGCCATTGTCGTCGGCAGCGGCGCGGCGGGCGGCATGGCGGCGCACGTGCTGACCTCGCGCGGCATGAAAGTTTTGCTGCTCGAAGCCGGCAAAAAGCTCAACATCGACAAAGAGTTGAAATCCATGGAGTGGCCTTACGACCACCCGCGACGCGGCCAGATGCCGCCCGACTCGCACGCGCTGTCGTTCAATGAATACAACGTCCGTCAACTGCCTTACGCGAAGGGGATGAATTTCAAGCACGTCTACTCTTATGTGCAAGGCTGGGGCGGCTCGGATTACAGCAAGAACATCGTCGTTGACGAGCGCGATAATCCTTATACAGGGACGAACTATGCGTGGGTGCGCGCGCGCGTGCTCGGTGGCAAGACGAATATCTGGGGCCGCCTGGCGCTCCGTTTGTCGGATTATGATTTCAAAGCCAAAACCCATGACGGCTACGGCGAAGACTGGCCCATCGCTTACAAAGACATCGCGCCGTACTACGACAAGGTTGATCTTTATCTAGGCATTTCGGGCGTCAAAGAGAACTTGCCGCATCTGCCCGACAGCATCTTTCAACGGCCCGTGCGTCTGACTGCCGCCGAGATGAAAGTGCGTCAGGGCATCAAAAAGATGGGCCGTGTGTTGACGCCTTACCGTGCAGGCGTGACGACCGACGGGCTCAAGCACAACAAGTATCGCAGCCGTTGCTACGGTCGCGGCGCGTGCAATCGCCGAGCTGGCGGCTGCGACATCCACGCGGCGTTCGATTCGCCAACCGGGTTGATCTATCCGGCGATGGAGACAGGCCGTTTGACGCTGCGCACCAACGCCATCGCCCGCGAGATCACTGTGGATAAAAAGACCGGCAAGGCGAGCGGCATCAGCTTCATCGACTCTGAGACCGGCAAGACCTACGAAGCGAAAGCCAAAGTCGTGGTGATTGCCGCCTCGACGCTCGAATCGGCGCGCTTGTTGTTGCTGTCGAAATCGGAGAAGTATCCGAACGGCATCGGCAATTCAAGCAATCACGTCGGCCATAATTTCTGCGAGCACGTCATGGGGCCGGGCGTCAGCGGGCTGGTCAAAGATCAAATCGGCAAGCCGCGCACCATCGATGATGGGCGACCAGGCAGTTTCTACGTTCCGCGCTTTCGCAACCTCACAGACAAGCAGCCGGATTTCATTCGCGGCTATGGCTTTGAAGGCAGCAGCGGCACGCAGATGTTTCCGGGCAATGCGATGGAGACGCCGGGCTTCGGCGCAGCTTACAAGAAGACGGTGCGCGAATACGCCGGCGCGTTCATCGAGATGGGCGCGTTCGGCGAAGTGCTGGCGCGTTATGAAAACTACGCCGACCTTGACCCGGCAGAGAAAGACAAGTGGGGCGTGCCGGCGCTGCGTATGCATTACAAGTTCGGCGACAACGAAAAGAAGATGGCCAAAGACATGGCGGCGACGGCGCAGGAGATGTTCGAGGCTGCCGGCATCGAAATCATCGGCGTCAATCGCGAAGTGCTGACGGAAGGCTGGTCGATTCACGAACTCGGCACCGCCCGCATGGGCAGTGATCCGAAGACCTCTGTGCTCAACCAGTTTCAACAATCGCACGATGTGAAGAACCTGTTCGTGGTCGATGGCAGCAGCCACGTCAGCGCCTCGTGTCAGAATCCGACGTGGACAATCATGGCGCTCGCCTGGCGCTCGTGCGATCACCTCGCCGACGAGTTCAAGAAAGGAAACCTGTGAAATGCGAACTGTGGATGCAATTGAAAATCAGAACGGTTCTGAAGACGCGGCATTGAAGCCAGCAAGTGAGACGAGCAGCGATAATGGCGCGAGTGGCGAAGATTACAATGTGACGCGGCGCGAGATGTTGAAGCTCGCGGCGACCGCAGCCATCAGCATTCCGCTGGTTGGTCTGGGCAATGCGGCGGAGGCGGCCAACGGCAGCGCCAGTGCGCAATGGAAAGCGCCCCTCTTTTTCAGCCGCGAAGAATTCGCCATGGTCGACGAAATCAGCGAATTGATCATTCCGACGGACGAGCATTCGCCGGGCGCGCGCGCCGCCGGTTGTGCGGCTTACATTGACGCGCGACTGGCCGAATCGTGGGCGGACGAGCCGAAAACCCAATGGCGCGACGGCTTGAAGTCGATTGATGCGATTTCGCAGGAGATGCACGGCAAGCCTTTCATGCAGGCGACGCCTGAACAGCGCATCGCCGTGCTGACGCGCATCTCGAAGAACGAGATGGAGCCGAAGACCCCTGAAGAGCGTTTCTTCCGCGAGATCAAAGGCCGCACGGTACACGCTTACTACTCGTCGAAGATCGGCATTCACCAGGAGATTGGATATAAAGGCAACGTGCCCATCAAAGAGTTCGTCGGCATCGATGTCAGATCATCTTCCTAATCGGCGTTGAGCCACAGGAGAGGCCACCGTCGCCTAATCAGCATCAGACGCCTTTGAGGTGGCCGCTATGGTATCATTGAGACCGGAGGAAGATAATGAGCAGAACCATCGAAGCTGTATTTGACGGCGAGGTCTTGCGCCCGCAAGAGCCACTGGAATTACAGCCTAATACTAAAGTGCGTATCACAATCGAAGAATCAATTACGACCAAGCCCAACTCAAAGTCATTCTTACAAACAGCTCGCTCCCTCAACTTAGAAGGCCCGCCTGATTGGTCTGAACGGATAGAAGAATACCTTTACGAGAACCGAACTGATGGCCAGGACTGAATTGTTTCTTGATACGGCTTTTGCCATTGCGCTCTCTTCGCCTAAGGATGAGCATCACGAGAAAGCATTACGGCTCGCGGAGCAATTAGAAATCGAGGGGACACGACTTCTGACTACACGCGCCGTCGTCCTTGAAATCGGCAATGCACTTTCAAAACAGCGGTATCGAAAAGCCAGCGTCGAGTTGCTAGAGTCACTTGAACAAGACCCGAAAGTAGAAATCATTCCTATGACAGAAGACTTATACGAGCGGGGCTTCGAGCTATATCAGAGCCGACCAGATAAAGAATGGGGGATAACAGATTGTGTCTCTTTTGTAGTTATGCAGGAACGCGGCGTAACGGAGGCGTTGACAACCGATGAACACTTCGAGCAGGCAGGATTTAAGGCATTATTACGGTAGGCACAGAGAAGCATTTAACCGGAGCGTTAGGCACGGTTGGGCCAGAAGACACATAGGGCTGGAAAGCTTTAAGCCTCCAGCCCTATTGAGCAAGTAAGTTTCTCATCGAGATTAATTTTACGGGATTAAGTGTTAGCCTTCCGGATCTATTCTTACTCCCGCTCCGGCTTTCACATTAGACTTTACTTTCATTTCTTTTCTCCTTTCTGAAGCGCCGTTCCAATATTGTCATATGGAACTAGCTCCTTCCATCGGGGTCCATTCCGCAGCCGGCTCCCGCCTTAACATGCGATTTCACTTTCATGGTTGATCTCCTTTCCGAATTGCCAATGGAACTAGCTTCTTCCATCGGGATCAAGGCCACCGCCCTGTCCTGCTTTGACATGAGATTTCACTTTCATGGCTTTTCTCCTTTCCGAATTGCTATTCCAATGCTGTCGTATGGAACCGGTTCCTATCCATCGGGGTCGAGGCTAGTGCCCTGTCCTGCTTTGACATGAGATTTCACTTTCATGGTTCGATCTCCTTTCTTGCGCAGGTTGATGTTGCATAGAGAACTACGAAAGCAGGTAAACTTGCAGAACAAAGTAATCAACAGAGAGGCGCGAGAATCGCAGGAATTCTCGCGCCTCTCTGCTTTGATGTAGCGCAAGCTGTTAGCTTGCGCCTGTCATTGCATTTGCGCGAATCTCTGCGCAAGCTAACAGCTTGCGCTACATCTGACTGAAACCCGCTAGCCCATGAATCCCAGGTCGCGCACATTGAAGCTCGCGAGCGTCGGAAACACTGTGTCGAGTTGCGCGTCGCTTGCGCCGAACCACTTCGCCAGCGTCGCGCCGTACTGCGCCAGCGAGACGTTCGGCAACATGACGCCGCGCGTGTCGGCATAATCATCATTCGTGGCGTTGAAGTTGTTGTAGTTGGTCATCAGCGGGAACTGGCCATAAATCCGCCCGCCGCTGACCGCGCCGCCGACGATGAAATGATGGCTGCCCCAGCCGTGATCCGACCCCGTGCCGCTCGGCTGCAACGTCCGCCCGAAATCCGACAATGTAAAGCTGGTTACTTTATCCGCAATGCCCATCTCAGCCGTGGCGTTGTACAGCGAGGCCATCGCCGCGCTGATCTGTGTGAGCAAGCTCCATTGCTGATAAGGTTGCCCGCCGTGCGTGTCAAAGCCGCTCAGGCCGGCGAAGAAGACCTGCCGGGCGGCGCCGAGTTGCGAGCGCAGGCTGATGATGCGGGCAATCTCTTTCAACTGGTTGCCGATCTGCGTCTGCGGGAACACTGTCGTGAACGGCGTGCCGCCCGCCGCCGACTTGAGCAGCGGGTTGAGCGCCAGCGCGTCGCTCATCGCTTTATTCGCAGACTGAATCATCTGGTTGCTGCTGCCTGCCGCGAGAATCTGCTGCTGCGCCGTAGCCCTTGCCTGCGCCGCTGACGGCGGCCACAGGCTCAGGGCATTCTGATCGAGATAGTTTCCCGGTTGCAGACTCGCCGTCTGCACGACGCTGGTGGTGCAGAAGAGCGCCGAGCCGTTCAGCGAGATCGATACAGGGAAGTTCGTGCCGGCATTCGCCGTCTGCATCTGATCAGCCGTGCGCCCGCCCCAGCCGCTGGCCCCAAACGAGTTGGGATAGCCGGTCTGCATCTGCTGCACTTGATCGGAGTGCGAACGCAGATTAGTCGGCAGTTGATTGTTGCTTTGAAAGTCCACGTAAGAAGTCGGCCAGACTAGCATACCGACGTTGGCAATCACCGCCATATGCGCCTTCTGGTAAAGGTTCTGCAACTCCGGCAGTCCGTTATGCAGGCCGAACGCGCCCTGTGTCGGGTCGCCGATGGCCAGTAGTTGAGCAGGCGGCAGCGCCAGGCCGCCGCGCGCCGTCGTGTAGGCGCTGTATTGTGAATTACTGAGCGGCACGACCGCGTTGTGACCGTCGTTGCCGCCGAACATGAAGATGCAGACGAGCGCCTTGTAATCCTGCGCGGGCGCGGCGCTGGCTAACTGCAATCGCCCAAGCGCGGCCAGCATGCCGAAGCTCGCGCCCATCTGCATAAAACCACGACGTGAAATGGTGTGTGTGTTTTTCATCATTTGCCTCATCAGTGCTGTATCAGGTAATCGCCCGATATCGCCGTTAAATAGAGCACGGTCATGACGCGCTGGTTGTTGTCGTACATCGCCGGCAAGGCCGTCATCAAAGCGGTGCGCATCTGTGGCGACATCCTGCCGTAGAGCAGCGTATTGTCGACGGCATTGATGAGCGCCGTTGAATCGCCGGCGACGTTGACGAACGGTTGCAGCGCCGGGTTGATCGGCCAGGGATTGCCTAAAAAGCCATACAAAAAGTTCGCGCGGTTCACGGCTTCCGATGGCGAGTAGATTTGAAACTCCGGCCCGAACAGCGGCGACCTCGGAACGTGGTACATCGGCGAGTAGTGACCGAAGACCGACGGCGCATCGAGCATGCCTTCGCCAAGGCTGTAGAAGATGTAAGCGAATTGCGACGGCTGGCCCGACGGGAGATTCAACGCCCGCAGGAAAGCGAGGGTGTGCTGCACGGGTGTGCGCAAACGGCCAAAGTTGGCAGGCGGCTGGTCGTCGCGCGCTTCCGCGTCCAGCAGGATCGCACGAATCACCGCTTTCATATCGCCGCGCACACCCTGGCCGTTGTCGTTGAAGACGGCGGCGATGCGCGCAATGTAAGCTGGGCTGGGGTTGCTCGTCACCAGCGCGCGAAGCAAGCGCGTCGCGATGAACGGGCCGACGTTCGGGTGATTGAAGAGAATGTCAATCGCGCCGTCGAGGTCTTGCACGATGGTTTGATTGGCCGTGAGTGTCTGCCCCAGTATCGTCTTCTGTGTGCGGTCGTGGTAGTTGGCAAGCGACAGCATCGGGCCTGGATAGTAATTCCAGTTCTGATTCGCCGGCGGCGTGCCCGACGAGTTGCCATACGTCCAGCCGGTCAGCGCCAGCGCCATCTGCTTCACATCGGTTTGCGTGTAAGTCGGGATGGGGTTGCCCTGGCCGTCGAGTTGCTGTGAGCCGTCCGGGTTCAGCTTCCACAATCCGATGCTGAACAACTGCATCACCTCGCGCGGGTAGTTTTCGTTTGCGCCGCCGGCCACGCCGGGCTTGGCGCTGTTGACCAGATCAAGATACTTGCCCATCGAAGCGTCGAGGGTGATCTCGCGCAGCAGCGTGCGGTAATTACCGAAGGCGTTGCGACTGAGCAACTGCAACCACGGCACGATCTCGTTGCCGTTGGTGTTCTTGTTCATGGCGATGACGATGACTTCGCTGAGCGCGAAGATGACGCGCTGGCGCAGTTGATCCTGCCCGCTCAGGGCATTTGAAAAGAACGCGTCCACCGCGTCAGATCGTTGCGCGGTGCTGAGCGGCGGCCACGCGGATTCCGGCATCGCAAACTGTTCGTCAATGAATGCAGGGATGCCGATCTGGCGGACGTGCGCCATCGATTGCGCGGTCGAGCCGAAGGTCGCTTGATCGAGAAAGCGGCCATAGGTCACGGCCAGCGGGTCTTGAATGGTCACGGTGGCCGTGCCTTGCGTGATGTTGTTGGCCTGGCTCAGCGCCGCAACCGTCACGACGCCTGACGCCGGGGCCGCCCCTGGCGCAGTGTATAATCCGCTCTGTGTAATCGTGCCTACAGACGGATCGCCGCCCGTCGTGCCGTTGACTTTCCACGTCACTGCCGTGTTCGGTGTGCCGGAAACGTTGGCTTGAAATTGCTGCGTCGCGCCTGGCACAAGGCCCGCCGCGCTCGGCGTAACATTCACCACAATGCTCGAAACGACGTTGACGGTGAACGGCGTCGAGACCGCGCCCGGGCCGGGGTTGGCGACCGTGATGGCGGCGCTGCCGGTCTGTGTGGCGTTGCCTGTCGCGGTGAGTTTTGTGGCTGAGACAAAGCTGGTCTGTAGCGGCGCATTGTTCCACAACACCTGCGCGCCGCTCGCGAAGCGGCTGCCGTTGACGGTGATGTTGAACGGGCCAGGCGGCAGCGTCGAAGGCGCGACCGAAGAAATATAAGGCACTTGGTTGCTCACGGTGACGGTGCCTGCGGCAAACGCCGTCGGGTCGGCGACGCTGGCGGCTTTGACCGTGACCGTATAGCCTGGGGGCGGCACGGCGGGCGCTGTGTAGAGGCCCACGCTGCTAATCGTGCCAACGGTCGCGTTGCCGCCCGGCAGGTTGTTGATCGTCCAGGTAACGGCGGTGTTTGTAGTGCCAGCTACTTTCACGTTGAACTGGCGAGTGCCGCCGACGGGCAAGGTGAGATTCACCGGATCGATGCGAACGGTCACGCCTGCGGGCGGCGCGGCCTGAAGGCCTGGGGCCAGCGCGGTGTTTACTAAGAGAAGCCATAGAGTGAATCGAAAAATAGGATTTGGGCGCACGTCGAGCCTCCTTTTCAATCCTGTTGCCGGATGAATACGCTTGATCATTGCGAATGCGGGGGCATCGCGTCAGGGCGTGGGGTGAATCCGTCTCTCCTCTTTTGTCTAGCGGCAGTACGTTACCATGACTGAGTATGCAAGTCTGCCGTCTTCGCTTGTGGCGTTACGAGTATTGCCGGAAAGGGAAAGCTTGGCGCCACATGAATTGGTAGCAAAATCGCGGCGCAAATGGTTTTGCTCTTCGATTCGCAGCAGCGCGCTGTCGGCTGCCTGTGCGCTGATCAACCCGCATGGGGTATCGCTTCGCCGCTTTTGCCGCCTCGCAAAACTAGTTGCCTCTCCACTGTAAACATAATGTAACATTCATTCCAATTAACTTCCATGCGCGGTCTCGCCATCCTCAGATCAAGGCGCACATGGCTCCTATATCAAATCATCGGCCACACCATCGGCGACGGCAGGAAGAAGAAAGGCATTCTAATGGAACCATGAAAGCGTATCGCGTCTCGCCATCGCGTCGCGCGAGTCTGCCGATTACAATTCTAATGGAACCATGAAGGCGTATCGCGGCTGTGCCGCTTGGCTGTGCGGAGAGCCTGTGGCTCTCCGGCTCAGTCAGCCTAAATCACTGGCGGCTACGCCGCCAATGAGCGGCATAGCCGCGAAAGGCATCGGTGCGTGCCCGGCAAGTCTCGGACTTGCCGCACAGCCAAGCGGCACAGCCGCATCACTAGCCAACAAATTACCGCCGGCGGCTGGATAGTTGTACAGGCGTGTTCGGTTGCAAGCGGCAAGGGTCAGTCATCTTTGACGGCGCGGTGCGGGCCGCTGCCGGCAGCGTGCGCTCGTCCAGCTTCAACAGGCCGCATTCAACTTCAGTGAGACGAGCCTGCAAGAGGTTTAGCTCAAGGCGCAAGCGGTCGACTTCCGGGTCGCGCGCACCGGACGTGGCCGGCTGGCGCTGGGCGTACTGAACCTGCTGCTGTAGCTGATTGATATGCGATTCCAGAATGTAGAGGCGTTGTTCAAAAGCGCTGATGCGCCGGTCGAGACTCAGCACGTCCTGCGCCGGCATGGCGGCGTTTGCAGAGGATGCTTTGTTGGTATGTGCGAACGCGATGGCGATGGCAATAACACAGACGACCGCAAAACCGAAAGCTCGTGTGACGCTTTGCATGATCTTTCTCCTGTTATCTGCGCCCACCGCATGATAACCGTAGACATGCAAAGGCATCCAGCGCGCCGTGCCTGGTTAGCGATCCTCGTCGTCTTCGCTGTCAACCCAGGCGTGCGCCGTTTCGCCGAGCTTCAGGCTATCCACCACGAAATGCTTGTACTCGTGAACCGCCGTCTCGTAATCAAAGCGCGTGTCGCCGGTCAGGCCGATGCTCACCGGCGGGTCGCGTTCGAGGTCTGTGTCGCCGACGATATAAGCCTTGAATTCGTCGTCGTACCAGCGCCCCTGGCGGAAGGTGACGTTCGATCTTTCAAGCGCGTAGACGCGCCTGGCCAGTTGCGGGTAATGGCCCGCCACTTCATACTGCGCTTGCTTCCAGGCGCACGGCAGCAGCGGGGCAAAACTGTCGCGCGGCCCTTTAGCGCATTGGCAAGGGTCAGGGCCGGGCGCGGTAACGCGAAAGCTTGCGTTGCCGGACGATGCAGCCATCACCGGCATAAGCGTCAACAGAACAAGCGTAAGAATTAACTTTGTCCACATCTGAGAAACCCAACTAGATCGACACGCGCGCTCTGTCGAGTCTTGCACGTCGGCAAGACCAGCAGGTCGGCGATCCCAGGTAAATTTGTAAATGCTTGCTGAACCGTCAGGGCGTCGGAACAAGCTATGCGGCGCAGGCGGGCTGCGCGGCTCAAATTATAAAGCGCCGCGCCGCCAGCGCGCCAGAGTTTCTGTGCGGCGCAACAGAAATATCGAAAATGCCCGCCCAGCGCGCCGCACCTGTCCTGCGAAACTTCTGCGCCGCAGGAAAGCGATGTAGCCTTCGTCACATTCTGCGGATTATGCGGCGCGCTGGCGCATTCAGCGAAAGCTGCCTTCCGCGGCGCGGCTGCCTGAGTCAATCAGCGATTGCAACTCTGCGCGCCGGTAGATCAAGGTGGCGCGCCCCAGCGTGTCGGGTTCGAGCACGGCGACGGGCGTGCCGGGATGCGCGCGGCTGAGGGCTTGAACTTTAGCGAGATTAATTTGCCGCTGCCGCATCCGGTTCGACACATCGACGGCGAGAATCTGTTGCGGGCGAAACGGCGGCGCGAACAGATAATCAATCGGCAGCAGGTTGGTGACGCCACCGTCAATCAGCCGCATACGCCGCTCACCGACGAGGCAGTCGCGCGGCGGATAAACGCGCGGAATGGCGACCGCGCCGCGCGTTGCATCATTGAGCGGGAAATTCTCTTGCAGGTTGTGAAAGAACACTTCTTGACGCGCGATCAGATCATAAGCGACGAGGCCGATACGCTGGACGCCGTGATGCAGATGCGTGCCTGAAGCTTCGGCCAGACGTTCAAGCGATTCGGGAATGATGCCGGCGCGATGCAGGAATCGCCGGCGCACGCTTGCCGGCGCACGCCGCAGCCACGCCCACGCCAGCAGATGCCTGGATGTAAGGTTGATTCCAAAATCTTTGAGCGTCGGCACGTCCAGGCCGACTCCTGCATAAAAGGCGAGGACGAGCGCGCCGACGCTGGCGCCGACCATTTCACTGATTTGAAAGCCGCGCGCCGCGAGGACTTCGAGCACGCCGACATGCGCCATGCCGCGCACGCCGCCCGCGCCCAGCGCCAGACTGAGCGGCAGGCGCGGGTCGAGTTGCGATAGAGAAAGCACTGGCTGATGGTTGTTCACGCGATGTTTAACGGTGCTTGATCGAAGCGCCTTCCGGTCTAATCACGGCTTGAACCATCTTCGCTTGAAAGCGACCTCGCGCGCAAGCAGAGAAGCGATGGGGCCCTATGCGTAGCCGCCGCGCGCGAAGCGCATCGCCGCCATCCTGCGTCCTCTGCGTTGAAGTCCCTTTTTTATAGAATTGGCAATACGCACTTGTTACAATCTGCCTTGCCCTGGATTTCCAGATGTTCAAATCAAAAGCGACGAAGGACTCACTGATGGATGAGATAGCCCTGCCCAAAAACGGGCTGCGAGAATGGTTCAACCTGCGCTACGTGATCTGGCTGACGATATTAATGATTGGTGGGATATTGTTTTATGCTCACCTGCAAATCGCTCAATGGGGCGAAGATTACCAGGGCGCATGGATGCTCGCTGATCGCCTGTTTGATTTATATTTTGCGCTGGCACTCATCGCCATTGGGTTTTGTGTGGGGCGCAAAAGCGCACGGCTTTTATCGCTGTCGTTTGTCAGTGCCGCCGAAGAATTTTCCTTTTCAGCCATGATGGGTATCGGCCTCATCGGCCTCCTGGTGCTTGGCCTGGGGCTTGCCCGCATGTTGATGCCGGCGACCATGGCGGTGTTCTTTGCCGTATTGATGGCCTTATCCTGGCGCGAAGGCGCGACCCTCTACGGGGTGATTAAAGCAGGTCTCGCCGCAGCGACGACAACCTGGCTACGGCGTGCGCTGACCGTATTGTTCGGCGCGTTGGTTGCCATCCTGATGTTGCGGGCGCTGACGCCGCCGCACGCTTTCGACGAGGCCATCTATCATTTGCCGGCGACTCGCGCATTCGTTGATCAGGGGCAGGTTTATCCGCTGGTCGATAATGCCGCCGGCAATATGCCTTTCTTGATGCAAATGCTTTATGCCATCTGCCTGATGGCAAAAACCGATGTGGCCGCTAAAGTGTTGAGCTTGTCCGTTGCGCTGATTTGCGGGCTGGCGGTCTATGGTTTTTGTGCGCGCTTCCTTTCGCGGCGCACAGGGGTTGTCGCCCTGTTCGCCTTCTTCGGCGCAGGCATAGTCATCGAAGTCGCCGTTACCTGCCGCGTCGACGTGTCGCTGGCCTGCATGTTGTTTCTGGCGACCTATGCCATGATGATCAGCTTGCAGAGCGGCGAGCGCGCCTGGCTTTATGCTTCAGCCCTGTTTGCCGGCTTCGCGCTTGGCATCAAGCACACGGCAGCCGCATGGATACTTTTACTCGGCGTCATGTATTTGCTCGAAAGCTTTCTGAGGAAATCTGCGCCGCCGCTCGCGGTCATCAAGCGGGGATTGCTCTATACGGCGATTACCCTGCTGATCGCCTCGCCCTGGTTCATCAAGAACCAGATATGGTTTCACAATCCTATTTATCCTTTTGCGACCGGCGAAGTCGCCGAGTTCAGCGACGACCATGTCCGTTACTTCACGCCTGCGGATGAAGCAAAGTTAGACGCCCAGTTTGAGCAGGCCCGCCGCCAGATGCCTGCGCAAGTACAGGAGAGGGAAACGGCGCTGGTTCAGGCAGTCGCCAATCGTGCGATTCAACACCCGCCGCACTTCTGGGAATATTTCACCAACCCCGATCTTTATAACACGCCGGAAAGTTATCACGATCCCAACTACCTTTTCCTCTTGTTGCCGCTCTTGTTGGTTTTGCGAAAGTCGCGCTGGGTCATCTGGCTGGCGGCGCTCAGCATCGCTTTCTACCTGTTGCTCACACAGGTGATCTGGCACAGCCGTTACCTGCTGCCGATGTATCCGGCTTTAACTGTAGCGACGGCTTATGTGCTGACCGGAGTGGCCGAATGGGCGGCGGCAAAAGCGAAGTCCGGCTGGTTGTCAATGGCAACCAGGGCATTGCCCGCCGTCGTCTTAGCCGCTATCCTGGGGCCGCTCGCCTTCACCAGCATCATGCAATTGGTTCAGATGCGTGGCCCGGAATACCTCACAGGGCAGCTCTCGCGGCGGGCTTTCCTGTCGTCAGTCTTTTACTACTCGGCGATTGATTACATTAATCATGGCGTTCCACAGAACGCGCGCGTGTTGATGATCGGCGCGCAAATGTCCTACGGCTTGCAGCGCGACTATATTGCCGATACCAGTCTGGACACCGTCGGGTGGCAGCGTTTGCTGCTGCACAGCGATTCCCTGTTGACTTTACAAAATGATCTCAGGCAACAGGGAATTACGCACATGCTGGTGGGCTATAGCATCTTCACGTGGGGCGCATCGCGCGGCGGCAGCGCTTCGCTGATGACCTCGGAAATCCTGCAAAAGTCGCGACCGGATTATTATGTGCAACTTCGAAACTGGGCAACCCTTGACCTCTTCACGAGTCAATATGCTGTGCCGCTCTATGCCGACAGAGCCGGATACATTCTTTATCAATTGAGATGATCTTTGATGGGGAAAAGCTACGGATGATTTGAAACATGCTGGTCAACGACACGAATTAGAGCATTCAAGTTTTCAGTAGTTTGCTTCACGCTCGCACGGGTTTCTCTGATCTGTTCCAGCGTTTCTTGTCTCTGCTCCAGCATTTCCTGCCCCTGCTGCCTCAGCCCATCGATCTGTTCGCTATGCAGCCGCGCCGTTTGATTCAGGTCTCGTCCCTGCTGCCTCAACTCATCGATCTGTTCGCTATGCAGTCGCGCCACTTGAATCAGGCCGGCGATTGCCTCTTTCATCTTATGCATGTCTTCGCTGAAGCGCGCCTGATTCTCGATGATGGTATCGAGGCGGTTATTGATTCGCTTCTCGAATTCAGGGTCGCTGCTCATGTCGATTTACCTCTCTTCGATGCCGCTTTCTTGTCGAGATTTTAGCTATATTTCTTCAATTCGAGTTTGGCGATGGCTTCGCGGTGAACTTCGTCTGGGCCGTCGGCCAATCGCAGAGTGCGCGAATGCGCCCACGCCTGCGCCAGCACGAAATCGTCGCAGACGCCGCCGCCGCCATGCGCCTGTATGGCGCGGTCAATCACCCGCAGCGCCATGTTGGGCGCGATCACTTTGATCATCGCAATCTCGGCGCGCGCTTCTTTGTTGCCTACCTTGTCCATCATATAGGCGGCCTTCAAGACGAGCAGCCGCGTCTGATCGATCTCCATGCGCGACGTGGCAATGTCAGCTTTGATCGTGCCCTGCTCGGCCAAAGGCCTGCCGAAGGCGACGCGCGCTTTGACGCGCCGGCACATGGCTTCGAGCGAGCGCTCGGCCACGCCGATCAAGCGCATGCAATGATGTATGCGGCCCGGCCCCAGGCGGCCCTGCGCGATTTCAAAGCCGCGCCCTTCGCCTAACAACATATTCGCCGCCGGCACGCGGACGTTTTCAAAGATGACTTCGCCGTGACCGTGCGGCGCGTCGTCGTAACCAAAGACCGGCAGCATTCTGACAATACGCACGCCCGCCGCATCCATCGGCACAAGGATCATGGATTGCTGTTTATGCTTGGGCGCTGCCGTGTCCGTCTTTCCCATGAAGATGGTAATTTTGCAGCGCGGATCGCCGGCCCCCGATGTCCACCACTTATGGCCGTTGATGACGTAGTCGTCGCCGTCGCGCCGTATGCTCGATTGGATGTTGGTGGCGTCGCTTGAAGCGACATCCGGTTCGGTCATGGCAAAACACGAACGCATCTCGCCACGCAGCAGCGGCTCAAGCCATTGCCGTTTCTGCTCAGGCGAGCCATAGCGCACCAGCACTTCCATGTTGCCTGTGTCGGGAGCCGAGCAGTTAAAGACTTCCGGGGCCATGATCGAGCGGCCCATGATTTCGCACAGCGGCGCGTATTCGAGATTCGTCAGTCCCGCGCCATATTCGCTCTCCGGCAGGAAAAGATTCCAGAGCCCTGCGGCGTGGGCTTTCTCTTTCAACTCCTCGACGACGCGCGTCGGCTGCCAGCGGTCGCCCGTGTTGATCTCGTCATAGAAGCGCCGTTCATTCGGATAGATGTACTCGTCCATGAACCGTAGCACTTGCCCGCGCAGCGCCTGCACCTTGCCGGAATATTCAAATTCCATGATGACCTTCTCCTTAGAACGAATTGCCTGTGAGCGACGGCTGCGACTGTTCCAGCCGCTAAGACGACCCGCGCCATCATACCCTAAAACGCGACGCGGCGACACGGCGACGCGGCGAGGGAGAGACGAAGCGGCATAATGATCGGCATGCTGCACAATTATCGCCGTGTCGCCGCGTCGCCCACTCGCCGCGTCTCTCTTTCCCCGCGTCCCCGCGTCTCCGCGTCGCCTCTTCCCGTGTCGCCGCGTCGCCTTCAGACGCTCTCTATGTCCCAGATGTCCTGCGCGTATTCGATAATCGTCCGGTCGCTGGAGAACTTGCCGATGCGCGCGATGTTGATAATGGCCTTGCGCGCCCACGTCTCCGGTTGCAGAAAGGCGTGCGATACCAGTTCCTGCGTGTCGATGTAGGCCGGCATATCGGCGAGATGAAAGTATTCATCGTGGCCGACCAGGCTGTCGAAGATCCAGGTGAACAAGCCCGGCGCTTCGGGGCAGAAGAGATTCGATTGCAGGGCGTCGAGCACGCGGCGGATCGCCGGGTTGCGCTCGTAATATTCGCGCGGATTGTATGTGCGCATCTCGCGCATCACCTCGATCTCTTCGGCGGTCAGTCCAAAGATGTAGATGTTGTCAGCGCCGACTTCTTCGCGGATTTCGATGTTCGCGCCATCGAGCGTGCCGATGGTGAGCGCGCCGTTCATCGCGAATTTCATGTTGCCGGTTCCCGAAGCTTCTTTGCCGGCAGTCGAAATCTGTTCGCTCAAATCCGCCGCCGGCATGATGCGCTCGGCAAGCGACACTTTGTAATCTGGAATAAAGACGACTTTCATCATCTGATTGACGCGCGCGTCGCGGTTGATCACCTGGCCGACGTTGTTGATCAGCTTGATGATCTGCTTGGCGGCCCAGTAACCGGGCGCGGCCTTGCCGGCAAAGACGTAGGTGCGCGGCACCAGTGGCAGCTTGGCCTCGTCAATCGCCGTCACGTAATCGTGGATGATGTGCAGCACGTTCAAGAGCTGGCGCTTGTATTCGTGTATGCGCTTCACCTGCACGTCGAAGAGGCTATCGGGATCGACTTCGATCTCGGTCGCGTCGCGGATGACGCGCGCCAGCCGCTCTTTGTTGGCGCGCTTGATGCGGCGGAACTCTTCTTGAAACCCCACGTCGTCGGCCCAGGGTTCGAGGTCGCGCAGGTGATTGAGATCGGTGATCCACTCGTCGCCGGCGGTGCGGTTAATAAGCCGCGCCAGTTTCGGATTGGCTTTCAGCAACCAGCGGCGCTGAGTCACGCCGTTGGTTTTGTTGTTGAACTTTTCGGGCCAGAGTTGATAGAAGTCCGGCACCAGGCGCGTCTTGACCAGTTCCGAATGCAGCTTGGCGACGCCGTTCACTGAATGGCTGCCGATGATCGCCAGGTTCCCCATGCGCACCTGCTTGCGCTCGCCTTCCTCGATAATCGACACGCGCCGCAGTCGCTCCCAATCGCCCGGCCAGCGCGTCAGCACCAGTTCGGAAAAGCGTTGATTGATTTCGTAGATGATTTGCAGATGGCGCGGCAGGACGCGCTCAAGCAACGCCGCCGGCCACTTCTCCAGGGCTTCCGGCAGCAGCGTGTGATTGGTGAAGCCGAGCGTCGCCGTCGTAATCTTCCATGCGTCAACCCACTCCATGGCGTGTTCATCAATCAGCACACGCATCAACTCGGCGACCGCCAGCGCTGGGTGCGTATCATTCATCTGAATGGCGACCTTCTGTGGGAATTCATCGAAGCTTGCGTGATTGCGCTGGTAGCGGCGAATGATGTCATGCACCGCGCAGGCGACCAGGAAGTATTCCTGCATCAAGCGCAATTCGCGCCCGGCTTCGATGGAATCCGACGGATATAAAACTTTGGAAACGCGCTCGGCGGCGACGTTGGCTTCGACGGCTTTGATGTAATCGCCCTGATTGAAAATCTGCATGTCGAACTCTTCGTCGGAGACGGCGGAATAGAGGCGCAGGTAATTGATCGTGTGCCCGCCGTAGCCGACAATCGGCATATCCGTCGGCACGCCGATCATGACTTTCCAGTCCGTCCACGCCGGATGATATTTCTCATCGCCGTTGGGAACGTGCTCGATGCGACCATAGACAGGGATGATGCAGGCTTCGTCAGGCCGCTCGATGAGCCAAGGGCTGCCGTGCGCCCGCCAGTGATCGGGCTTCTCTTTCTGATAGCCGCTTTCGATCTCCTGTTTGAACAAGCCGTATTCGTAATTGATGCCGTAGCCGAAACCCGGCATGCCGAGCGTCGCCAGCGAATCCAGAAAACACGCCGCCAGCCGTCCGAGTCCGCCGTTGCCGAGCGCCGCGTCGGGTTCGGTTTCGCGCACTTCTTCGAGGTCGACGCCCAGATCGAGCAAGGCTGCGCGGCAAACGTCGAGCAGGCCCAGATTGAGCAGGTTGTTGCCCAGCGAACGGCCCACGAGAAATTCCATGGATAGATAATAAAGGCTCTTGGCGTCGGCTTGCTGATAGCGTTCTTCGGTTTCCAGTATGCCGTCAATCAAGCAGTCGCGCACCGCCATAGAGGTTGCCAGAAACACGTCGCGCCGCGTCATGTCGTTCCAGCGCTTGGCGAGCGTGTACTTCGCATGCAGGCGAATGGCCTCTTGAATTGTGTGTACCCCGTTCATCGCCGACCGGCGTTCCTCGGACGTCATTACAGGTTCATCTCCAGATAAAGAATGATGATGTTCAGGTTGTCGCAATGCTCAAAGGGGTCCGTCACTCATTGCACTTGGTTCGACCTGAGGTAATTTCATGATACTCCCCTGCGAGCCGATCCAGCCAGCGCGAGGCTGAACAGGTAATCGGCGCAGGCCCGAATTTGCAGCCGTCCAGTTTAACTCCTGTCGGCTGCTTGCGCTACCCGTAATATTTTCACTCTTGCGTCACGCCGAGGCGCTCGCGCTGGTACTTGTCGGCTTGCACCGTCTCGCACCAGCGGCGATTGTCTATGTACCAGCGCACGGTGCGCGCGATGCCGCTGTCGAAATTCTCAACCGGCGTCCAGCCCAGTTCGCGGCGTATCTTCGTCGCATCAATCGCGTAACGGCGGTCATGGCCTGGACGGTCGGCGACGAACGTCTTCAGCTCACTGTAATGTTGCTTACCCAGAGCTGCGAGCGCCGGATTCTCCGTCGCTGGCAACAGTTCGTCGAGCACCGCGCAGATGGCATCGACGACTTGCAGGTTGGTGCGCTCCGACGCGCCGCCGATATTGTACTTCTCGCCGGCGCGTCCGCGCTGCAAGGCCAGCAGAATGCCTGCACAGTGATCTTCGACATACAGCCAGTCGCGGACGTTGCCGCCGTCGCCGTAGATGGGCAGCCGTTTGCCTTCGATGGCGTTGAGCGTGACGAGCGGAATCAGCTTTTCAGGAAACTGATACGGGCCATAGTTGTTTGAGCAGTTCGTAATGATCGCCGGCAATTGATAAGTTTCATGGTAAGCGCGCACCAGGTGATCCGCCGACGCTTTCGACGCGGCATAAGGCGAGTTCGGCGCGTAGGGCGTCGCTTCCGAAAACAGCCCCGACTCGCCGAGCGTGCCGTACACTTCATCAGTCGACACTTGCAGGAAGCGAAAGGCGGCGCGTTCCGTTTCAGGCAACGTCGCGAGGTGACGGCGCGCCGTTTCAAGCAGCACGAACGCGCCGACGATGTTCGTATCGATGAACGGGCCGGGGTCGTCTATCGAACGGTCTACGTGCGAATCAGCCGCGAAGTTGACCAGCGCCGTCGGGCGATGTTCACGAAAGACCGCCGCCATCGCTTCGCGGTCACTGATGTCGGCTTTGACAAAAACAAACCGCGCATCATCCATCAACTCGGCAATCGTGCAGAGATTGCCGGCATAAGTGAGCTTGTCCACCACCACGACGCGCACATCGGTATGCGCCAGCGCATAGCGCGCAAAGTTCGCGCCGATGAATCCCGCGCCGCCCGTAACGATCATTGTTTCCATTCGCTCGTTCTTCTCCACCTGTCTATCTAATTAAACCGCATGAGAAAGGGGCGGCGGCAGCTTTTGGAGTGCGGCGAGTTGTCGCAGCTTTTCTCATCGGTAGTCGAAAGCGGTGACCAGTCAGCGCACTCCATATAAGCGAGTCTGCCATTCCCTTGCCCTCTGATTTAGCCGCGCAACGCGGTGAGCAAGCGGCTTTCGATGTCTGGGAATCGCCGCAGGTAATCTTCGTGGCTGGCGCGGATGACCGACAAGGCTTCTTCGCGCCCGTAAATCTGTGTGATCTCGGTCTTGCTTTTGAGCGCGCCGGGCGCGTTCTTGTAGGTCAGGAAATAATGCTGCAAGCGATCAATCACGGCGCGCGGGCAATCCGTAATATTCTGCCAGCCGCCATAAGCCACGTCCTCTTTCATCACGGCGATAATCTTATCGTCGGCCTCGTCGCCGTCAATCATGCTGAGGCCGCCAATCGGCACCGCCTTCAGCAGAATGTCGCTATGCGACATGACTTTTTCCGAGAGCACGCAGATGTCGAGCGGGTCGCCGTCGCCCCGTATGCCTAGACGGCCCGACCGCTTGCTGAACAGGTCGGCGACGCGCTCGCCGCAATAGGTCTGCGGCACCAATCCATAAGGCGATGGACAGACGTTTGAGAAACGCTGCGGGCGATCAATCTTCAGTATGCCGGTCGTCTTGTCCAACTCATATTTCACCGTATCGGTCGGCACAATCTCGATGTAGGCGGTGAGGATTTCGGGCGCATCGTCGCCGATGGAGACGCCGTGCCAGGGGTGCGCTTTGAACAGCAAGCCGAGCAACTTCGCCAGCGGCTCTGCATTCTCTTTGCTCATCATCTCACCTCGCAGTTTCGTCACGCGCGCGACAGAGCGCCACCGGCATGACTATCAGCGCGCGGCGCGGCGTGAGCTTTTGATAATAAAGCAGCGCCGCGTGCTTTTGCCACAAGATGCGGGAGCAAGCAGTTGCGCGCCGCGAAAGTGAATATAGCAAAGCTTAAATAAGGTGTTTCTGAAAAGTCCGTGCAAGCCCTGAAAGGACGCAATAACCTTTGATTATTGCGCCCTTTCAGGGCTTGCCACTTTACTTGGTGTCTTCCACAGGGCGATGCCCTGTGCTATTGAATTGCGCCCTTTCAGGGCTTTATTTGTAAATGTATCGAGCGCGGCACAATCAACTGGTCGCTTCAGCCGCTTCAATCTGGTCGCGCAACAGGCGCTTGACCACTTTGCCCGACGCCGAGAGCGGGAATTCGGCGACGAAAAAAACCTGCCGGGGTATCTTGTAATGCGCCAGTTGAGCTTTGCAGAAAGCGATGATTTCTTCCTCAGTGACCGCCGCATTGGGGCGTTTGCTGACTACTGCAATGGGGGTTTCGCCCCAGCGATCATCCGCCAGGCCGAGCACTGCCGACGCCGCCACTGCCGGGTGGCGATCAATCACCGCTTCGACCTCTGCCGGATAGATGTTCTCGCCGCCCGAGATGATCATGTCTTTGACGCGTCCGACGATGTAGTAATAGCCCTCGTCGTCCTGGCGGGCCAGGTCGCCTGTGTAGAACCAACCATCGATCATCGCCGCGCGTGTGGCTTCCGAGTTCTGCCAGTAACCGGAGCAGACGTGCAAGCCTTTCAAAATCAACTCGCCGACTTCGCCGCGCCGCACGTCGCGTCCCTGATCATCGACGATGCGCGCCGCGCTATGAAAGCTTGGAAAGCCGATGGAACCGGCTTTGCGCACGGCGTCCGCGAGTCCCAGCTTGAAGCAGTTCGGGCCGACTTCGGTCATGCCGAAGCCCTGCGTGAATTGCACGCCGCGCCGCTGATAGGCTTCGATCAACGGCACGGGACAGGGCGCGCCGCCGGAGATAAAGTAGCGGATGCTACCGAAATCCGTTGTCTCGAACAGCGGCGATTCCAGCATCATCTGAAACATCGTCGGCACGCCGAAGAACATCGTGCAGCGGTAACGCTCGATGGCCGCAAGCACGTCCGCCGCGTCGAACTTGCGCAGGATCACCACGGTTGCGCCGATGTGCAGCAT
>JBBWZK010000410.1:0-10044 GCA_039648975.1 Blastocatellia bacterium
GTTCAGCAGCACGACTTTGCCTTTGTAGTTACTGAGTCGAACCGTGCGCCCGTTGATCTCTTTCAACTTGAAAGCCGGCGCAGGCGCTGGCTGGCTGGTCGCCTGCTGCCCGAAGGTAGGCAAGGCGACGCCAGCCACCGCGAAAATAAGAAAGGCGATGCGGGTCATTTCACTCCTTCAGTATAAGTAGCGAATGCCGACAAGCAGATTCTTGTCTGTGCGCAATGCCAGCGGCCCCACGTTGCGCACGACTGGCACTTGAAAGCTCGCCTCGATGACGAATCTCGGCGTCGCCGTGAACTGCAATCCCGGCGCGACATAGAACTCGTTGGCGCTGCTGCCTGCAACCGTGCGCCCGCCGAGCCGCCCGCGATTGCGGTAACTGTAAGAAGTCTCCAGGCTGACGAATAGCTCATGGCCGGGACTCTGATACTTGCGCGGCAGCAGCACGTACTCCAAATCTGTATTGACCCGTATCTCGTGCCCCATGCGAAAGCCGTCGCGTTCGCCCCGTAGCGTGGCCTCGATGTTGCCGCCGTAGATGAATCGATGGCGGGCCTGCGAGTAAGACAAGTCTGAGTGAAATGCCAGGCCGCCGTTGATGGGGCTGAGTTGCTGTCGAACAAACTCCGGCAGTCCGGTTGACGTATCTCCCGGCGCGTCTTTCTTACCTGTAGGCAACTCCATGCCAAAGCGGATGGCCGCCTGTTTGTCGCCCCAGGTTTCGAGCGTGCGGTAAAAACGGTACTTGCCCCAAAGCGTGAGGTTGCCAAATCCGCTCCCCGAACCATTGCGGCTGCCATCGGCAAACGACGTGTGCTGGTAAGGTATCTCGGCTTCGAGTTGCAGCGTCGGCGTCGGCGTATAGGTGACGCCGACACGCAAGGCTTGCCGGTCAACTTTCAAATTGCCGAGATGCTGGCGGGTGTAGAAGTAGCGCGGCATGATCGCGCCACCCTTATAAACCGTCAGTCCGGGGCTGGTCGTTCGTATAGACGAGAAGTACAAACCCGATTCATTGCCGCCCCCGCCGAGTGATATCTGTATGTCTTCCAGCGTCGTTCTCCCCTGTTTCGTCTCATAGGTGCCTGGCTTGATGAGGACGGCTGCGAGTTGCTTTGCCGAGCGTAGCTGGATGACTTCACGGCTGGCGGCGTCACGGCCAACGGTCTGCCAATCGCCCGACACTTCGATACGGCTTCCCGCCTCTACGCCTTGAAGCAATTTATCTGCATCCGTGCCCTCAAGGGCGAATCGCTGTTTGGAGGAACTTGCTTCGATCATCCATTTGTCACTCTCGCGAACGAGCGTGCCCGACACGGTTATGTCGGCAGACGCCAAGGTGTAGCCGGCTTTCTTCAGCGTCTCCTTGAGCGCTGCAAAGGAGGCTGCTTTGTCGGGCTTCGGCACAAACTCGCCAAGCCCGCGCTTGATGTCTGTGACTTTGATGTCAGCCATTTTAGGTGCGAAGTCTAGACGGCTCACGGCCTTCTTGATGTTGTAGACTCAGTTGCCGCAGAGGTAGCCGGCTATTTTCATCCGCACCTGTTTGACTTCGGCGCGAGTCGTCGCCGCCAAGGTAACGAGCAGCAAAAAACTAATCAACGTAACATTCACAGCTTTCTTCATCGTTGTCCTCCTTGTGGTCAGGCAGTTGTGCAGGGCACACGCATGCGCTCACACGTATGCCCTGCGTCACGTCTACTTGTGTTTGTTACTCGGCTGATGATTTCGCCGCGCAGCAAGCGTGACCGCTGCAACAACTCGCGTCGGCTTTACAGCCGCTGCCATCTGAGTTGCAGCAGTCCGCGCCCGCCTTGCAGCAGTCGGAGGCGCAACAACTGGAGCCTGCCGTGCAACAGCTTGAGTCCGCATTGCATCTGGCTCCTTCTTTACAACAACTCGCTGCTTGTGTGCCACCTGTCGCCGTGGCGCTACAGCATAACGCAGCGGCTTTCGCCTTGTTGGGTTTTGGCGTGGTGATGTGTGAATCGGCAGCGGCGTAGACAACGCCTGCTAATCCAAGAATGAGCGTGATGGCTATTGCTCGAATCGCTTTCATAGGTCTCCTGTATGTTCAGAGTCATGTGGACAGACCAGTAGATACACTACCGGCGGAATCGGCGCGGATTCGACTCTGGACTTTCTAAATCAGGAGAACACAGCAGCGCAGGTAGGTGCCGCCGCGATTAAGCGTTGGCGGCGCTTCGCGTAATGATGCCGTGCGGGTAAGCGTGTAGAGGGCGAAGAGTGGCGCAGGCGGTTCGCCTTGCCATGCAAAAGCGTCGTCAACTCTTAGTTGAACCGTAACACCTTCGACCCGATTGGGAAGTAATAAGCAGCCGATTGCGCCTTCGGGCTGTATGGTGTTGCCATTGGAATCGTTCTTACGGTCGGCTCTGGGCGTTCTACAGCAGCTACACGCAGCCGCACTGCATGAGGTTGCGCTCGCGCCGGACGCGGTTGCTCGTGCTGATGATCTATGCTCATCGAGGCAACATGAATCCGTCGCACCAGTCGCGCAGCACAGCGAACAGCCGAAGCCGCCGAGCCAGAGCGTGACTGCAACAACGGCTAATGAGCCAATCCGTTTATAAGTTGATGCCAATGATAACCACATTGCCATTCCGCGAAATTGTATAGCCAGCCATGCTCAGCCGGCCAGAAGATTATAAACCCTGCACTCATATACAGAGTCAAGCTGAATCTTAGATCGAATTGCGATTGTGTATGTAGAAAAGAGAAGCGTGCCTTTGCCGTGCGGTTATGGAGTGCGGTGACAGGCCACCGCACTCCATAGGTTTTAGAAGCGTCAGGCTAAACTAATCTGCCGCGCCTTCGGCACTCACCGTGTTGCCGTGCGCATCGCGGGCGGCGCGCAGGCGGTCGTATTCCGCCGCCACGTCCTCGTCCGCCGCGCTCAATGCCTCGACATCAATATTGGCGAGTTCGATGAAGCCCATGTCGGCGAAGGCTTTTTGAATGCGCTCGCCCCAAAGTCCTATGTTGCGAATCGTCGGCACGATGCGCGTGAACAGTCGCTTGGTGTATTCGCCCATGAAAGGCGAGCTACGCACGTACTGGACGCACTCTTGCGTATTGAAACCAAGCCGCTCCCAAATCTCTTCGCCCATGAAGCGGTCGCGCATCAGGTAGCAAGCTTCGACGGCGAACTCTTCACGCTCGTCGCGCTCCCGTTCGGTCAACTGCGGATAGTAATCGCGCAGCGCCAGGCGACCGAAGGCGACGTGACGCGCTTCGTCCTGCATGACGTAAGCATTGATGGCTTTGCCGAGCGGTTCGGTCGCCAGGTCGCGTATGGTGCCGAAGGCTGCGAGCGCCAGGCCCTCGATGATGACTTGCATGGCGAGGTAGGTGAAATCCCTGCGCGAATCCTTGATGCCCTGTTCGAGCAGGGTTTGCAGGTGAATGTTAATCGGGTAGGCCATCTGTATCTTCTCGCGCAGGTAGCGCGAATAGACTTCGACGTGGCGGGCTTCATCAATCACCTGTGTCGCCGCGTAAAACTTCGAGTCAACATCGGGCACCGTCTGCACGATCTTGGCGGTGCAGATGAGCGCCCCCTGTTCGCCGTGCAGGAACTGCGAGAAGCGCCAGGCTTCGAGATGATGGCGGACTTCGGCTTTACCTTTGTCATCGAGCTTTTCCCAGGTCGGCGAGCCGTAAATCGATACGAAGTAATCGGGGAAGCCGAGCGGATTCGACAGGTCGACCTCCTGTGACCAGTCAATTCGCTCGTTGGCGTTCCACTGTTTGTTTTTGCCCTTCTCGTATAAGGTGAGCAGCTTGTCGCGCCCTTCGTCGTATTCCCAGTTGAAAACCGTCGTCACCTCATTTGAGGGAACTCGCCACTGCGTCTGCTCGACGGGCAGCGTGTACATGCGTGTGCTCATAGATTCGGATGCTCCTCGCGAAGAAATTTCTTGCAGGGGATAAAGAAACCGCTGTGAGCCTAATCGCTCCGCCGCAGGCAAGTCAAGCATGCGTAGTTGAAATTCAGTCGTCGGGGCTTCAGCGATTGGCGACGATGTTGAAGGCAAACTTCAACTCGTCTTTAACCTTGATCGTCCCTCCGGCAACCGATACGGGCTTGATGCCATAGTCGGATTGCCGCAGCGCAAATTGCCCTTCGGCCTGCAAACTGGCTTCGTAAAACGTCACCATCGCCGTCATCGTGATGGCGCGCGTCGTGCCATGCAGCGTCAAATCGCCGGTGATCTTCGTTCGATACTTGCCTTCTTCGACGCGCGTAGCGGTGATGGCTGTGCTCCTGAAGGTGATCTCCGGGTAGTTGTTGACCTCTAGCACCTCATCGCGCATGGTCGTTTGAATCTTGTTGCGGTCGCTGTCGCTGACTTTATCGGTGACGGCAAGCGAATCGGCTTTGACGGTGAATTGCAGCGCCGCAGGCGTCACCGTGCCGTAAGTGAAAGCGGCGGTGCCCGAGAAATCGCGAATCGCTATGGTGTGATCGTGGCCGGCGACGGCTGAAAGCAGACCGCCGACCAAAGCGCGCACGCTGAAGTGACTCTGGCCGGCGTTGATCTTGTAGCGCCCTTCGGACGACGGCGCAGTTGCCGGCAAAGAGGGCTTCACTAGATTGGCTGCTGCTATCGGCTGATTAATCAAGGGGGCCGGCAGCAGACCGGCGCACAGCAGCGCCACGCAGACGACGAAGACGGCGGCGAAAATTCTCAAGCGGTTACTTTGCTCAGACATGACGTGTACCTCACAATGCCGGGATTGCAGCCTATCGAGGGAGTCGCGGGCGGAAACGGCTGGATAAACAGATGCTAGCACCCGTGCGGGCGAATGCCAACCGGCGTGCGGCTGATCGCCAGAGCGATTGCTGGCGACAAACGCCGATAGATTGGTTGGCGGCGCTCACCATCCAATCAACCGTTAAAGACATAAAGACGGGAACCCAATCGTTCGCATTCTGCTCTCCTGCCGGCCTAGACCTGCGGATAACTGCCGCACTCCTCTCTGCTTAATAAGACACGGCAGGACGCCAAAAAATACAACGCCCGAAGAAGAGACTCAATAAATCGCCTGACACATTGCTTCCCTGAAAGATAGGTTGTAGGATAAGCGTGTTTTTGAAGAAACTTTGTGCACTCTCCTGGGTTACTCAGCGAACAATTGAAAGACGGACTGTGGAAAGCCTTGCCCCGATGGTCAAAGAGTGGGTCATGAATCAGGACGATTTTGAGCGCTTTCTCGCGTGGCTCGACCCGGACCGCGACAAAGCGGGTAAGAAATATGAAGAGATCCGCCGCCGGCTCATCAAGATGTTTGAGTCGCGCGGCTGCATGGAAGCCGAAGAGATGACCGACGACACCTTCGACCGTGTTGTCCGCAAGGTGCCGGAGATCATCGATTCTTACTTCGGCGATCCGGCGCTCTATTGTTATGGCGTGGGGCGCAATGTCCGACTGGAGCGCTACCGCAAGCCGCCCACGCCTATGCCTATGCCGCTGCCCGACCCGTGGGACGTCAGAGAGCCGCCCTTCGCTTGCCTTGACCGCTGCCTGAAAAAGCTGAAGCCGGATGATCAGCGAGTGGCACTATTATATTATACCGGCGACGGGCGAGCGAAGATCGAGCAGCGGCAAAAATTGGCCGAGGAATTGGGAGGAAGTAACGCGCTGCGCATTCGCATGCACCGGATACGGGTGACGCTACGCGCCTGCATCGATGACTGCCTCAAGGAGAAGGGGCAGTGAAATACTTTACGCCCGCCGCGCATATCTTAATGTGAGGGCACATACAAAAGATAACAGGTTATGGTAGAAGAGCTTGACGAAAAAAAGATCCGGCAATATCTGCTGGGCGAACTGGCTGAGGCGGAGATGTCGTCTTTCGAAGAGCGTTTGATGACCGACGATGAACTCTTCAAGTGGCTGCTGGTCGTCGAAGACGAATTGATCGACGAGCGCGCCGCTGAGGAGTTATCGGCTGAAGAGCAAGCGCGCTTCGATAGCTATTTCTTAGCGACGCCGCAGCGCCGCGAGCGTTTACAGCTTGCCTACGCCTTGCATGACTACGCCGACCGGCACGCCGACAAATTGAAGCTTGTGGCGAATCCCACCAGCGGCGCAGCCAACGAGGCTGCGAATGCCGCGCGATCAGAAAATCCCAGCGAGCCTGTGAAAGAGGTTCCAGCGCCAGCGCCGCTGATTCGCCCGGAGCGATGGTCATCGCGCCAGTATCTGACCTTCGCGGCGGCGGCGGTCATCTTGATTGCGGTCGGATTTGGCGTCTGGCCCATTATCTCTTACCGACTGGACGTGAGCCGAGGGATGGCCGCACTCAACCAGGCTTACACTGAGAATCCGACCGTCGCGCGTATCACTGGACTCAATTACCAACCTCATGGGATTGAGCGCGGCGGCGATGACTCTGGCAAAATCAATAAGCTGGCGTTGGAGCAAGCCAGAGGTCTATTGGCCTCTGCCGCCAATCAGCACCCTAATGCGATCACCTATCAGGCGGTCGGGCGTCTGTATCTGGCCCAGCGGGAGTTCGATGACGCGATTAAATACTTTGAAGAAGCGTTGAAGCTGGATGAGAGCAATGCAGAACTGCACAGCGACCTCGGCGCCGCGTTGCTTGAGAAAGGGAAAGTCGAACAAACAAAAGGCGAGTCTGGGAAAAGCTTTGAAGAGTTTGGACAAAGCAATGAACATCTAAGCAAAGCGCTTGAGTTGAAAAGTTCGCTGCTCGAGGCGTTATTCAATCGTGCGCTCTGCCGCGAGTATCTGAAGTTGTATGATCTAGCCAAAGAAGATTGGGAAAACTATATAAAGGAAGACTCAAACTCAAAGTGGGCTGATGAGGCCAGACAGAGGCTCAAAACGCTTGAAGAGCGTCCCCCGCTATCCTCGCAAAATATGGAACAGCTATTTCAGCAGTTCCTTCAAGCCTATAAAATCAAAGACGATGAACAAGTATTGAAAATAATGGCACAGAGCCGTGATTTGGCGGGAAGCTTTGTTGAAAACCAGTTGCTCAATGAATATCTTGATCTGACCGCCAAAGGGCTTAACGATGAAGCCAGAGAAAAACTTGAAGCTTTATCGTATGTAGGCAGGCTGGAATACAAACAGACGCGCGATCTCTTTATACTCGATCTGGTTGGGTTCTATCAGTCTGCGACCGCATCTCAACGAGCGAAGATTTTGCAGGCTCGCAGTTTGATCAAGCGAGGCCGCGAAAGTGCTTCCACTTATAATTTCAATGAGGCTCTGGCATTCTATAAAAGGGCTAAAGAACTGTTTGACCATATCGGCGATCAATGTGAAGCGCTGTACGTAACTTATCCAATCGGCAGTTGCTATGTGCAACAGTCAAAAGCTGAATCGGCGCTTGCTTTATTTCAGCCTCTGGCTCAAGCCTCCGAAAGGGGTCAGTATAAGCACTTGCTAGCACAAACTCTGGGGGCCATGGCTAATGCCAACATGTACTTGAGAGAGTTCTCGGCGGCTATAGAAAATAGCGAACGCTCGATGAATCTTTCAAAAGAGATAGGCGATACGAGCAAGTTTTTGGATACTTTTTTTCAATTGGCAGAGGAAAATCGTTTTGTAAACAATTGTCAGAAAGCGCTTGATCTGCATGTACAGAATTTATCTCTGGCGTATGTTTCCTTGCCAGAACCAGCAGAGTTGTGGGCAAGATATTTTTCGATCTCGCTGACGTTCTATCAACTTAATCTTTACACAACCGCAATTGACTTTCAAAAAGAGGCCCTGCGTCTAGCGCTTGAGGCTGGAAAACCACGACTGATATGTCGTACCTACAATTATCTAGGAATGTTACTTGCCAAATACGGCAACTATACGGAAGCAACTGCCAATATAGAGCGGGCTCTTGAAATAGGAAATACTTTTATGGAAAGGAAAGTTCGCATAGAAGCCACGGCCCCTTCCTTTTTGCAGTTGGGTTATATTTATCGCCGATTAGGCGATTTCAATAAGGCGATAGAAAATTACGATCAGGCAATCCAGTTTTATGATGAATTGGATGCTAAGTTTTTTAATTTCACCGCGCGCAAAGACAAGCTCCTCTGCTGCCTGGATCAGGGCGGGTGCGATTCAGTCGAGCAGGACATGAAAACCTTGCTCAGTCTTTTCGAAGAACATCGGTCAAAGATATTAGAAGATAGCAACCGCATGACGTTCTTTGGCGCCGAGCAGAGCATTTTCGATGGAATGATCGAGTTCGAATACTTCAAGAAAAATGAGCCGAGAGAGGCTTTTGAGTATTCAGAAAAGGGTCGTGGAAGATCGCTGCGCGATTTGATCAACACGGACATCGAGATCATTGATAACCCTGACAACCCGGATATGAAATCCATTAAGAGCACTCCGCCAATTGGCATAGAAGAAATTCAATCGCGAATGCCTCAACAAGCACAAATACTGCAATATGCCGTCTTAAAAAACAGCATTCTCATTTGGGTTTTATCTAAGGACAATTTTTATTACACGTCGCAGAGCGTATCGATTGAAGACCTGGACGGTAAGGTCAATCACTTTCTCCAGCTTATAGCCAACGCTTCTGAAGATGACTCGGAAGCGGTCTTGCGCGATGTGATTGCTTTATATGATCTGCTGATCAAGCCCGTTAAGCAATGGCTCGACGACAGCAACCCGCTCTGCATCGTGCCTGACAAAATCCTTAACTTTATTCCTTTCGCAGCATTAAGATCGCAGGCTTCGGGAAGGTATTTTATCGAGGAACGAGAACGAGGTTTCGTGCTTTCACCCAGCGCCAATCTGTTCGTGACTTGCTCAGAAACCGCCCGCGAAAAGCGATCATCGGAAAGCGAGAGACTATTGAGCGTTGGCGACCCGCTCTTTGAGCGCGGCGAGACGTACTCCAATTTTGACGAGTTACAATCGGCAGCCAGGGAAGCCGAGACCATCGCCCGTTATTACGGCTCGTCTCCTGCGCTCACCGGAGCGGCGGCAACTAAGAAGCGGGTCATGGGCGATATGGAGCAAGCGGACGTGATTCATCTCGCCACGCACGCCATCACAAACGAATGGTATCCCTTACGCTCGAAGCTACTGCTCGCCAAAGATGTATCAGGCGGGCCGGGAAAAGCTGATGATGGGATACTTCAAGCCTACGAGATATATAAGCTGAAACTGGCGCGCGCCAAACTGGTGGTGCTTTCAGCCTGTCGGAGCGGAGTAGAAACGTACTATGGCGGCGAAGGCATGGTTGGCCTGTCGCGGCCTTTCATCGCCAGACGCATCCCGCTGGTGGTGGCCAGCCTCTGGCCGGTCAACTCGGCTTCGACCGCCGATTTGATGATCAACTTTCACCGCCATCGCAAAAGCGGCGGCGGTATGCCGACCGCCGAGGCACTGCGGCAGGCGCAGATTGACATGCTCAGAGATGCGAACAGCGATAATCGCCTGCCCTATCATTGGGCCGCGTTTGTCGCCATCGGTGGATACGCCAACTTCTGATGGGCTTTGCCGCCTCACCCGCCGCGTGGCGAAAAGGCAAAGCCCATTTCTGCTAACCAGAAACCCAAACCAAAAGGAGAAAGCATATGACCGACCACATAATTAGACAAATCCCCTTCGGCCCAATTGAAACCCCATCTATTAAAGTGATCTTCAGAGGCTTGATCATCAGTAGTATCCATCCTGGAACAGATCCAGCGATGATTGGTGCCCTTGATCCGGCAAAGATTAAAGATGCCGCATGCCATAAGCCCATCATTCACCTCTATGAAATCGATACTCATGGTGTAACAACAGAAAGAAAGATTGATTTCCCACTGGATGTGGATTATGAGCTAACAGTTGATGGCGAAACAAATATACAGGTATTCCAAAGGGACCCATTTACGCGTCTCCCTGACACAGGCAACGACAAGAAAGACTTCAGGTGGTTCGTAGACCTAGGTGATCTACACGGATTCCCGATTAAGATAGACCAAACAAAGCTCAAACCCAGGTTCTTTCTGAATAACGCAGTGTTCCACGTCAGTGATCTGAGTGA
>JBBWZK010000423.1:0-3582 GCA_039648975.1 Blastocatellia bacterium
AATGACTGATTTATTAATTCTTTCCCCGCGTCGTCGCGTCGCCGCGTCTCCGTGTCGCTCCTCACTCTTGCCCTGAATCAAGGGCTTCTTTCAAAAGTTTATTGACGACCTGCGGATTGGCGCGGCCTCGGCTAGCTTTCATCACCTGGCCGACAAAGAAACCCATCAAGTTGGTCTTGCCGGCGCGGTACTGTTCAAGCTGTTTCGGATTGGCTGCGACAGCCTGCTCGACCATCTTGCGAATCTCGGCTTCATCGGAAACTTGCCCGCCGCCCATCTCGCCGACCACTTCATCTGTCGAGCGTCTGCTGCGGTACATCTCGATGAGCGCGTCTTTGGCCATCTTGCCGCTGATCGTGCCCGCATCGATGAGCTTGATCAATGCCGCGAGATTTGCAGCGCTGATCGGCGAATCGCTCATCTCTGTGTTGCTGCTTTTCAATTCGCGAACCAGTTCGTTCAAAATCCAGTTGGCCGCCGCTTTCGGATTGCTTGAGCCTTTCGCCGTCACTTCGAAGTAATCGGCCATCGCCCGCGAATCGACCAGCATCGCCGCGTCCTCAAATGATAAGCCGTACTCTTCGATGAATCGCCGGCGGCGCGCTTCCGGCAATTCCGGCAGCGCCGCGCGATACGCGCCGATCTCAGCTTCACCGATCTCCAGCGGCGGCAAATCCGGCTCAGGGAAATAACGATAATCGTGGGCGTCTTCTTTCGAGCGCATCGAATAGGTTTTCGACTCATTCTCGTTCCAGAGGCGCGTCTCTTGAATGATCGTCTGGCCGGCTTCGAGCGCGGCAATCTGCCTGTCGATCTCGTAATCAATCGCCTTTTGCAGAAAGCGGAATGAGTTGATATTTTTCAGTTCGACTTTAGTGCCGAATTCTGCCGCGCCTTTCAAACGCACAGAGACGTTGGCATCGCAGCGCATCGAGCCTTCTTCCATGTTGCCGTCGCAGACCTCCGCGTAAAGCAGCGTCCGTCGCACGAACTGCATGTAATCGTGAGCTTCCCACGCCGAGCGAAAATCCGGCTCCGAGACGATCTCGGCCAGCGGCGTGCCGCTGCGGTTCAAGTCGACGTAAGACTTCGTGGCGCTTTCCGGCATACTGTCGTGCAGCGACTTGCCGGCGTCCTCTTCGATGTGCAGACGTGTGATGCCGAAACGCCGCGTCCGCCATTCAATCGGCTGGCTGTGCTCGTTGCGCTCGGCCACAGGAATCTCTACCCAGCCGTGTTCCGAGAACGGGCGGTCGTATTGCGAGATTTGATAGCCCTTCGGCAGGTCGGGATAAAAATAATTCTTGCGCGAGAAGATCGATTGCGGATTGATGTTGAGATTGAGCGCCAGCGCCGCTTTCGCCGCCAGTTCGACGACCCTGGCGTTCAAGACCGGCAGCGCCCCAGGCAGCCCCAGACATACAGGGCAGGTGTTGGCATTCGGCTCGTCGCCAAAGCGCGTCGAACAACCGCAGAAGATCTTTGACGCCGTCTTCAGTTGCGCGTGAATCTCCAGCCCGATGACCGGCTCGTACTTGTCTTTGACTTCGCTTTCAAGCATCGCCATAAATCGTCTCTGCCAGTTTTATTCTTTCAGCGTCAGGGAAACTCATGAGCCAAAATGAATTGAAGGTGAGTATAGCAAATCAATTTGCGGATTGATAAGCGCGGACGATCTTCATTGCTTGCCGGCGTCGCCGTTGGCCAGCGTGTAGCGGTTCAATTTCTTGCGGGCGAGTTGGTTCATCTTCAACTCGGCCTCCGGCGCGGCCTCTTTGAAGCGGATGAACAAGTCAACAATTTCGCCTGTGCGGCCAAGCGCGCGTTGCATCTCCCACAAATGCATCGAGCGCGTGATGACGAGGTCGACGTTGGAGATGGCAATCGCCGAAAAGTTGCCGCGCGCTCTGAGGGTCGCGCCGCCGAGCCAGTCTGCATCCAGTTCGATCTCGCGCACGCCTGCCCAGGGAATGAACTGCCGTTCGCGGCCTTTGTAGGTTTCGCGTATGCCTTCACGACTCACTTCGACCGCCGTGTTCGCATCGCGTTTGAAGGCGATCAGCATCAGCGAATAAACCAGCCACATCAGCAGCACCGGAATGAAGGCGAGGATGGGAAAAATAATCTCTTCGAGCACGTCTTCAAGATCGGACTCCGTCAGGATGGCAAGCACCGCGCCCATGCCGCCGTAGATGACGGTCAACAGCAACACGACCTGCCAGTACGACCGTGTGTAGAAATAGCTGCCCTGCCGTTTGATGCTGACTGCTTCCAAAGCCGCTCACCCCCATCCGCCGGATGAATCCACTGCTGAATCGATTATATCAACAAGCGGGCAAGTTGTAAGCAGTTGCTTTCATGTGTCCGAAAAGCGTCGTCCATCGCAGACCTGGGGCAGCCTGGCTCTGAGCGCTGGCTTGCGACGCCGGCGCCGGCAACTGACCGACACGTTTTGCATATCGTCTTTGAATCCGCGACGCTTTGCGAGGCCTGAAAAGACTGAAAGCCGTCAACCGGGCTTGGTAAAGGTAAATTTCTTATCCTCGGATTCGGCGATGGGATCGCCACTTCGCGTCTGTAGCTGAACGTTAAACTTCAGATTAGTCTTGCCGGAACCCAGAGGCAACTCTTTATATGGCAGGAACATCTCGAAATCTTCAAAGCTGCTCTCCTTATATTGCGGCACGAACCTTTTTTCTACGACGATCTGCCCATCAGCAGTCTTGTAATCGGTTATGGCACTCGTCTTAAGCGGATTGCCGGAGGAGAAGTAAAAGAGTGCCCTTGCCGTACAATAAATATCCTTATAGTTCTTCATAGTAAACTTAACATGAATTTTCATCCCCTTGAGCCCATCTACATCTTCATTGTGATCGACCCAAACCCGGTCGATTTCTCCTATAGGCTTTAAGGCTTCCTGCTCCTGCTGTCTTCTCAGGTCTTCGGCCTCACGGGCCTTTCGTTCATCTGCGGCTTTTTGTTCAGCCTCCCGCATTTGACGATCCATCTCCATCTGTCGCAATTCGGCGGCCTGACGAGCTTCCCGCTCTCGTTTAGCCGCCGCCCTGAAGGAACCGATTAAAGCGATTCCAATCATAGTAATGATCAATATAATAATTCCCGCCAAGAGATAAGGCTTGGAAGAAGCCGTTCTAGCCTTTTGGGCAACTTGTTCCGGCGCGACGGGCGAGTCGATCTGAGGGTCTGAAGCAGAAATGCTGGCAGCTTCGCGTGGCCATGAACTGGATGGATCAGCGATTTGCGGCTCGGTTATGGGCTGTTCGTAAGGTCGCGGGTTCGGCTCATTCAGTCTGGCGGTGCCTGCGGCAGTGGCTCCCTGTACCAACGTCTCGCCACGTTGAAACGCTTCCAGCGCCTTCGCGAATTCGCCGCAGCCGGCGTAGCGGTCATCAGGATCTTTGGCCAGCGCCCGCATCACCATGCGCTCCAACTCCGCCGGGATCGCCCCATTCAGGCTCCGTAGCGAGGTCGGCGGCTCGTTCACCTGCGCCGCCTTGATCGTGAAATCCGTGTCTCCTTCAAACGGCACTCGCCCGCTCAACATCTCATACAGCACGATCC
>JBBWZK010000008.1:0-5785 GCA_039648975.1 Blastocatellia bacterium
ATTCTTCCCATAACTCCACTCTCAGGCGCGCTTCGTGACACGGAAGGGCGAGAAAAATTTCAACGGCGCGTCTTCGCTGTCGGCAGGCGATTGCCGAACGAAACCGGGCGGCGGCTGTGCCGTTTGAAAGCTGCTGTCGGCGGCGTCGCGGCGGATGTTCACAACATTCGCGGCTGGCTGATTTGTAGGATTCGCTACGGTGTGCTCGGATGCCGGAATATGACGCTCGATAATTGATTCGGCGACGGTCGGCGCGCTGATGATCTCCATCGCCGTCAGGTCAAGCTCTTCGACGATGGTTTCGATGATCGGCGAGGTGATGCGCGGGCTGCTCTGCGCAAAGCCGGTCAGCAGAGCGTTATCGCAAATGTTATTGACGATGCGCGGAATGCCGCCTGAAAAGCGATGCACGGTTTGAATCGCCGCCGGCTCGAATAAGCTTTCATTGCGCGCCCCGGCGATGCGCAATCGCCAGCGGATGTACTCCGATGTTTCGTGCGCGGTGAGCTGCTTGATTGAACATTTCAGGCTGACGCGCTGCTTGAGCTGACGCAGATCCGCCTGGGCCAGCAGGTCATGAAGCTCAGGCTGGCCGCAGAGGATGATTTGCAACAGCTTGTCGCGGTTGGTCTCGAAGTTCGAGAGCAAGCGAATCTCTTCGAGCAGATGTTTGGGGAGCAAGTGGGCTTCGTCAACGACCAGCACGGTGCGCAAGCCTTGTGCGTGGCGGGCCATCAGCACGTGGCCGAGCATGCGCAGCATGGCGGCTTTCGAGGTTTGCGGCTTCAGGCGGAACTCGCTCGCCAGCAGGTCGAAGAACTCTTCGGTAGAAAGTAGAGGGTTGAAGATGTATGCAGCAAGCACGGAACGGTCGAGCGATTGCAGCATGGAGCGCAGAATAGTTGTTTTGCCGCAACCGACTTCGCCGGTGACGACAACGATGCCTTTGCCGTTTTCTATGCCGTACTGGAGATTGGCAAAGACTTCCAGCAGGCTCTCAGTTCGAAACAGATACCTTGGGTCGGGCGCCAGGCTGAATGGGATGTCGCGTAGTCCGTAGAATTCCTGATACATCTTTCGCTCCTCTCAACTGAAGCGAAATGTCGAATAGGCCGAAGTTTCCCAGGCTTGTCGAATAAGTTCAGGATGAGACCACGCGCCTGATGTAGCACAAGCTGTTAGCTTGCGCCTTGACTCGCATAAGTGAAGACTCGCGCAAGCTAACAGCTCGCGCTACCCCACTAGCTTCTGCCGATCAGCGAAAAGATGTTGGTGGCGACAAAGACCGCTGTGAGCGCTGCCGTCGCCACGACGGCCAGAACCGCGCCAAAGGCCAGGCGAATCGCGGCGCGGCGCGAGCGGCTCTGGCGCTCGGCGTCTGTAATGGTTTTCGGTATGGCGGCAAGCAGCGGCAGCCGCGTATAAAAATCAACATCGCGCGCGTCCTGCACCGTCGCCAAGCGGCGCGACTCAATCATCAAAGCGAAGATGGCTCCCAGAGCCAATCCTGCGCCGAGTGCGCCAAGCATAAACAACCAGCGATTCGGCCAGATCGGTTGCTGTGGCGCGGTCGCTGTCTCGGCGACGCGCAGCACTTCAGACGTTGCTGAGGCAGTGGCAGACAATTTGGTTTCGGCGCTGTCGAGCCGCGTCAGTACCTCTTCGTAGCTGCGCTTGAGACCAAAGTAGGCTTGCGCGGCGGGCGAGGCTGCCCCGTCGCGTGATGGCACGGGCGCGGGCGTCGCCGTTTGCACAGCGGCGACCGTCGAGCGACGGGCCAGTTCGCGATTGTTGATTTCAAGTTCGAGCTTCAGCCGATTGCGTTCGGATTCCAGTGAGCGCAACTCGCGGCCTTCAGGCGACTGGGTCGCTTGATTGGCATCCTGCTGGCGAAGCTCGTCGATCTGGCGATTAATGGCGGCAATCTGATCGATGATGGCGGTGACGCGCGGGTGCTTTTCGGTCAACTCCTGCCGATTGATGAGCGTGTCGCGCTGGCCCTGCAACTCCGTGCGGCGGGCGATGAGCGCAGCATAAGTCGGATTGTCGCGCAGGCTTGAACCTTTCTTCTGCTGCTCGACCATCTGTCGCACAGAGGCGATGCGCTGCTCGATGTCGGCGAGTTGCTGCTGAATCAGATACTGGCGATCCTTCAGGCTTTCAATCGTTAGTTGCTGGGCGCGCACGGCTTCGGCAGACGGCGCAGCGCTACGCGGCGCGGCGGGGGCAGACGGCGCGGCGTCTTTGAGCGCCAGCAGCCAGGGCGCTTTTTCTTCAAGCTCGCGCAATCGCGCCGAAAGTTCAATGGCGCGTTGCCGCAACGCTTCGGTTTCCGCAGATGATGGCGACGATGATTGTTTTGTATTGCCGGCTACAATTTCATTGGCCAACTCGTTGACGATCTTTGCCGCAGCGGCTGGATCGACGGCGCGATAGACGATGCGAAAGCAATTATTGCCGCACTCGCTCACGCGAATGCCCGACTGCATCCCGGCGATGAGATCATCTTTGCTTGCGCCTTTCGCTCTGGCTTCGTCAAAGAGTCCAGGCTTTTCGATGATGGCTTCGAGCCGCGCGCGATTGGTCAGTTGCCGTTGAAGCGTGGCGAGGCGCGAGGTGTCGTTGGCTTCGCCGTTTTTTGATTCGATGGTGACGAGGGTCGCGGCTTCGTAAAGGTTCGGTTGCCGTTTAAGCGTCAGCCAGGCGGCGGCGGCAAAAACCAGGGCCGTCGTGACGATGAGCAGCTTGCGGAAACGCGCGGCGCGCAAGTATTCACTTAAGCTGCGGGGCCTGCGAGAACTCATATTCGCTCGCCTCTTCTCGATCCGATGAATCTGAATTTCAACCTGCGGGCGAGATGCCGGATCGCGCTCTCAATCGAGGTAAAAGAGCGAATCGCGGTGCGATTCCAGACGCCGAAACTCGCCACGCGGCTCCCCGAACAGGTAAGCGGCAAGCGGGCGAAAATCATTCGCATTTCGCTGGCAAACTGCCGCATGCAAACGCGAAAATTAAACTGTTGACTCTGGTTACTGCATCACTTATAACCTTACCCGAAGCTACAGTTTGCCCGATTTCCCAGAGCGGGTTGCCGGTGGAGCGGGCAAATAACGAAGTGTCCTGCTCCTCGTTGCCAGTTCGGCCTCCCTGCCCCTGAAGTGAAAAAATCGCCTTGCCGAATCGTCAGACGGGTGATTCACTGCCACACCCTTCAGCGGCCTCCTGATGGCAAATGATAAAAGGAATCTTCGTATGCTAGCACAAGGGTCTTACGCAACCGCTCCCCTCGAAACGCCTGTGATGGAAGCCAATGATCGTATGTTCAGCCTTGCTGATGCGCTCGACCACATCAATGAAGGCGCTGTGTTTCTGAATGGCGAAGGTCAGTTGATCTGGCATAATCGCGCCTTTGATAAGCTGCTGGTCGAAAACCGCGAGGGGCATATGCTGGTGGCAGCGGTCATCGAATTCGCCGCCGATTTTTACCTGGACTTGCATGACGCGCGACGCAGTGGCCGCGACAGCGAAGAATCAATCACCCGCAATGTCAGCGTCGGGCGCATCGAGCACGAGATTCATTGCACGCTGATGCCTGAAGGCATGCTTGGCATGGCAAGCTCCGCGCTGTGTCTGGTCAAGCGCACGGCATCGAAATGGTCGAGCTACGGAGAGCATCTGCGGCAAACCTGGGGACTGACAGAGCGCGAGGCGCAAGTCGCCGTCGAATGCCTGCGCGGCAACAAGAATCTGGAGATCGCCGAGCGCCTGCGCATCAGCGTCGAAACGGTGAACAAACACCTCGACAAGGTATATCAGAAAGCCAATGTGCGCGGGCGCGCCGAACTGGCTTCGCGGCTGCTCGACAGCAGCTTATAGATAGTAACGTTCCATACAATACTAAAAGAAGCGCGTCAGCCAGACGAAACCGCGACAACCTCCATCGGGCGGTCGCACAAACGGTCGCCGAGCGAACCCCGTAACCTACTTTCCGCGAAATTCAATAAGATCAGCCTGAGCCAGCAACAGGCCTTGCCGGGGCAAGCCTACAAGGCGCTTCCGAAGGAAAGCAAGGTTTGCCGTTCCGGGACGCGCTGCCGCGCCATCAGAAGGGTGTCGCGCGCTTGCGTAAAAAGCGGGCAGGGCTTATGGTTTACGCCAATGCGCATTGAGAAAACCGCACAAACCGTCTTCACGCCGCTGGCAGACGGCACCGGCGTGCTGCTCAATCTCGACACCCTGGTCTATTACCGTTTGAATCGCACGGCGGCAGCGCTTTGGCAAGAGATTGAAAGCAGCGCCGTCTACACGCTTAACGATCTGGTGCATCACGCCTGCGAGAAGTATGAGGTGGACGACCTGCGCGCCCATCAGTTCCTGCGCGAATTCGTCGCCCAACTCGCGGAGTTCAAGATGATTCGCGTCGCTTGAGTGGCCTCTTCTACCGCCGCGCGACCAGGCCGGGAAACTTACCGGCATCAAATCAATTTGCAAGTCGCTGTGCGCCGCAACCTGAGTTACCCATTCAGGTGACAGCATTTGTCATGGTCAGGCTACGGATTACGTTACTTCATTCACCCGCACAGATTTCCAGTGAGGTATTTTCAACAACTTAGCATTCCCTGAAGGCCCCTGAGCTTATGGCATAAGCATTGCTAAAATCCAAAGCGTAGCTCGAAAAGCTGCACGGCAATTGAGGTTACGGGGGCAACATCATTTGCCGATAAGCTGAGAGAAGCGACAGAAGCAGTAAAAGATGCCACGGGGATCGGGGCTACGGGGGCAGCGCCGATTCCTGTGGCTCGTTTCGCGTGCGGATTTTTCAGATCGTGTTCGCCTTCTCGTAACGCAGCCGTAACCGCTGCCGAGTAGAATGCGTGATGAAAAGCCTGCAAAAGTAGGAGGTATTAAAGGAATGTCAGCTCTAGCAACCGGCGTCGAAGCGTTCAGCCTCGGCCAGAAAGTTCAAACCAGTTTCGGTTCCGGAATCATCAGCGCCATCAGCCGCATTGATTCGATTCTTTACGTGACGCTGTCGAAGGGTACGGCCAGCCTCTACATCTTTCGTCCCGAACAAGTCGAGGCTATAGACCATGGCGACTATTCAAGAACGAATTGAAACCCGTCTCAGCAGCGCACAGACGCCCGCAAGGCGATGGGATATGGAATACATGACGGTCACGGCCAAAACCGATGGGCGTCGCTATATCGCGATTTACCGCAAACGCTTCAATGAAAAGCTTGGGGCGTGGGAAATGGAGATGGTTCCCGGCACACTGCGCTGGCTCGACTAATCCTGCAATTCAAAGAAAGCATCAATGCTTTCAAGCAATTGCCGGCGAATCTGCTCGCGTGTTCCCGCAATAGTGTGCAGAGTCACTTGCCGCGTTTGGCCGTTTTCTGTCAACACTTGCCCATGCTCGACCGCTGCTATTTCAGCTTCGCCAATCAATCTCAACCCATAAACTAGCGTCAACTTTTCCATAATCATTAGCTTAACGGCTGCGGCATCTGGAAAAAAGAGGCTAGCAGATTTTTTTTTCATTTAACCGATTTCATCTAACTTGGGAATACTAAAGGGTTTAGGCGGACGGCGGGGAGATTATTGAATTTTCTTAATAAATTACTTTAACTTTTTTCTTGCATCCTGTTGAAGGCTATAGTACAAACAGTCCCTGTAAACAAAACCGCTTTAAGTTCCTGCCTTAAAGCGGCACTGTTTCTGCGGTGCGTCGGGATTAGGAACATTCAGCAAGGGGGCTACTGGATGTTCAAGGGGGCTTGTCGA
>JBBWZK010000474.1:0-7621 GCA_039648975.1 Blastocatellia bacterium
CCCCCCCCCCCCCCCCCCCCCCCCCCCCCCCCCCCCCACTCCATAACCGTAGGCCCTCTTTTAATCGCACCCAGAGACGCCTGCGGATGACTTTCAGCTTTTGCCCGCGCCGTCTGCGATGTTAGCATGGGAGTCTTAAATGGTTGTTGAATTCTTGTCCGTCTGAAAGAGAGATTATGGCAGAAGAAAAAGATACCGGATTTCGCATCACAGACCGGCGAAAGTTCAACCCTGACGGATCGCCGCGCGAACAGGCGGATGAGCCGGAACCGCCAGCCGCGCCGCCCGCGCCGCTCGTTGAGCCGGAAACTGCGGAAACGCCGCCCGCGCCGGAAAGCCTCGCCGATAACGTCGTCTCATTTCCCGGCGAGGCGGCACGCCGTCGCGAGCCTGCCGCGCCGCCCGCCGAGCCGCTGCCGGTTGAGCCACAGCTTGCGGAACCGCCTGCGGCTGAACCGAGCGCCGGCGACGCCGCGAATGATCTGCGCGCCGCCCAGGCGAAAGCCGCCGCCAGCGCCGCCGAACAGGCCTACAACCAGACGCGTGGGCCGCAATCACCGCAATTGCCGGAAGCGTCGTTTCTGGCGCTCATCGATATGTTCGCCGCCGAAGCCGCAATGAACCTCGGCATGGCGCAGACGCCCGACGGCAATCGCACGCCGGTTGATCTGGAAGCCGCGCGCCACTGGATCGATATGCTCGGCATGCTCGAAGCGAAAACGCGCGGCAACCTCACAGAGGAAGAAGCCAGCGTGCTTGAAAACGTCCTCGCTTACCTGCGCATGCAATTTGTCGGAGCGTCGAGAAAGCGATGAAGATTACTTTCCTCGGCACGGGCACGTCGGTCGGTGTGCCGGCGGTCGGCTGCGAATGCGAGACATGCTTGTCTGACGACCCGCGCGACCAGCGGCTGCGCACCTCTGTGCTGGTCGAACATCATGGCCATCACTTGCTCATCGATGCGTCGACCGATTTCCGCCAGCAAGCCCTGCGCGTCGGCCTAAAAAAGCTCGACGCGATTCTGTTCACGCACGCCCATGCCGATCATTGTTTCGGGCTCGACGACGCGCGGCCTCTGATGTTCCGGCACGGCGCGATTCCCGTCTATGCGACTGAAGAGACGTGGCAGGGCTTGCGCCGCATCTACGCTTACGTCTTCGAGCCCGCGCCCTACCCCGGCGTGCCGCGCATCATCCCGCATACGATTGCCGGCGGCTTCGAGTTATTCGGATTACCAATCGAGCCGCTCGTGGTGATTCACGGGCAGTTGCCGGTAACCGCGTTTCGCATCGATAAGTTTGCCTACGTGACGGATTGCCATCTGATTCCCGACGAGACGTGTGCGGGGCTAGAGGGGCTGGATCTGCTGGTGATTGATGCCTTGCGCTTCAAGCGCCACCCGACGCATCTGGCGTTAGACCAGGCGCTCAGCTACATTGAACGCTTGCAGCCGCGTCGGGCCCTGCTGACGCACATCTCGCATGACATACGGCATGCCGCGACCAGCGATCATCTGCCTGCGGGCGTCGAGATTGCTTACGACGGGCTTTCTATAGAAATGATGAATGCGGAATGATGAATGATGAACTGAAGCGGAAAGGGAAGGTGGATTGTCTATAGATACTTCCCTGCCGTTTACTCCCTTTATTCATCGTTCATCATTCATCATTCATCATTTCCAATTGCGTTTCTATGAACGTTTTTCGCGATCTTGACGACCCGCGGATCAGCACGCCCAGCGTGTTGACCTTCGGCGTGTTCGACGGTCTGCATCTCGGCCATCAGGAGATCATGCGGCGCGTCGTGGCGCGGGCGCGATTGCTCGGCCTGCCGGCCACGGTCGTCACCTTCGAGCCGCATCCGCGCGCTGTGCTCCGCCCGCAGACCGCGCCGCCCTTGCTGCAAACTTTCGAGCAGAAGATGGAAGGCATGGAGCGGCTCGGCATTGATCAATGCGTCGTGCTGCGGTTCACGCCCGCACTCGCCGCCGTCAGCGCCACAGATTTCCTGCACCAGTTGATTTTCGGGCGGCTCGATGCCCGCGAAGTCTATCTCGGCCATGGCTTCGCCTTCGGCCACAAACGCGAAGGGCATTTCGGGCTGCTCAAACAGGTGGCCGAAGAGCTTGGCCGCGCGGCTGAAGAAGCGCCGGAGATTCGTCTGCGCGGCCACCGCATCAGCTCGACCATGATCCGCCGCCTGCTCACCGCCGGGCGCATCAATCTGGCGCGGCGCATGCTCGGTCGCGCTTATGGCATCGAGAGCCGCGTCGTCGAAGGCCGGCGCATCGCCGGCTCGCAGTTGAATTATCCGACCGCCAATCTCAAGCCGCACAACACGGTCATTCCGATGAATGGCGTTTATGTTACATTGGCCCTGGTCGAAGGCGTGTGGCGACGCTCGATTACCAATGTCGGCCATAAACCGACCTTCGGCGGCGAGCCGGAAGTGACGATTGAGACGCATGTGCTGGACTTTGACCGCGATCTCTATGGTGAAAAGATTCGCGTGCGCTTCCTGCACCGGCTGCGCAATGAACGCCGATTCGCCTCGATTGACGCGTTGCGCGCGCAGATCGACGAGGATTACCGGCGCGCCGTTCGCTATTTTGAATTGAACGCCGTGCGCCGCGACTTCGCCTTCCGCTGAGCGCGATTGGATTGACTTTTTCAGAGCGAGGTTCTGCATGGATGATTCGCGCAATAGCCAGCATTCGCAAACTCTGAATCGCCGCGCGCCCGCCGATGCGCTGCAAAAAGCGGATGACGAAATGGCCGCGCCCACCCCGCCGATTAACGCCGAGACGACTGCACCTCAACGTCCCGATCTTCTGCACAGCGAGAGTGTCGCGCGCCTGCAACTGGCTCTGGAAGCCGCCGACATGGCGACCTGGGATTGGGACATTGTCCATGACGTGCTGGATTATTCTCGGCGGCTGGGGCCTATGGTGGGACTCGCGCCGGGCGCAGACATCCCGCACTACAATGCCACTCTGGCAATCGTCCACGAAGAAGACCGCCTGCGCTACGATCAGGCTATCGATCAAGCGCTCAAGGGCGTGGCGGATTACGAGCTTGAGTTCAGAGTGGTCTGGCCGGATGGATCGGTTCACTGGATTGCCAGCAAAGGCCTGGTTCTGCGCAACGGCGCAGGCGAACCTGTGCGCATGATCGGCGTGGCCATGGACATCACCGAGCGTAAACAGGCCGAGCAGTTGCGCTATCAGGTGTTGAGCCGGATCGTCGCGGCGCAGGAAGACGAACGCCGTCGCGTGTCGCGCGAACTGCACGATCAGATGGGACAAAACCTGGCGGCGCTGAGTGTCGGGCTCGAAGCCTTGAAAGCGAATTGCGCGGCTGCGCCGGCGCTCGACCACCTGCGCCAGTTGCAGGAACTGGCCAATGGCTTGAGCCAGAAAGTGCATTCGCTGGCCTGGGAACTGCGCCCGCCGGCGCTCGACGATCTTGGCTTGCACACGGCGCTGCAACGCTACGTCGAACAATGGTCGGAGCGCAGCGGTGTGGCCGTCGACTGGCACACCAACGGCTTCACCACGCGGCGACTGCCTTCAGAAGTGGAAACCACCCTCTATCGTGTCGTGCAGGAGGCGCTCACCAACGTGCTCAAGCATGCACAGGCGAGCCGCGTCAGCGTCATTCTGCGGGCTACCGCCGACAATGTGCTGGTCATCGTTGAAGACAATGGCGAAGGCTTTGACGCGGAATTTACCAGGCCGGCGCTTGATCCGCATTACCGGCTCGGACTGGTTGGCATGCGTGAGCGCGTGCTGCTGGTCAACGGCACGCTCAATATCGAATCAGCGCCGGGGCATGGAACGACTATGTACGTTCGCATCCCTCTCGGTCACTCCTGAAGGACACAGGCTTGAAATTTGTGGCCAAAAGCGCGGACAGTGATGTGAATGGCATGTTCATGCCGTAGGACATGTTTCTACACTCGATTTCGCTTTTGCCTGACAGACAGCCGCCTGCAAGCCGCAGTATAATTTCCTCGTAGTTTCTTGAGTCTTATTGCCTTCCATCATTATCTGCAAGCGGACGTGCTTCTGGCTCGGATGTGGAGAATGAGTGGAGAGGGAGTCAGGCGCTCAATGATCCCGATAGGGCGCTGGAAGTCGCAAGCGAATTATGATAAAAAGACGATGATCATTTGTATTTTAAGCTGCTAAAGCAGCGCATTAAAAAGACTGCGTCGAAAAACCCCGAATGAAGTGAGTACTCTGTCCCCGCAGAGATCTCAAATGAGATAGTCATCCCCGAGGACTCCGGTGTGTCTATGAGCCATGCTCCACCCAAGGCGGGAAGGCGAAGCCCTACCAAAAAGCTGCGCATCCTTCTTGCTGACGATCACACCATCTTGCGCCAGGGATTGCGGGCGCTCATCAATATGCAGTCGGATATGGAGGTCGTCGCGGAGGCGGCCAACGGAGTTGAAGCCATTGAGAAAGCCGAACAGGTTTTGCCCGATGTGGCGATCATAGATATCAGCATGCCGGGGATGGACGGCGCACAGGCCACCGAATTACTGAAACGCAAGTTGCCGCAGATCAACATTCTCGCCTTGACCGTGCAGGAAGACCCCAGCTATCTAAGCCAGATGCTGAAAGCCGGCGCGAGCGGTTACGTGCTCAAGCGGGCGGCGGCAGACGAATTGATCAATGCCATCCGCATGGTTACGGCAGGCGGCCATTACCTTGATGCCGAACTGACGACGCGCTTTGTTGCGAACCACTTCAACCAGCAACAACTTGAAGCCGCCGAGAAACGCCCGGCGCTCAGCAAGCGCGAGCAGGACGTGATGCGCCTGATTGCCTGGGGCTACACCAACAAAGAGATTGCCTTGGCACTCAATATCAGTGTGAAAACCGTGGAAACCTATAAGGCGCGCTTGATGGTGAAGCTCGATCTGCGCAGCCGCGTCGACATTGTGCGCTATGCGTTGCGCCAAGGGTGGCTCGATGAAAAATAAACCGTCTGCTCCACTATTATAGCGATGAATGATTTGAAAGGGTCTATTCGAGTCGGGAAATTCTCTAACCCGCATTCGCCATTATATGACAGACACGCAACCTCACTAGCAAGTCAGTGTTCGTTTCCTGACTCTCTGGACTCTCTATACTCTCCAGACTAATAGGAAGTGAAGATGGGAACCAAACTGAATGTATTGATTGCTGAAGTTTGCGACACGGATGTCAAACTGATCCTCTATGCCCTGCGCCGTGACGGCTTCGATGTGGTCGCGCAGTGTGTCGAAACCGAGGCGGATTTTGTCGCGCACTTGCACGCAAAACTGGACATCATTCTTTCGGATTATTCCATGCCGCAGTTCAGTGCCAAGCGGGCACTGACGCTGGTAAAAGAGAACGATCTCGATGTGCCGTTCATTGTCATCACAGGGATGGTCAGCGAAGCCATCGCCGTCGAAATGATGAAGCAGGGGGCTGCCGATTATCTGCTCAAAGACCGTCTGGGCCGGTTGGGCGAAGCCGTGCAACGCGCCCGCAACGAACGCGAGTTGCGCCGTGCCCATCGCGAAGCCGATACGGCCTTGCGCGAAAGCCGCGAACAGCTTGCTGCCATCATCTCGTCGGCAATGGATGCCATCATCACCATGGATGAAAATCATTGCATCACGTTGTTCAATGAGGCAGCCGAGAAACTGTTCGGGTGCTCGGCAACAGAGGCAATAGGACAGTCTATAGACGGCTTTATTCCCGCTCGCTTCCAGTCGCCACACCGCCAGCACATACAGAGGTTTGACGAAATGGGCCAACTGCACAGCACGATGAATGCGCGCTCTGTTTATGGGCGGCGTGCCGACGGCCAGGAGATCCCAATGGAAGCGACGTTCTCACAGACGCGCACCGGCGGGCGGAAGTTTTTCACGGTCATCCTGCGCGACGTCAGCGAGCGCCAGCGCGCCGAAGAAGCGCTGCGCCAGTCGGAAGAGCGCTACCGCACACTGTTTGAGAGCAACCCGCAACCGATGTGGGTCTATGATACGGACAGGCTCGCCTTTCTCGCCGTCAACGAAGCGGCGGTGCGGTACTACGGCTATTCGCCCGAAGAGTTTCTCGCCATGACGATTATCGACATACGGCCCAAAGAAGACCTGCCGCGTTTACAGGAATCTCTGAATGACATGGCCGTTGGCGCGAGCGGCACTGCCGTCTGGCGGCACCTCAAAAAAGATGGCAGTGTAATTGATGTCGCCATCATTTCGCACGGCATCCTCTTTGACGGCCACGCCGCACGGCTGGTCTTAGCGACCGATATTACAGAACGCAAATTTCTCGAAGAGCAGTTGCGGCAGGCGCAGAAGATGGAAGCCATCGGGCGGCTGGCGGGCGGCGTGGCGCATGATTTCAACAATCTGCTGACCGCCATCATCGGCTACAGCCAGTTGGCGACGGGGCGCATCGGCCCGGACAGCCGCGTGCGCCGCGAGCTTGAAGAGATTTACAAGGCCGGCACGCGCGCCGCCTCGCTCACCAGCCAGTTGCTCGCCTTCAGCCGCAAGCAGGTCATTCAGCCCGTCAGCCTGAATCTCAATGCGATTGTCGCCGACATGGGCAAGATGCTGCGCCGCTTGATCGGCGAAGACATCGAGTTGCAATTCGTGCTGGCTGACGACCTTGACTATGTCCAAGCCGATGTCGGCCAGATACAGCAGGTGGTGATGAACCTCGTGGTCAATGCGCGCGACGCCATGCCACAGGGCGGGCGGCTGACGATTGCCACGGCCAACGTTGAACTGGACAAAGCGTTCACGCGCAAAAGGCCGGCAGTCGCGCCGGGCGCTTACGTGGTCTTGCAGGTGAGCGATACCGGCTGCGGCATAGATGACGAGATCCAGTCGCACATCTTCGAGCCGTTCTTCACCACCAAGGAGATGGACAAAGGCACAGGACTGGGGCTATCGACGATACACGGCATCGTCACGCAGAACCGCGGCCACGTCTGGTTTAATAGCGAGTTGGGGCAGGGCACGACCTTCGAGGTTTACCTGCCGCGCATCGACGAGCGCCAGGAGCAGGATCAGATCGGCAACTCGACGAACGAATTGTTGCGCGGCACGGAAACCATTCTGCTGGTCGAAGACGACGAAGCCGTGCGCCGGCTGGAGTGCAGCATCCTCAAAGCCAACGGCTACACGGTGCTTGAGGCGCAGCATTGCGAGGACGCGCTGGCGATGGCGACGGCGCACCAAGGGAGCCTCCATCTGCTGGTCACAGACGTTGTGATGCCACGGATGAGCGGGCGCGAATTGGCCGAGCAACTTCTCGAACTGTGCCCGAAGATCAAAGTGCTTTACATCTCAGGCTACACGGATGACGCCATCGTGCGGGCAGGAGTGCTGAAGTCCGGCTTCGCTTTCTTGCAGAAACCCTTCGTGCCCGCCGCCTTTGCCCGTAAGGTGCGCGAGGTGCTTGGCGCTGGAGCGACGCGGCGGGGAGCGACGCGGCGGCGCGGCGACGCGGCGACGCGGCGAGAGAATTTGCGCTGACTTGACGATACCTGGCTGACGAGCCTTTGCACTGATTCTCTGCCGGCGCATTATATCTCCCTGTTCCGGTCGCCGCGTCGCCGTGTCGCCGCGT
>JBBWZK010000481.1:0-6331 GCA_039648975.1 Blastocatellia bacterium
CCCCCCCCCCCCCCCCCCCCCCCCCCACTCCAAATCAACGCCATCGTCCAAATCTTGTTCGTTTCGATCTAGCGTTCAGTCTATGGCTTATGGCAAAGCAGCGCAACGCGCCTCACCGCGCTTATAGACGTTATCGACCAATCAGGCGCGACGAGCCAACTCCATGTATTTTTCAGCGTCGCCGGCGCTCTGCTTGAGTGGCAGGGTCTCCCTGCGTGTTTGCGGATGACGTACAGACGGGTAAGGATCAACGAGCCAGAGGAGCATCCGGGTAAGCGACTTAATATAATTCAGCAGCTACAAAAGCATCTCTGATTCGCCGCCATTGACGGTCAACGATCAGGCTGACTGTTGGGGAGTTCTCTGCCTTGTCGATCCATCTGCCTCTGCGTTCAATCTTGAACGTTGAAACTCTTCCTCGGAGGTTATCAGCATGAAACGACGAATCCAATGGTTGGTCATCGCCATGATGTTTGCGGCGGGGCTTGCTTCCTTCTTATTTCGCACGAGCGCCGCGCCGCTGGGCGCAACGCTCTCAGCGCCGTTCACGCGCCAAATCTTAACGCCGCCGCCCGAAGCGCCGCTCAACCTGCGCTTCTTCACTACCGCCGTCAAAACCGATTCGCGGGGCCGCATCATCACTGGCCCGACCAGCGACCCGGTTAAAGACATCGTCGGGCCTGAGTCGGCGGGCGAGCGCGGCGGCCTGCCGCGTTACACCAAGGTCATGTTCGGCGCGGGCTACATTGACGGGCGGCCCGACCCCGGCACGCGCATTGACCCGAATAATCCTGTGGTCAAAAGCGGCAATCAGCTCTGGCCCAATCGCAAGCAGCCGTTTCGCAGCGAGCCGCGCGCCCTGGCTCTCACCGCCGATGGTAGTAAACTTTACGTGACGCTGCCCGGTCGTGAAGGCTATCCAGACTGGCGCGTCGCCGTCGTCGAAGCGCGCAATCAGCGTGTCATGAAGTGGATCGACCTGCGCCCGGCGGGTCAGCGGCGCGGCACGCGGCCCATCGGCGTCAAGGTAGCGCCGCTGAACGCGAGCATCTATCCGCGACCTTACGTTGTCGTATTGAATATGTTCGGCAACTTTGCGAGCGTCATCGACACGGCCAGTGATACGGTCATCGGTGAATTCGAGACCGGCTTTTACGGTGAAAAAATCATCTTCAATTCTGCCGGCACGCGCCTCTACATCACCGACCGTTTCAAAGATGAGGTGCGCGCTTTTCGCATCGATCCCGGCCCCTTCTTCACCAAGATCGCAGAGATTCCGACCGGCTCGAACGATCTCGAACGCGCCAATCCGCGCGACCTCGATTTGAGCGCTGACGGTCAAACGCTCTATGTCGCTAACACCGTGGGCCACACGATTGCCGCGATCAACGTCGCCGGCGACGCCAACACATTGGTCAAGGTGATGCCGCTCGGTGGCCTCGCAACCGATGTGAAGGTTGCAGGTCGCTGGGGCATCGCCAGCGGCCAGGAGACGAATACGAAACTCAATCAGCCGGAGAGCGGTCACGGCTTGCCAACCAAAGATGCCAATGGCGTGGCGATCAAGAATAACGGCCAGCCGCTCGGCTATACGCCGGTGATGACCGATGCGACCAAAGCGACGACCTTTGATGACATCGGCTCGGAGTTGAACGTCTTCGACACGGCGACCAATCTGTTCGTCTATCGCTACGTTGACGAAGGCCGCGACCTGTCACAACTAGTCGTGCCCGGCCAATACGTCGATCTGCACGATCACGCCGACGCACAGAAGATCATCAAAGGCAGCGGCCCTGAGCAGATGGTGGTCAAAGGCGATTACCTGTTCGTTACCTTCGCGCACAACGAACGCGTGCAGGCGTTTCGCATCAATCAAACGCCGAGTGACCCGTCGCAGATTCTCACGCCGCTCGGCGTTGAACTGACAGGCGGCATCACGCCGCAAGGCATCGAAGTGTCGCCCGATGGCAGCCAGATTTACATTGCCAATTTTCAAACCGAAGACGTGTCGTTTCTGAGCGTCAGCCCGGCAGGCTTTCTATCGCGCGCCGGTTACGTGGCGGTCGGCGTGACCAACCAGACGCCTGATCCGACAACCGGCAGCAACGGCCAGGGGCTGTTTGCGACCGACGAAGAAGTGGGTCTGCGCTGGTTCTTTTCATCGGCCTATTCCGACGACGGCCAGAAATCATGCGGCTTCTGTCACTGGGATGGCAGGCAGGATGGCTGCCAGTGGAACGTCGCCGCCAATGCCGTCGGCGGTGTTAAAGTCTGCCCGCAGAACAAAGACATCTCCGACAACTGGCCCGAATGGTACGAAGGCTTGAACAACGATTTCATGGCTTATGCCTCGGCCTGCAACGGCGAAGTGCTGCTCGGCGAACGCACACCGACGCCGCTCTTCCCGCAGGCCAATGCGGTTGATCGATTCAAAGCGCGCGAAACCTATGTCATGCAAAAGACCGAGGAAGATTCGCGCGCCATCGGGCGACCTGATCTGTCGGGCAAAGCGTTCAAGGTCGGTTATTATGATATGGCTTACTTGCAAATTCTCTGGTCGCAGAACGAAGTGCGCCGCTTGCCGAATCCCCTGACGCAGTTCCCTGATTCGAGCGAAGCGGCGATGATCGCGCGCGGCAAACAAATCTTCAGCAACAAAGTCGCGCAAGGCGGCGGGGGCTGCGCCGATTGCCATCACAACGGCAACAAGATGAGCAACGGCTCGCTTGACGATACGTTCCAGGATTACAACATCCACGAGCCGGGCGTCATCAGCGAATCGACGGTTGATGGCACGGGGCCGTTCTTCCGCCCGACGAACGATTACTTCTTCACGCGCTTCGAGCCGCCGCAGGACGTCGGCACGCCGCAGAACCTGAGCAGCCGAAACACCAAGCACCTGCGCGCCTTCTGGGACAGCGTGCCGCGCTGGCTGCATTACGGCTTTGCGCATACGGTGCGCGAGATCTTGCTGCCGCCGGATTCGCCGCTCTTGCAGGCGAACGAGCGGGGCTTCAATTTCCGCACCGTGCGTACCGATCATAACCGGGCAACCGGCGTAGGTTTTGCCGGCAAGCCAGCGCCTGTGCTGCCGACACAGGTGCCCATCACGGTCGCCGACCGCAGCGGCCAACTGGCGGGCGATGGCAAGGGGCAGATTCTCGTCAGCCTCGACAGCCCCACGGCTCCGGGCCCCGGCGGCAAGCCGTTGATCGATCAGCTAGGCACCAGCAACCTCGCGCCGCTGGTCGTCGGCGGACAGATCAACCCGGCGCTTGCGGCCAATCGCGTGCAAGTGATTAAAGATACGCACGGCAAGACGTCGCATCTGTCGGCCAGCGATGTTGAAGCATTGATTCTCTACCTGAAATCGCTGCAATAGATCGGATTTCACATGGGTGTAGGGCATAGGAGAAGCGGCCTGTTTTGGAGTGCGGCGACTGCTCGCCGCTTTGTCGCAATCGAATGCTGCATAGCGGTGACAAGTCACCGCACTCCAAATTGCACCGTCTGCCGTACATCCAATCGCAATCTGATCTAAACCTGCTGAAAGCAGGAGACTGCCAGATCGCTTGCGGGCGCGAGGCTTACGGCTTCGCGCCCGTTTTGTATATCGCCTCTGTATAGCAATCGCCAGAGCGCGTGGTATAATCGCCAGCGCGTAGCGGCCTCTTAAAAGTGATACGTGATGCGTGATTAAATACGCAACAAGCCGGTTTAGAGTTAGCAGTATTGTCACGCACCACGCATCACGTATCACGTTTCACGCATCACGCATATGCCTTCGGTTTACGATCTCAAACCGCGCTTTCAAAACTTGCTGCGCCCGCTGATGCGACGGCTCGCCGCCGCAGGTCTGACGCCCAACGCCGTCACCTTGATGGCGCTGGTTGGTTCGATACTGGTGGGCGCGATAGTTTCGCAAGCGGCCAGACGACCCTGGCTGCTGTTGCTGTTGCCTGTGTGGTTGTTCGTGCGCATGGCGCTGAACGCGATTGACGGCATGATGGCGCGCGAGCTTGGCAAGGCGACCAACCTCGGCGCGGTGTTGAACGAACTGGGCGATGCGCTCGCCGATCTCGGCCTCTATTTACCGCTCGCCTTCGTAGACGAGCGGGCGCGCTGGCCGATCATCGCCTTTGCCATTGGCGCGGTGCTGACGGAATTCTGCGGCGTTACCGCCCGCGCGCTCGGCGCGTCGCGGCGCTACGATGGGCCGATGGGCAAGAGCGACCGCGCCTTCATCATCGGCGCACTCGGCTTAGTAACATTCATAACTGATCGTGCGCTGGCGGCGTGGCCTTGGGTGTTCACCATCGCGGCGCTGCTGACGCTGCTGACCTGCTGGAACCGTCTGCGCAGAGCGCTTACGGAACTGGCGAAGGCGAAAGCGAGCGGAGGTTGAGCCGATGAATCTTGTGACCACCATCAGAAGCCTTTCGCCCGTCTTGCAGATGGGCCTGCTCGTTTTGGGCGTGCTGGTCATCGCCTCGGTCATCGTCGCCGCGCTCAAACGCGCCCGACCGCAGGCGGATTTCGCAGAGCTGGCGGCGCGCGTGCGCGCCTGGTGGGTGATGGCGGCGGTCTTCTTCGCGGCAGTGGTGTTAAGCAATCGTCTGTCGCTGGTCTTCTTCGCCTTCATGAGTTTCTGGGCGATGAAAGAATACGTCACGCTGCTGAAGACGCGCCCGGCAGATCATCACGCCCTGATCTTCACCTTCTTAGCCATTCCCATGCAATACGTCTGGGTCGCCATAGGCTGGTATGGCATGTTCATCATCTTCATTCCGGTTTACATGATGCTGGCGCTGCCGGCCCGCTTAGTGCTGGCGAAAGAGACCACAGGGTTTGTCGCTTCGGCGTCGCAGATTCAATGGGGCATGATGATCTTCGTCTTCGGCCTGAGCCACATGGCATTTCTGCTGACCGTGCCGCAGATTCCTGACACAAGCGTGAACGGGCGCATGCTGGTGCTGTTTCTGGTCTTCGTCGTCGAGATGAGCGATGTGCTGCAATACATCTGGGGAAAGACGCTGGGGCGGCATAAGATTATTCCCGCCGTCAGTCCGAACAAGACGTGGGAAGGCTTCATCGGCGGCATTCTCTCGGCCATGCTGTTGAGCTTGTTGATACGTTTTCTGACGCCCTTCACGGTGATCGAGACATTGCTGGTTTCGCTGCTGATCACGGTGGCGGGCTTTTGCGGCGGCGCGGTCATGAGCGCCGTCAAACGCGACTTCGGCGTCAAGGATTTCGGCGCAGCGATTCCCGGTCATGGCGGCATGCTCGATAGAGTCGATTCGCTCTGCTATGCCGCGCCGTTGTTCTTTCATTACGTGCGCTATTTTCATCCGTGGAATTGAACGACTCGAATAAACCGGGAACAGAAACTCATGTCGAGCGGTACAGCAAGCCAAACAGAGAATCAATCAACCGGCAACCAGCGCCGATGGACGGCGCGCGATGTCGTGCAGATCATCTTGTTCGCATTGCTAGTCAAGCCGTTCATGACCTTGTTCATCGGCCTGCGCGTTCGCGGGCGCGAACACTTGCCGCGCGCCGGGCAATTCATTCTCGTCGCCAATCATTCGAGCCACCTCGACACTGCATCGTTGCTGACCTTGTTTCGCCTGACGCACCTGCGACATATACGGCCCGTCGCCGCCGCCGATTATTTCGAGCGCAATTTTTTTGTATCCCTGCTTACAAAAACCTTTTTCAACATCCTGCCCATCGCGCGTCGTGGGATCACCGCCGAAAACAATCCTCTCACGCACATGCAGCAGGCGCTCGCCGCTGGCGACTCGCTGATCATTTTTCCTGAAGGCACGCGCGGCACGGGCGCTGAGATCGGCCCGTTTCGCTCAGGCATCGCGCACCTGGTGGCGAAGTTGCCCGACGTGCCTGTGGTTCCGGCGTCTCTGGCCAACATGGGCCGCAGGCTGCCGAAAGGCGAAATCATCCCGGTGCCGTTCTTTTGCGAGATTCGTCTGGGCGAGCCGCTGCTGCTCGGCGGCAACCGGCAACAGATCATCTCCACACTTGAAGAAGCGGTGCGCGCCTTAAAAGAAATGCCGTGAAGACCTGGGAGCGCGTGCATCTTGCCCGCCGTTTTTCACAGGTAAGAGGTTGCGGGCGAGACGCCCGCGCTCCCAGGCAAACACGATGCTTAACTTCATTCATTGCCCTGAAAGAGACAGAGTAAGAGCTGGTTGCAAAATTAAAAGGAGCGAAAGCACGAACTGAATGTAAGATAGAAGATCGAACCGGGCAAAGGGGTAGGCTGTATGTCCAACTCGATCCTCTCCGATCCATTATGGCAACGCATTGA
>JBBWZK010000049.1:0-10723 GCA_039648975.1 Blastocatellia bacterium
TTACTTTCCGCAACTCAGTGCGGATGATTTGCTTGAGCGCTCGCCGTCACGTCGCAGCGCCTGGAAGCGCGTCGTCCAGCGCGCCGGACGCGAGCTTGAAGAGAAAGGCGAATTGCGCCGCGAGCGGACGCGCTGGACGATCACGGCCAGAGGCCGGCAGCGCGTTGAAGCTGAAGCGATGCGCCCGCAGCCCGTCGAACCCGTCAGCGAAACGCCGCGCACGCTGTCGCATAAAGAGGCGCAACAGATGCTCGTTGAAATCGGCGTCATGCTGGGTCGTCACGCCGAAGCCGAGTTTGATTATTACGATGTCGTCTGGCGCGACTCGATCAATTCGCCGCGCCTGAGCCATGTCTTTGAAGTGCAGATTGCCGGCAGCGTCGATAGCGCGCTGACCAGGTTGAAGCACGCTTACGATGCGCAACGCTCGCGCCCGTTCCTGATCGTTGCCGACGAGCGCTCTGCGAAATTCGCCGGTAAACGGTTGACCGGATCGTTTCACGAAATCTGGGAAGTCATCACGGTCATCGGCGTCGGCGACTTGCAGCGCTTGTACGAGGCGCTGAAATCGCAGCAAGCCTTGCTTGAAAAGCTCAACGCGAAACTCTGAATCGCAGGAGAGGCCGTTATGAAAAAGCATTTCTTCGCCTTCTTCTTGATCGCTCTGGCGAGCGAACTCGGCACCAGTTGGCTGGTGCAATACAGCGGCGCGACAGATGTCGGAGGGCTCATCTGCTTCCATAACCTGGAAATCATGATCGCTAACCGCCTGTGGATCTGGGCGGTCTTCTTCTTGCTGTTGAGCGTCATCTGGCTGTCGCTGTCGAAAGGCAGCCGAACAGCATGAATCGCTTTTAGATAGTGATCTGTAAAGTTATTCAGCCCGATGAATCGGGCTGATCTGTCACGGAGATGCTTGATTAATGAGCACACCGCTGCGCCGACAATATCTGGAGATCAAGCGCCGCTATCCCGGCATGATCCTGTTGTTTCAGATCGGCGATTTCTACGAAACCTTTGACGAGGACGCGCAGACGCTGGCGCGCGAACTCGGCGTCGTGCTGACGCGCAAGTGGTTCGGCAAAGGCAACGCCCATCCGCTGGCGGGCGTTCCCGTGCGCTCGCTCGAAAGCCATCTCGCCAAGCTCATACAGCGCGGCTATAAGGTTGCCGTCTGCGACCAGACCACGCCGCCCGGCAAGGGACTGGTTGAACGCGAAGTCACGCGCATCATCACGCCCGGCACGATCATCGAGCCGGGTCTGCTCGAACGCCGCGCCAATAATTATCTCGCCAGCTTCATCATCGAGGAGCGCGCCGCCGGCATCGCTTATGCAGACATCTCGACGGGCGAGTTTCGCATGACGGAACTCAACCGCGAACAGGCGATCAACGAGCTTGAGCGTATCGCGCCGGCGGAGTTGATCGCGCCGCACGACGTTGAATTGCCGACGCTGGAGATTCGCTCGATCACGCGGCTCGATGAAGCGCAGATTTCTTTCGAGGCCGCGCGCCGCGCCTTGCTTGAGCATTTTGATGTCGCGTCGCTCGAAGCCTTCGGCGCAGAACCTTTGCCGCTGGCGACGCGCGCCGCCGGCGCGATCATCGCTTATCTGCGCGACACGCAGGGCGAGGCGCTCAGTAATCTAATTCACCTTCAGAGTTATAGCGCCACCAGCTTCATGCAACTCGACCCGCAGACCCTGCGCAATCTCGAAATCTTTCAAGGCTGGGACTTCACAGGCGGCGCGCCGACCGGGTCGCTGGTGGCGACCATAGACTTGACCGAAACGCCGATGGGCGGGCGCTTGCTGCGTCGCTGGCTGCGCCATCCGCTGCTGGAAATCAATGAGCTGCGCGCCCGGCAAGATTCAGTCGAATGGTTTACCAAACAGACAGCGGCTCGCGAACGTGTGCGGGCGCTGCTTGAGAATGTGCTTGATGTCGAACGCCTGCTCGGACGCATACGTCGCCGCCTGGCGGTGCCTTACGAGACGCTGACGCTGGCGCATAGCCTGAAGCACGTCGGCGAGATTCGCGCTTTGCTCGAACGCGAACGCGCGCCGGCAGATTACTATTCGCAGCTTGAAAACTGCGACGAGGTGATTACCTTTATCGAGCGCGCCATCGCAGATCGTCCGCCGAGTGATTTTGAAAGAGGCGGCATCATTCGTCCGGGCTTTTCGCGCGAGCTTGACGAACTGCGCTCGATACTGGGCGGCGGGCGGACGTTCCTGGCTGACTTCGAGAAACGCGAGCGTGGGCGTACAGGCATACGCTCGCTGAAGGTCGGCTATAACAAAGTCTTCGGCTACTACATCGAAGTGACCAGGCCGAACCTGCGCCTCGTGCCTGCCGAATACGTGCGCAAGCAGACGCTGACGAACGCCGAGCGTTTCTTCACGCTTGAATTGAAAGAGCACGAATCGCTCATCGCCAATGCGCGCGAACGCATACTCGAACTGGAGACCAATCTCTACCGGCAGGCGTGCGACGAAATCAGCAGGCATCACGAACGCCTTAGCCGTGTAGGCGCGGCGCTCGGTCGCATCGATCTGTTTACGGCGCTCGCCGAACTGGCCGTCGAGCGCAGCTACGTGCGGCCTAAACTCACCGAAGCGGACGACCTGACGATCATCAAAGGCCGCCATCCGATGATCGAGCAGATGCTCGATGGCCGAGAATTTGTAGCCAATGACACAAATCTCTCGAACCGCGAGACGCAGATCATGCTGATCACCGCGCCGAACATGGCGGGCAAGTCTGTCTATCTGCGACAGGTGGCGTTGATCTGTCTGCTGGCGCAAATCGGCAGCTTCGTGCCGGCACAGTCGGCCCGCCTGGCGCTGCTGGATCGCATCTTCACGCGCATCGGCTTGAACGATTACACGCTGCGCGGCCATTCGAGCTTTATGATCGAGATGATCGAGACGGCGCACATCCTGCATCACGCGACGCCGCGCAGCCTGGTTTTGCTTGATGAGATAGGGCGCGGCACATCGACCGCCGACGGGCTATCGATTGCCCGCGCGGTTATCGAATACCTGCACAATCAACCGCGCCTTCAGACGAAGACCTTGTTTGCGACGCACTATCACGAGTTGACCGATGCGAGCGATTACCTGCCGCGCGTGCGCAATTATCACGTCGCCGTGCGCGAGCGCGGCGGCAAAGTCCACTATCTGCATCGCGTCGAACCGGGCCGCGCTGAAAAGAGTTTTGGAATCTATGTCGCACAAATTGCCGGGCTTCCCAAGCCTGTGCTGCGCCGCGCCACTGAGTTGATCAACCAACGCGGCAACTCGGCGGGCGCTTCGCAGAAAGCCGACACGCAACAATCCGACAGGCTCACCGGAGCGCACCGCGCCTTGCTCGATATACTGACCGCGCTCGACATCAACGAGTTGAGCCCCGTCGAAGCGTTGACGAAACTCTACGAAATTCAACTCCGCGCCAAAGACTTGTCGTAAACCGCAATTATTCCACCGCGCAAAAAAAGCGGGGCGCTCCGTCGGAGCGCCCCTTTCTTGAATGTGAGTTATCGCTGGTTGGTTGCGCTTGGTTATCAGAAGGTGTAACGCAAGCCGAACTGCATGACGCGCGGCGTCCCCTGAATACCAGTGAAATTGCCGAAGCCCGGCGTTGGCGTGCTGTTCGGCAGTTGCGGATCGATGTCGAGCGCCAGATCGGCAATCGTTCCCATGCGCTGCGTGTTGGTGACGTTGAAGACTTCCCAGCGGAATTGTAGTTTGTGGTGTTCGCTCCACGGCATGGTGAACGACTTGTTCAGGCTCATGTCGAGTGACACGTAGCTGGGAATTCTCAGGACGTTGCGGTCGCCGGTTTCGCCGGCGCGCGCATTTCTGAAACTGCGATACCCTTGCACGGGGTCGGCGAAGAGATTCGGCGTGCCGTCGGTGCTTGTCTTCGTCGGCGTCGCCTCAATGGGAAAGAGGCGCACCCCATTGCTCTGCACGTTCCAGTTGGTTGCCCACTGGCCGGCGTCGTAAGGCCCGAACGCCGCCGGGCGGCCAGAATTCCAGCGGTAGATGGCGTTCAAATCCCAGCCGCCGAGAAACGCATCCACGAAGCCCTTGCTGCTGCTGAGGAACTTCCTGCCGCGACCGACAGGGAGTTGCCACTGGGCGTTGGCATTGATGATGTGGCGTATGTCGAAGTCCGACACCGCGCGGTTGTCTTCGGGCCGCAGCGGATTGAGAATGAAGGTCGAGCCGAACAGGCTCCCCGTCTGCAAGCCCGAGGCGTCATCCATTGATTTCGACAGCGTGTAGTTGAAGTCGAACATCAGGCTGTTGTGGTAGCGCTGCCGTATCGACAGCGTGCCGGCGTGATAATCACTATTGCCGATGGTGCTGAAGGTCGACAGCGCCGCATACTGCGGGTGATAGAAAACATTCTCGCCGAGGACCGATTGATCGTCGAGGATCAACTGCAACGTCGTCCAGTCGTTCTCGCGGCCTCCGACCGATGCCCGCGCAATCCGACGGTAGGCGCCTTGCGACGCGGTCAGTCCCGCCGGTCGCGCGAAATTCGGGAAGAGGTTTTCAAAGTAAGGAATCGGCCCGACCTGATTGATCGGCGTGCTGGCCTCGCGCAACTGGGCCAGGATGCCAGCCGCCGTGTACCAGTCCATGCCGCTTTTCGTGTCAACCAGATTGTTGAGCGCCATCACGTCGCGCCCGACTAGCAGATTGCGCGCCTTGCGGCCAATGTAAGCCGCTTCGACGAACAGGCCGCCGCGTAGCTTGCGGCCCGCCGAAACGTTCCAGCTATAGTGCGTCGGCGTTGTCAGTGAATCGTCCAACCCTGCTTCGATGCGCGTGTCGCCGTCTGCCGGATGCGTCAGCGGGAAGACGAGCTGCGATGGAACATTGATCCGCGGCAGGCTGCGAATGTCCTGATTGAAGCCGGTGAAGCGCGGTCCGGGGTTGTCTGTGATGTTGAAAGTTTCAGCGGCGATCTCCTGGCTTGAAGAGAAGCCGAGCGTGTTGTTGAGATCGAAACGCACAGCCAACTCCTCGCCGAAGTAATCGTTGACCATGGCGAAGCCGCCGCGTATGACGAAGTCGCCCTCGCCGCCGAAGACTTTGCGCAGAAAACCGCCTTCCTTAAAGCTCGGCGACCACGCCACGGCAATGCGCGGCTGGAAGTTATTCAAGTCCCAGTCGTAAAAGCCGCGCTTGCCATTGGCCGGCCCCGACTTGTCAATCGTGATCAACTCATTGAATGGTTGTCCGGCGGCGGCTCCGGCTTTGCGCTGCTCGAAGAATTTACCCAGGCTGACGGTCGGCTGCGCCTGAAAGCCATTGACTTCGTAAACCGGGCGGCTGATGCCGTAGCGCAGGCCCGCCGTGATAGTCAGCGATGGCTTCCAGCGCCAGATGTCTTGCACGTAGCCCTCATACTCTTGTGTGGCGAAGGTGCGTTTAACGCTTTCGCCGACAGGCTGCGGCGAGCCGTCGCCGCCGAAGTTGAAATTGCCGGCATATTGCGAATAGCGCCCGATCAGCGCCACCAGCGCGTGGCCGAGATTGGTTTCAAAGCCGGAATCAACGGCGGGCACATCGGCGTTGAAAAACGGGTCAAGCACTGAGCCGCCGGCGTCCTGATAGAAGAAGAGGTTCAAGCGCGCCGTATCAAAGGAACTGGCATTGCTCGCGCGGCTGTTGCGAATCAGGCGGACGTTGCCGCCGAATTGCCATGTGTGGTTGCCCCGCGTCCACGACAGGTCGTCGGTGAAATTCTGCACAGGCGTCTCGCGATCCAGCGTGCGGTCGAAGGTGAGCGGCTGAAAGACGGCGCGAAAGTCTATGGCGTTTTGTGACGCATCGCCCTGATGCGAAAACGCCTCGCGTGTCAGGCCGTAGCGAAAGTTGTTGACCAGCGAGTTGCTGATCACCCAGTTATAGCCGGCGGCGATGCCGGTTGGATGATTCCAGACGCGCGGCGAGGGCGTGTCAGGAAAACGCGGCGCAAAATTGATCGTGTCCTGCTGATAGTTGCCGCGCAGGAAGACGACGTGCCGTGCGTCGCTCGTCACATTGTAATCGAGCCGCGCGATGTGCGTATTCCACTTCAAAGGCGTCGAGGCGTTGAAGCGGAAGCCGCCGGTGTTCAGCCCGTCACCGATGGAGAAGTCGTTGGCCGGGTAGCGCGCCGCCGCATCGGCAAAGACCGCCACGGCAGCCGGGTTGATGCCAACGGTCGAGTAGATCTGGTTGAGTTGGTTGATATTCAGCGTCGTGATGCCGCCGCTGTCGTTAATGTACTTAACTTGGCCAAGTCCCAGACCGGCGAGCGGCACGGTGCGCGGCCCCACCGCCTGTTCGCTGGCGTCGCGCCGGCCTTCATAGTTGTAGAAGAAGAAGAGGCGGTCTTTCTGGATCGGCCCGCCGACCGAAAGGCCGAACAGGTTCCTCAGCAGTTTCGGGGTTGGCAGACCGTTCAGGTTGTTGAAGAAGTCATTGGCGCTGGTGACCGTGTTGCGGTGAAATTCGTAAGCCGAGCCATGAAACTGATTCGTGCCGCTCTTGGTGATCAGGGATACCTGCGCGCCAGACGAGCGGCCCTGCGCGGCATTCGGGTTGGTAGTGGTGACGCGGAACTCTTCGATAGAATCCGGTGTCACGCGCAGGACGCTGGCGAAGGCTTCCTGGTTCCCTACTTCAAGGGCAATGTTATTGAGACCACTTTGCTGCTCGTTGACGTCGACGCCATCGAGCGTCACGTTGGCCTGATCGGCGCGCGAGCCGGCGACGTAGCCATCAGGCGTCACGCCCGGTTGCAAGCTCAACAGGGCGACGACGTTGCGCGATTCAATCGGCAGTTGGGTGATCTGCTGGTTGCTGAAGGTATTGCCGATGGTGGCGTCCTGTTTGTTGAGCAGGACTTCGCTGGCCCCCGCAGAAACCGAAACCGATTCCGTGATCGCGCCGACCTCCATCTGCACGTCGGTCGTCGTCGCTTTGTCAACCAGCGCGCGGAGGTCTGAGATGACCGCCTTCTTGAAGCCGGCTGCTTCGGCTTCCAGGCGATAGGTTCCGGGGGTCAGCAAATCAAAACTATAGTTGCCCTTTTCGTTGGTCGTCTGTTTGCGGGCGGCGTTCGTCTCCACGTGAGTCAACGTGATGTTGGCGCCTGCCACCGCCTGGCCCTGTGGGTCGGTTACGGTGCCGCGAATCGACGATGAGCCGGTCTGTGCCGGCACGCTCGACTGTAGCATCAGCAACATGAGCAGCATCGTCAAAATCGCTTTGCTGAAAGTTCTTAGTGAGCGAATCCTCTTCCAGGTCATTTTTTTCATAAGTTGCTCCATGTTTGGCTCTCGGCGTCCGTCGCCTGCTGCGCGTCGCCGTTGACTGCTTGATTGACCGATGTGATGAGCCGGCGAATGCCGCTGTGAGTCGACGGCATCGTGGGCCATGAGTCAAAACCAATTGGATTGTTGCAAGGAATGGCAAAGCGCCAGAGCGTTTATGTCCGAAGCTGCGAACATGCCATCAGGCGCTTCGGTTGTGAGCGGCCATCCCCGTTTGGCTGGCGAGTCTTGGTGCTCGCTTTGATCGCACTCCTTAGAAACGCGCTTCCGGGATGAAGTCAAAGACGCCGAACCGTTAAATCATAACGCTTAGAGCGTTCTCGATCCGTTGTTGTCAGATGTTCTAAAACGTTGGTTATACTATGACGAGCGCGCAGGCGAGTCAATAGCAAACGGGCAGCGACTGGCTGTGGCTCAGGGCTTTTTGTTTTCGCGGATGAACTGTTGAATCTTTTCCTTCTCCGGATAATCGGGCCGTTTGGCGAGGAATTGCTCGTATTCGGCAACCGCCTTGTCTTTCAAGCCAGCCCCTTTGTACAGCAGGGCCAGGCGCAAGTGCGCTTCGGCCTTGCCGATGGGGTCGATGCGCAGCGCTTCGTTCAGGTAGCCGACGGCTTTTGAACCGCGCTTCACCTGAAGATAGGCTTCACCTAAATAATAATTCGCGTCGGCTGACAGCGGCTGCGCGCTGACCGCGCGGGTGAGGATTTCAATCGCCGGCTCGAACTCTTTTTTTGCCAGCCGCAGCTTGCCGTAGTTCAACAAAGCCAGTGTGTAAGCTGGCTTCTCGGCGAGCGCCCGCTGGTAAGCTTTATCCGCGTCGTCATATTTCTCGCGCCGGAAATGCAGCGTTCCCAGTTCCGTCCAGGCGATATAGTCTTTCGGATCGTTGCCGACAATCTGGGTAAGCCATTCGACGGCGTGATCGTAATCTTTCTTCCTGAGCGCTTCCTCTGCTTTATTAAACAATGATTCATTGGCGGCGCTGCGCGAATAAACGTCGGTGACGGCAACCGTGGTCGCTGTGCTGCGACCCGTGTCGTTGCGCCGGGGTTGCCATTGCAGAGCGATGTCATATCGCACATCGGTTTTTGAGATTTCCGTAATCCGTATATTGATCCGCGTGACCTCTTCATTCTCGACCTCGACGGCCAATCGATATTCACCATTCGGCACATCGAGGAAGCGATAGCGCCCGCCATTGTTAACCGCTTGCCGGGCGATCACCTGGCCGGTTCTGTCGTAAAGAATGATATGGAAAGTTTCGGGCTTGATGCCCTGTACGCGGCTTTCATCCACTTGTAAGTCGCCATACAAAGTGTTGCCGCCCTGCGCAACGGCGACCCGTGGCAGGCAGAGAATGAAAACCGTAGCCAATGAGGCGAGCAGGATTTTCACGAGGGCCATCTTAACATGAAGACGCCGCAAAAACAGCCGGAGTTTACTGCCTGACCGTCCGGTTGCGGCAAAAGACTGCGCCGCCTGGATTGCCGTGCCGGTAATCTGCACAACAATCCAGGCGGCGTGAAAGGGCGTCAACGTTGCGAGTTGCTTTAGCCAATTTCGTCTTCCGAATAGATCGTCGGGGTGAGCGCCGAATCGTACTCGAAAAGCTCTGCGTCGTCGAAGAAGCGCGCCACTTCTATCCGGGCGGTTTCGAGCGAATCCGAGGCGTGAACCAGATTGGCCTGCACGCTCATCGCCAGGTCGCCGCGAATCGTGCCGGGCGCGGCTTCGCGCGCTTTGGTGATGCCGCACAGACGGCGAACCGTCTCGACAGAGTCGAGTCCTTCAAGACAGATCGCCACTACAGGCGTCAGCGTCATGAATCGCTTGGTGCCGGGAAAGAACGGCTTGTCCGCCAGGTGGCTGTAATGCGTGTTCAACAACTCGTCGGTGAGCTTCAGAAATTTCATGCCGGCGACTTTCAATCCTTTATCTTCAAAGCGCGCCAGGATGCTGCCAATCAAGCCGCGCTGCACCGCATCGGGTTTGATTAAAACTAAGGTGCGTTCCATACGGTCTCCTTTTAATTAAGATCAAGAACCGATAAATATAGCGGACGCGGCACGCCACGGACAAGCATCGGCACGCCCGCCGCAGCTTGCGCTGTTCAATCGGCGAGCGCAACGGCGCGGCGATGGTTTATAATTCGGTCTTCGCAATTTGAGAAAGAGGCAAACCCAATGAGCGAGCGCTTGAGCGAAACGGAATTTCAGGAGAAGGCCGAGCAGACGATTCACGAGCTTGAGGAGGCCTTTGCCAATCTCGGCGAACAGCGTGATCTCGATGTCGAAGTGCAGGGCGGCGTTCTCAGCGTGACGTTTGAAGAAGGCGAGCCGGGCAAATTCATCGTCAGTCTGAATTCTTCAGTGCGCCAGTTGTGGGTATCGGCGCGCGTCGCGAGTTATAAATTCGATTGGTCGGCAGCGGCAAACGACTTTGTGCTTGCCGGCACAGGTGAGCCGATCAAACAGGTAATGACACGACTGGCGCAGGAACAACTCGGCGATGCCGGCGTGACTTTGTAAGCGAGAGCCGACGCGGGCTTTCAATCAAAGAGAATCCGCTTGCGACGAACTGAAAAAAACACCGCGCGAAAGATCGGCGAAGCGAGCCGCTTGTTGAATCAATTCCGCGACGCCGACGAATTTGGCGAACGCCTGGAGCGCATCTCGGCGCACTGGCTTGAATCGCCTTATCTCAACAACCCGCTCGGCGGCGGGCCGGAGGCAGCGGAATCTCTGGTCGTTCGATTTGACGGATTCGATTGCGTGACCTACGTCGAAACGGTGCTGGCGCTCGCCGCCTCACGCACCGCCGATGAGTTCCGTGACGCCTTGCGCGAGATGCGTTACCGTAGCGGCAAGGTCGCCTGGCACAGCCGCAATCACTACATGCTCGACTGGATCAAGCATAACCGGCGACGTGGAATAGTAAAGAACATCACCAATGGCCCGCACGCCGTAACCCGAACGCGCAGGCTGGCGCTGATCAAAGAATTGCCCGCAAAAACCGTCGCTTTTCGCGTTTTTCCAAAGCAATCGTCGGCGCGCATTCGCCGTCTGGTTGAGACGGGCGACATCGCCCTATTCGCTTCGACGCGGCACAACCTCGATGTGTTTCACATGGGTTTTATCATCAGGCGCGGCGACGACCTGTGGTTGCGCCATGCGTCGCGCACGGTCCGGCGAGTCATTGACCAACCGCTCGGCGATTTTTTGAAAGCCCACCGCATGTCTGGAATCATTTTGCTGAGAAGCTGTTTGAAAAATAGCTAGCAGTGGAGGTCAGCAGGTAAGTTGATGGTGTGAAATCAACAACCTATCCTTCTGACCTGACCGACTGCCAATGGCATCTTATCAAAGAGTTGCTGCCAGCGGC
>JBBWZK010000069.1:0-73239 GCA_039648975.1 Blastocatellia bacterium
CCGGCACGTCTATGTGAATGTCTATGCGGTCAAGCAGCGGGCCGCTGATCTTCGACACATAACGCTGAATCTGCAAAGGTGTGCATTTGCATTCGCGCGTCGGATCGTTAAAGAAACCGCAAGGACATGGATTCATCGCGCTGGCAAGCATGAAGCGCGACGGGAAGGTCAGCGACATGGCGGCGCGGCTGATGGTGACGCGCCCGTCTTCTAGCGGCTGGCGCAACACTTCGAGAACGCTGCGATCAAACTCCGGCAATTCATCGAGAAAGAGAACGCCGTTGTGCGCCAGCGACACTTCGCCGGGACGCGGCACGGTGCCGCCGCCGATCAAGCCCGCATCCGAGATCGTGTGATGCGGCGCGCGAAATGGCCTTTGTGTCACCAGCCCGCGACGTTCTGTAAGGCCAACTACGCTCTGAATTTTCGTGGCTTCGATTGCCTCCTCGAATTCGAGCGGCGGCAGTATCGTCGGCAGGCGCTTGGCCAGCATGGTCTTGCCTGAGCCTGGCGGGCCAATCAGCAATGTAATTGTGACGAAACACCGGCAGGCAAATCGCCCAAATTTTCAAAAAACCCGCTGTCGTCGCCGCCGTCGTTGCCGCCAACGGCTGCCATGTCGGGTTCGGCCAGCCGAATTTTCATATCCATGTGCCATTGTTTGCCGTTCGCAGCTACCTTAACGCCGAGCGTTTGCAAGGTAAAGGTCTTTTCTTCAAAGCTAAAATTGTCCACAACGGCACGGACGCGGGCACAGTAGTCGGTCAGGGTTCTCAGGCTGGCAAGTGCGCTATCTTTCGAGGCAAGGCGGGTTTCTATATCTTCTATAATACGCGCCGTCTGCCCTTTCTCTTCTTTCAGGCGACCGATTTCTTGGTCGAAGACTCGTTCGACATCCTCGTCGTCAACGGTTGCAAGTTTACGGACGAGCGTGCGAATGCGCCTGTCGATACTTTCCATGCGCTTCTGCGCCGCGTCCAAATCAAAGCGCAGAGAATCATCCGCGCTTTCGCTTTCCAACTTTTCAAGCTCTTCCTGTGCGACGTCAGGATTGCTCAGGAAAGCCAACACCCGCGCCCATACTTTCTGCTCGATGAAGTCGGCGTTTGCCCTCTTGCCGCCGCATGGTTTCGCATCATGCACGCGAGATGAACATCTATAGATGCGAGTCTTTTTGTGCTCGACTTCCGTGTACAGCGACCGCCCGCACTTGCCGCACACAATCATGCCCCTGAGTAAAAACTCCTGCTTTTCATTTCGCGTATTCACCACCGCATAACTTTGCGCGATTCTCGCCTGCGCGCCGTACCAAAGCTCGTCAGACACGATGCGAGGCGAGATGCCTTCAGGCAACCTGATATGGTCTTCTTTCGGGCGAAGAGTAACATTGCTATGTTTCCCGTTGCTTTTCCATCTCCACCCGATTGTTTCACCTCGATAGGCTGGCTCACGCAGAATGCGCGAAATCTGTCCCTTACCCCATCTGGCAAGACGGCCATCCTTATAGGTCTTCTTGCCGAACGACGGCGGGCGCACACCGCGCTCGTTCAGCCGCTTGGCTATCGAAACTTGCCCGACGCCCTCTAGCGCCCATTCAAAGATTTGCCGAATGGCCTTAGCCTCGTTTGGTACAATCTCGCGCTTTGTGCCTTCTGCATCTCTACAGTAGCCATACAGGTTGCAGCCAGCACGGTTGAGCTTGCCCTGTAGGAACCGCTCTCGCTTCCCGCGAATAATACGCTCCCTGAATTTCTCCCTTTCAACCTGTGCTGCATAGCCTTTGACGTATCTCAACAGCGCACCTTCATGCGAATTGTCGAACGGCTCGGAAACGAAGATAAGCTCGACGCCGTGCCGTTCGCACTCTTCAGCGATTATCGCAAGGTGTATGGGGTCACGGCTAAGGCGGTCGGTGGAGTAAACAATCAATGCGTGAAACTTGCCAGCGCGGATTTCCGAACGCGCCCGCGATAGCAACGGTCTATCGTACAGTTCCGCGCCTGAATAAACTTCCCTGTCGACTCTGCCGATTGCGTAGCCGCGCCGCTTGGCTTCTTCTATATTGGCCTTTTCCTGAGAATCAAGCGACGTGCCCTCCTCGTCTTGTTTGGCCGTAGAAACACGGCAGTAGATGAGCGCGACCTTTTGCTGCGACAGGTGCGAAAGAAAACGAGTGTCGGTTTTCTTCGGGGCTTTCATCGTTATGCCTCCTTCTTACCTTTTTTGGGTTTGCGCGGTGTGCGCTCATACCTGAGCAGTTGCGCAATTGGAACCTCAAGCGTATAGCAGAGGGCGTCGATTGTGTCTAAACCGAGCATCGTCGCCTCGCCGTTCCAAATCCGGTAAACGCTACGCACCGGAATCCCTGTGCGCTGCGCAAGCTCATAGGCGGATTTTATACCCGCGTTTTCAGCCGTTTCCTTAACAATGAGTCTAACCATAAACCACCTCAATGTGAGTTTTTCCTGCTACGGGAACTACTATAGCACAATAGTATATGAGATACAAGCCCTATTCCCACCCATGAAATGCCTTGCTTGCCGCGAAGTATTCTCCATAAAGAACACTTGCTAGAGGGATTAGGCCAAAAATAAATAAAAAAATATTCATCAAAGGTATTGACTCTAACATATACTTATGTATAATAGTGAATGTAGGGCGACGGCAACGAAGCCCTAACAACAAACTTTAAGGAGATTGAAATGGAAAACACGAAACGGACACCGAAACGAATTGAAGTCAGCCTCGCAGATTTGCTTGAAGCGGGGATTCTGAAGGCCGGTCAAGTGCTGACGGCCAACTACAAGGGCGAGAAGTATTCAGCCCGTTTAACCAAGAACGGCACGCTGAAGTACGGGCAAGGCGAGTACAACAGCCTGTCAATGCTTGGCCGTGCCATTCTGGCCGAGGCGGGTGTTGAAAAGCCGAGCATCAACGGTTGGGCTTTCTTCACCGCTAAGGTGAACGGCGAGACCGTAACGGTTGGCAGCTTGCGCGACGGCGTGCAGGCCGAATAAACGCGGAAGGCTTGGGAGGGGTGACACCCTTCCAAGCCCCCTTTGAACTCTCCCGCGCGTTGTGCAGACGGCGGGAGCCGAAAGGTAACAACCTGTCCGTGTTCAGGAAAGATTGTATGGCTACAGTCTACAGCCAAGCGCATGTTGAGTGCAATAACTATGTTGAAGTTACCGAAAAGCGAAGCTGAGTTAATCAGCAAACTACAAGCATGGCTCGGTGAGGAGCGTGTCGTTACGTTCCTCGCCCGCCTTGCTCGCGTCCAAAAAGTCGAGGATGGTATTTACAGTGTGCCTTCAGCCAGCACCGATGACACCTACCTTGTGAACCTAAAACTGCGCACCTGTCCATGCGAGGGCTTTCAGTTCCGCAATCGGTGCGTGCATTTCAAGCTCGCCTACGTGAAGAACCTAATCGAGCAATAGCACACTCTGCCTGTTGCGCCGGGCAAGGCAATAACCATTCAGCCCCCAAACTCAAAGGAGAGTTTGGGATTATGAATTACAAAGAGGTAACGCTATCGAATGGCATGACTGCGAAGGTCGATGACAAGGATTTTGAATTGGTGAGTAGGCACAACTGGCATCTGGTCAAGCAGAGGCATAGGTTCTATGCGTCAGCATGGATAAATGGCAAGAACGTCTCGATGCACCGCTTCATATTTGGTAGCGAGGCGGGTGAGCTAGACATTGACCACCGCAACGGCGATGGGCTAGATAACACCCGCGAAAATCTACGAGTTGCAACTCGCTCGCAGAACAACGCCAATAGCCGAAAGCAAGAAGGCACTACATCAAAGTACAAAGGCGTTCATGTTATGAAAGTGGGTGGTTATATCAAGGCGTACATCATGCACGAGTACAAAAGGATTCATCTCGGCTACTTCGATACTGAGGAAGCTGCCGCCCGCGCCTATGATGAGGCTGCCCGCAAGTATTTCGGAGAGTTTGCCCGCGTCAACTTTCCAGAACCAATTGCGGCTTGAACTCATCGGCTAAGTTGATGTATCTATGGTCGGCAAGTTGGGGTGAATAAAATCACGGAGGACAGGAATGAGAAAGGTACTAACCGCGTGGGTTATTCTGCTGCTCGCAGTATCGGCAGCGGTGGGCAAGGAGAAAGAGGACGATAAGACCAAAATCTTTGACGCGCCTTATGACAAGGTTTGGGATGCGGCCATAGCGAGTGCTAATGAAAACTTCGTCATTGAGCACTCAGAAAAAGAATCAGGCATCCTTAACTTTCACAGCGGGATGAGCATGGCGTCTAACGGCTTTCGCTGTGGGGTCGTGATTACAAAGATGGACGATGGCAAAGTGCGCGTGCAACTGAACACCCAAAAGAAGGCGCAGCTTTTCGCATGGGGAGCGGGCGGGCGAATCTCTGATAAATTCTTTAAGGGGATGCAGAAGTATCTCAAGGAAGGCAAAGCGAAGGTGTAAAGACTTCGCCACAGCACTATACACTAGAGGGGCCTCCGCGCCCCTTTTTTTGTTGTATCGGCGACAAGAAAAGTTAGTGCGGCGAGGAAAATGCGCGAGTATAATTTATGGACGATACTCAGATGTCCTTACGTAAGGAGACTTTAGACAATATGCCCGTATTTGACCTTTACTCTAAACGGCAAAAGAAATTAAGGGGTGAAGTGCCGGACATTTATCAGTATGATGATATTCCGCGCGAGCTTCGAGTCCAAATTATCCATATATGGGAGGATGCTTTTTCTAATAACTCTGGAGGTTACATTCAATACGGGAATGAGTTAGTGCATGAAGTCTATAGGCAAATAAATAACATTTTGTGTAGAGAGTATGGATTATTTGAACTCTTGGAAGATGCGGATTCTCAATATCGTGATGCCCTTGTGAGTTTTTTCCTTTCGTCAGGAACGGATAAAGCACTAGATATAATCGAATTATCTTTTCGTTTTGTTGCCCTAGTTGCAGGAAGTTCTGATTATCAAGTAAGAGTCAGACCATTACTCAATCCCGATGAAGCCATTGAAGAGTTGAACCAGCGGTTTCGTGAGCAGGGCATTGGCTATCAGTTTGAATCAGACAAGTTAATACGTATTGATTCGCAGCTAATCCATGCAGAGGTTGTAAAGCCCGCGTTGAACTTTTTGAGTGACGTACGGTTCAAAGGCGCAAATGAGGAGTATTTGAAAGCTCATGAGCACTATAGGCATAGAAGATATAAAGAATGTCTGAATGACTGCCTCAAAGCATTTGAGAGCACAATGAAGGCAATTTGTGACAAGCGTGGATGGACATACAGTCCGACCGATACGGCGAGCAAGTTGATTGATGTCTGTTTCAAGAATGGTCTTATTCCATCACTCTTGCAAAGCGAATTCTCTGCATTACGGACGACGCTAGAGTGCGGAGTGCCTACGGTTAGGAATAAACTCGGCGGGCATGGTCAGGGGGCACAGCCGACAACCGTCCCAAGTTATCTGGCGAGTTACCTACTGCACCTGACTGCAACGAACATTCTGTTGCTGGTCGAAGCTGAGAAAGAATTACCGTAGGCCAAGAGGACACTTATGGCTGACGAGAACAAAATCCGTGATGCTGCCGACGCCGTGAAAGGTATTGTTGAAGCCGTGCCTGTTTATCAGGATGCGTTACAGCCTGCCGCGAAGGAGATAGGCGCTGCGCTCCAAAAAGTAACTAAGGCAATACACGTTGCGCTGGCTCCTATCTCGGCTCTTGTGTGGGGCTATGAAAAGATTGCGGAGTATCTTGATAAGGCGCTCACTGAAAAGTTGAAGAAAGTACCGCCTGAGCGAATTGTCATGCCAAGCCCCAGTGTGGCTGGCCCGACAATTGAGGCATTGCGGTTCGTAGCCCATGAACCTACCTTGCGCGAATTATATGCGAATTTACTCGCAACTGCTATGGACGCTGATACAGCGATAAGCGCACATCCAGCATTTGTAGAAATAATCCGGCAGTTGACACCACATGAAGCGCGCTTGATTTCTCATATGGCTACCTCGTTGTTTAATCCAGTGCTTTCTGGAGGTATCTCGTTGTTGATTAATGAAGAGGAGGCTGTCATGGAGTTTAGGCATTATTCATTGTTAGACCAAGAAATAGGATTGGAGCAAGAAATACAAGGCTGGCCTATAGGTCTAACCCTTAGCTACTTAGATAATTTAATGCGCTTAGGACTCGCTGAAATTCTCCCGGCGGTCGAGCAAGGCGACATATCTCAATCCAAATATCCCCTGATAGAAGAGCGCGCAAAAGCAGTCGTAACCAATATAGTATCCATGCAGGGAGCAGGAGGAGAGACAAAGGTGAGTTCATTAGAGATTAAGGATATACGAACCAGCAAAGAGCTTATACGCCTCACTGCATTAGGCCACCAGTTCCACAGCGTATGCATGGGCAGTCCTGAAAGCAATCAGGCAGAAAAATAAATGCCTGAGTGAGAAAGGCAGAAACCCACTCAGGCATAGCCGAGTGCAGCCTTGCCACACCCGACCCAATATAGCTCCCGCTTACAATCTATAGCCCCCTATCAGATTCCAAGCGGGAGGCTTCACGTACAGCGAGTCTCGCACAGCCGCCCTACAAGCTGCCGCACGCCTCTAGCCGCACGCTTATCTTCTTTCAAAGTCTTTCCTGACTGCGCTGAGTATCTGATTGAACAAGTCCCTCTCGCGTTGGACTTCCGCTTTGAAGTCTGCCCGCTGTTGAGCAAGCTCGGCCCGAAACTCGTCCCGTTGTTCGCGCATTAACGTGTGGTGTCGCTCATTAACTTTGTCGAGGGTTGTGCCAAAACTCTTTCGTTGAGCCTCAAGTTGAGCCGTGAAGTCTGCCGTGATTTTTGGGAGCAAGGTTTTGAAAACATAATAGACTAGCCAAGCGACCAGTGCGAACGAGCCGAAGTTTACGACCGTCTTTATCCACTCGGCCTCCCCTGCGGGCACTTGAAATAAAAAGAAAGCAAGCATAAAAACTCCAGAATGTGAACGTGAGCAACTGCATCCTGCGGGCTTTGTAATCTAGGCAACTCTTATGGTTGCTTGGCGGAGCTAAGAATAGAATCCATCCGAGTGAGCAAGGTCAGAATGTGCGTCCACATGAGCCACATCACTGTGCGAGTCGCTGTGAGCGGCATCACTGTGCGCTGTATCCGTATGCGCCGCATCCGAGTGCGTGTCGCTATGGCCTGCATCCGTGTGCGAATCCGTATGCGCCGCATCCGTATGCGTGTCAGTATGTGAGTCCGAGTGAGCCGCATCGCTGTGAGCGGCGTCGCTGTGAGCAACATCTGTGTGGCTGTCCGTATGATTATCCGCGTGAAAGTCACTATGATGCGGCGGGTCGAAGTCGTCTGTGTGAGCATCACTATGAGTATCTGAATGCGAATCGCTGTGAGCCGCATCAGAGTGAGCAGCATCCGAGTGCGCCGTGTCAGTATGCGTATCTGAATGCGAATCCGTATGAGCCGCATCGGTATGTGAATCACTATGGCCCGCATCACTGTGCGTATCGCTATGAGCAACGTCACTATGCGCAACATCGCTGTGCGCCGTGTCAGTATGAGCATCGGTGTGCGCCGCATCGGTATGGGCATCTGCATGGGGACTGTCACTGTGATTATCGTCAGCGGTGCGCGCTATCCCGCCAAAGATAATCCAGCCATGTGAGTATCTGCCGAGCAGCACAACCTCACCTGCGACGGGCCGGTAGCCACTCAGATATGGGAAGCCCTTGCTGGTCGCACCGCTCTCACCGTCAAAGATGACCGCAGGCAAACCTGTACCCGGATAGGCAGGGTCGATGCGAGCCTTTGCTACTTCCAGTAGCCTGTCAGCTACTAGCTCCTGTGTAATTCCGATTATTTTTGAGGGCATATTACGAATTGACAATCTTGCCGAGTATCACCCATGAGCGGCCATAACGAATCATTGCCACTTGGTCGCCGGGCGCAGGGTGATAACTGCTGAGATAGGTATAGCTCTTGGTCGTTGCAGAGGTTTCGCCATCAAAGACAACGGTCGGGCGCAAGGAACCATCCCAGGCGGGATTGATGCGCGCCTGCCGAGTATTTGGCTCTGGCTTGCTGTCCACAATGATTTCAATAACCTTGCTTGCCTTGCTCATCTCTACACCGTGACGATGCGACGGACACTGAGTTTCATCGTGCCGCCCGGACGCATGTCGATTTCCCATTCGAGGACTTCGTACCTTGCGCGAAGCCTGAACGGGTCAAACTCAAGGTAAATAGAATCGTTGTGGCCGAGCAGAGGCACGATGCCAACTTTCATATCAACTGACTCGTAAATCTGTGAGAGTTGGAAAAGGGTCTGAACCGCCAGTGCGTCGAGTGCCGTTTGGTCGGCGGCCTGTACGTCTTTGATGACGCGCACTATCTCGCGCCCCCGGCTCGGTATGCTCGTCGGTGATTCAGGGTTGTTGTTGCTCAACTCACTACGAAGCGGACTCGTTAGTTCCGGCTCGCTTACGATAAGGACGACTGTGTTGGGTACGCCGTAGGCATCGAGTTCTAATGTCGCCTCCGATTCAACGAGCGACATCTTGTCAGTCTTGAAAGAAAAGATAGGTGTTTGCTGCTGTGGATTCACCCATGCGAGCGCAATAAACAGGCCGTTCTCGTCAAAGTAATGCACGTAACTTATGGCGGCGCACAGGTCGTCAATGATTTGATAGATAGACGTGCCCGGCTCCCATTCGAGTGAAGTAGGCAGGGTCGATGTGGTGGCATCGATGTTGTAGCTCGTGATGCCTGCCGTTGCGAGTGCCGCCTTAATTGCTGTTACATAATTCGTGCCTGCGGCAACGTAGTAGCGGTTCTTTACAATGGTGTCGCCAAGCAGGTGATTGAGGTCGTAGCCATCTATTTGATAAGTAACAGTTCCGCCCGCCGTAGAGTTCGGGCGAGCGGTTGGTAATACGAATACACCCTGCGCAAACTCTATCCACTTCGAGTTGCTTGAACTTAGAAAGCGCAGGCTTATATCGTTCAGCGTAGGGGTCTGATTAGTGTTGCTCGTGGTCATGGTTACTTTGACCACAATCGACTTGCCCGCAAGATTGTCGCCAACACTCAGCCCCGGTACTGGCCCGCCGTTGGTTGCTCGTTGATAGCTGCCCGTGCCAACTTTCACATCAACCGCAAGCGTACAGGCCGCAGGCACGTCCGCATTCCACGAGATGAGGCTGCTCTTGAGATAATCGGTAGGGCTGTTGTCCTTGACGGCGATATTGTCGAAGCGCCCGCCGTTGCCGCCGTCGCCGTGGACAGCGATATAGCCGCCGTTGTTGGCGAAGGTGTATGTCCCGTAAGAGACACCATCGATGAAGCCCTCGACGGTCGTTGTGCCGATGATGAGCTTAACGTGATGCCATGCGCTCACGCTGACACTTGAGTAACCCGATGGAGATGACCAACTCGTCCAGCTACTCGTTGACGCAAATCCAGATGAGAGTCCCGCTCGACCTTCAATCCTGAACATCTGCCCGGCTCCGCTGGCGTTGCACATAAAATAGAAGTTAGCCAACGGGGTTCCCGGCAGCACATACACGTCAAACTCGATTGTCTGATTCGGCGCGACGCCGACGTTACGGTAGGCGTACTGAGAAGTCAAAGCCTGAAGAGAGGGCGCAGGGTTGCCGTTCGAGGTATCAACCGTCGCGCTTACTGCCGTCCATTGAGATAAGGAGCCGCACGCATCAGGGCCATAGATATAAGTCGGGTCTATCGTCGCCGGGCTGAACTCAGGCGATACCCAGTTGCCGCTCGTGTTATAGGGTGCTGATGCACCGAGCGTGACTGTGCCGTTTGAGTTGGCTGTCACGCTCGTTAAAGTGCCGCTTTGAAAATCAGCCTGCGAGGTTGCCGTGTAGTTGGTCAGCGCGGGCATGAGCAACTTCACGTAGGGCATCATGCGGCTGTTAAGAAAGTTGACCGTATCGCGGCTCGTACATGAGAAATACTGATAGTGGTCGTAGGCGGTCGCATTGTTACACCAGATGCCGACGCCGCCCACAGCCGTGATGGATGTATCCGTAACGTCGATTACAAGTGCGCCGTTGAAGAAGGCTTTAAGACGCGAACCTTCAACCCTGAAGGCTATTGTTGCTGTCGGGCCACTGCGCACAAACGTCGGGTCGGATGAGCCGAGAGCCGTCAGGGTGCCATTTAGTTTTCTCCACAAGATGAGGTTGTTTGTGGGGTTCTGCCCGCTGTCGTCCGAAACTGATAATAAATAAAAATTGTTCTGGTCTCGGAAGCGCGCAACCAGCCCGCCGTAATGCATCTGGTTAGACGCCATCTCTAACTCAACATCTGTGTAGGTAAGCTGGTCGCGTATGTATTGGCAGTCAAACCCGTTCAGGCCGAGTAACTCACCGTTCGCGGTGTCCCATGTGAAAACAGAGCTACCGTTGCCGTTGAGCACCCACTCCGCCGAATGGTCAAACTCGAACCGTTCAGTAAAGCCGAGGTCATCCTTATAGCTGGCCTTGAGCGTGCGGTTTATATCTCTGTCCTGTTTGCTGTAGCTGACCGTGAGCTTATCGATAGTCGTGATTTCTCGTTGCTTGACGTTGCTGCTGTTGAGCAAGTCAATCCTGAAATCAAGCTCGCGCCTTTCATCGAGTAGGGCGTCTATAATCTCTTGGTCGGTGTATCCGTTGCGAGCGATTATCATTACACTTCTTCTGAGTAGGCTGTACCAAGCAGGTCGATGCCGACCGTGTCATTGTTAAGCTCGTGATTGAAGGAGCGCGGGCGAGTGGTCAAAACGCCGAAGTAGACATCGCCGCGAGGGGTACGGACGCAAAGGGTTGCCCTGCGCTCGACTAAAGCTGCGAAGCTATCCCACTTCGCTTCCGAGGTTGGAATCTCAAGGGTTATCTTGACGGACTTCTTCTTGGCTTTGCCCCATTCCGCAACGTCACCTTCGCGCCCTAGATAGCGTTTGAGAATGACTTCAGGCTCCCAGTTATCATCGACGCGAGCTTCGAAGCCTGCGAGATTGAGCGCGGTTGATTGCGCATTGCGAACGTCATGGAGCCATACCCCACTGAGCGTGTAGGTATTGCCGCTCGAAACGGTTGAATCCTGAATCGCGCCGTTGTCTCCGACCGCACGTACCTTGTAAGAGATTGCTTTGTTGCTCGGAGCCGTATAGTCACGATAGGTTGCGCCGCTTGTTATGCTCTTGGCGATGCGGGTGTATTTCGTCTCGCCCGCAACCATTCGGTAAACCTGATTCTCCGTGAGGTTCGGCTGCCCTCCGCTCGGCGTCGGGTTCGTGATGGCGATAGACATATAGCCGCCGCTCGCTGTGGGCGTGACTGCGATTGTCGGTGTCGCCGGATTCGTGAGGTTGGTTGTTACTACACTCGAAGCCTCCGCACTCGTCACACCATCGCTGTTTACGATTGAGACATAGTAGGTGTAAGCGGTATCGTCTGCGAGGACGACACTCGGCACAACGCTTGTCGCCGTACTGGTTACAACACCGCTGTCATAGGTTGAGGTGCCATCGCTTTTGACGATGCGAATGCGATACTTCACCTGCCCGCTGCTCGTCCAAGTGACGGTAGGCTGCGAGCTTGTAATCGTGCCCGTGGGAGCCGTGATGCTCGGCGTTGCTGCCGCATTGCCCGCCCGCACGGTCGTCTGAGCCGAGTACGGGCCGAGTGTTGATGTATCATCGCTGCTCGCTGTGCGTACTCGCCACTCTATGTCCTGTGCGCTGCCATAGGTGTTCGCGGGCAAATCGTAAAACTGACTACTCGTGGTCTGAGTTACCGTAGTCCATGAACCTGCGCCAACCGCCCGATGCTGGAATTCAAAGGCTCCCTGCGACTTGCCGCCTGCGTCATTGTGCGTCCACGAGAACCGCTTAATTGCCGTCCTGTCGAACGGCGTTGTCGGGCTGAGATTCGTCGGCGCGGAGATTCTGTGATAGGTGATGACGAGTCGCGGACTGGCACTCGTTGCCGACGTACCCGCCGTGAATGTCATGGTGGATTGCGTGCCGAAATTCTCTGTCCCGTTATTGAGGCGCAACCCGATGTAACCATTCTTGGGAATGTTCGAGATGTTCGAGAGCGTTAGCGTATTGTCTGCACTCAGGGTGAATGAGGCTTGCGTGACAGTAAAGGCAAGCGAACCGACCGTCGCATTCCAGTCGGTTGTATCAATCGAGCCATCGTGTGTGTAGTAGCTGCCCTGAACGTTCGGGTCGGTGAGTCCGGTCGTGCGCGCCGTTGGCTTGATGGTCAGAAATGCCGACACAACAGTCGCATCTACAGGAAGCCCAACAAAGAAACGAAGAAAGGCTCGCCAAGCATAGTAAGACGAGCCTGAGATAAGTCCCGACTTGACTTGGATAACGTTCGCATCTACCTGAGAGGCTCCGCCGTCCGTCGTTGCTTCTATCGTTGCGTTGTCACTTGTTGCTGATTGATAGATTGTTACCTGAGACACTACTACGTTCTCCTGATGCGAGTGCGAAACTCGCCCACAAGGCTCTCGACAAATTCATTGGCGCTGTTGTACTGGTCGAGGTCGCGGGCTTCGATGGTGACGTTGATATTGCCGTTGAAGACGTTGGTCGTACCCGCGCCTGCGCTGGCTGCGAAAGAGGATTCGCCGTAGTTGGCGCTGACAACGACGAGAGGCTGCGTGGTCGCGCCTACCGATGAGGCTGCCGCTGCCGCTACGGTCTGCCCTGCCTGTGCTGCCAACGTGCCTAGCGCCTTGCCTGCGTCCGCGAGCGCCGCCGCAATCAGCACCGCCGCATCTCTGAAAGCGGTCGCCAGCTTCTCCCCTTCGAGCGCAAGGTCGAGTGTCTCCGAGAGCAGCTTGACCGCGTTTTTGAAGTCGCTAATGACCGCTGCAAAGATTTCGGCAGGGATTGATTTGTAATCGCGCAGGGCCGTGAATGCCTCAACGCCCGCTTTGATTGCCGCAAAGATAGCCGTCGCTTTCTGCGAGAACGCGGTCGCCAGCGACAGCATTTGCGTATCCATCGCGGCAACGAGTTCCTGCATCTTCTCGACTGCCAGCTTTATGTCGGCAAGGAAGGAGTCGAAGATTGAAGCATCAAGGGCTTTGTAATCGTTGACACCTTGCAGCGAGTCCACGCCGTCTTTAATCAGCGAGACTATCGATTGCGCCCGGTCGCTGAACTTCGCTGCCCACTTCAGCCCTTTGTTAGAGATGTTCTCCGAAATCTCTATCATTCGCTCGATGGCGTAATCGAGGTCGGCGGCAAACTGGTCGAAGATTTCAGATGAGATGCCTTTGTAGTCGTTGAGCTTGAGGAAGGCATCAACGCCCGCACCAATGGTGTTCACCACTTCGGCAGCCCGTACCGCAAACTTCTTCGCGTGCTTGACCGCTGAGTTCTCGAAGTTGTCGCTTATCGCTATGAACAACTCGACGCTGCGCTGGAGAGCTTCGCCAAAGAGGGTGATTGCTTGGTCAGGTACGCCCGTGAAGAAGGAGAGCTTTTCAAATGCGTCAACGCCTGCACCAATCGCTTCCAGAACCGGGCCGACAGACTCCGCAAATTTCTTCGCGGCATCTATCATCGAGACGTTCCACACCTTAGCGAGCGAGATGAAAAGCTCGATAACGGTGTGCATCTGGTTAAAGAATTTGTGAATCGCGCCTGACGGGACTTTGGTGAAATCGGCCAGCTTCTCAAAGGTTTCTAATGCCTTCTGCATCGTGTCGAATGCAGCCTGCATTACATCCTGAGCGCCCTTTTGGACATCCTGCTTGAGTCGCTCTAATTCGAGCCGCTCCTTTTCCTTCTGAGCCGCACTCTTGCCCCCGCCGAACAATCCGCCGAGGATGCCCCCGATGCCGCCAATCACGGCTCCTATCGGGCCGCCCGCTGCGAAGCCCTGCAACGCACCCTGTAAGCCGCCTACAAGCGCACCAATTGCCTTGCTGCCGGTTGCCGCCGCTGTGGATAGCCCTGTGATGAAGCCGCCGAGGGCTGCCTGCGCGACGCCGAACGCCTTTGATATGCGCCCGCCGCCTTCTTCCGCGCTGCTCGCTATCTCACCTGTTGATTGCGAGGCTGCCTTTGCTGCTTTTTGAATCTGGTCTTGAGTAGAGTTAACGGTATCGAGTACAACCTGATTCGACTTCTTGAAAATCTTGGAGATTGAATCAACCAGCCCTTGCAGCCCGTCCGGTATCTGGTTGAATACCTGATGAAGCCCATGCAGGACTGAGTTGATTTTATCGACCCAAGTGAGAAACTTGTCGGTTATCGACTTGAGCTTGTCACCGACCGCGCCCGGCACATTCTCAAGCGCCTCGATAATCCCGCCGATGCTGCCTTTTACTTTCGCGCGGAAGTTGGGGTCGAACTTGCCCCACACGTCAAGCAGCTTGTTTACCGTGCTGTCGAGTGCGCCCGGCAGCTTGTTAATGCCGTCAGACCATTCCTTGAGAACTGCCTGCGCCTGTACCCGCACCGCTGGCGGGAGTTGCGCCATCTTCTCGTTGACGAACTTAACGAGGTCGGTTCCTGTTAGCCCCGCCTGCTCGCCTAGCTTCTGGAAGGTTGAGATGGTGCCTTCAATCGAGGAGCGAATCTTTAACTGGGCTTCGGCAACCTGAACGCCCTCGTCCATCTTTAGGGCGTCCTCGATTTTCTGGACGCTGCCAATGATGGTGACTGCCGCCTCAGAGAAAGGCTTTGGCGCTTCACGGCCTAGCTTATCGAGCCGCGCCTGCATCTCATCGGCGCTGCCGTAGACCTTGAGGAAGGCTGTCTTAACCTTGTCGGCAAACTCCTGCGCCGACTTGTCGCTGGCGTTCGCCATGTCAACAAGGCCCTGCGGGATTTCCTTCAGGACAGGCGGGAGAATCCGTATCTCCGCCTTCACATCGGCAAGGTGCTTCTTAACCGTGTCAGAGAATTTGTCGAAATCGGCTTGTGTAACCGAAACTATAAGATGGGTTGAGGTCGCGGCTGCTGCCTGTACGCGCTTTAGCTCGTCACTGAATTCCTTATAGATTTGCGACTGCCTGATGAGAGAAGCCCGCAGGCTCTTTTCGAGTTCAAGGAATTGCTTATCGGAGAAGGTGTCCAGCCCTCTCGACTTGATGTAATCGTTTACGCCATCGAGGATTTCTTTGAAGGCTTCCTTAACAGACTTCGCTACCTTCTTGAATCCGGGCAGGACAGCTTTCTCAACTTTGTCAGGCGTCGTAGCGAGTAGGTTGACAACCTTTGCGACCTCGGCATCCATGCCTGCAAGCCCGGAAGCAAAGCCGTCCTTGATGCTCTTGCCAACGCCCTTCGAAGGGCCGGATACACCTACACCCGCTTTGTTGAGAAGGTTGACGAGTCCCTTCTCCATATTTGCGGTGTCTTTCTCAGGGCCGGATGGCGAGTGAATATCCAGCCCTTCACGAAAGCCATTCCAGATTGATGCACCGATGCTCTTGGCTTTCTCCCAAATCAGCGACGGCAGGTTGGTCAGGAAGTTGAGAACTGAATCCCAAATGCTCTTGAGAAGCTCAGGGACTTTGCCAATCCATTCACCAATCCCGTTGTAGAGCCTGATACCTGCCTCAAGGCTGTACTGCACACCCGCAGCAAAGGCAGACTTAACGAACTCCCATGCAGCGATAGCGAAAGCGCCGAGACGTTCCGGCAGAGTCGCAAAGAAACCGACGACCGCCTCAATCGCTGACCGAGTTGTATCGATTACAAAGCGAAGTCCCTCGCCAAACAGGCGAGCAAGCGTGCCCGGCAACGCTTCGAGTACGGCGATAATCTTGGCGGGCAGTTCTGAGAACCACGTTACTATTGCAATGACGAGGTTCGGAATGGTCGAGGTGAAGAACGACTTGATGCCACCCCATGCCGTTTGAATATCGGCAAGGATGATGTTCCAGATGCCCTTGAGTAAGGTGAGTAAGCCTTGAAAGATGCCAGAGAGCAGGTCGTTCAAGCCCTGCATCTGTTTTGCAGCGGCAGACTTGAGCATCTCCCACGCGCCGCTCCAATCGCCGTTAAGCGCCTTTAGAACTGCGCGAATGACATCGAGAATCGCGGAGAAGTTGTTGCCGATATAACTCAGCAACCCGGAGAGGATGGGCTTGACGGCTTCATAAACAAACGCGAACGTCGTCGCTATTTGCTTGATGCCCTCCCACAGCTTTTGCAGGACAGGGATAAGGTCGGCAACAACTCCATCGACCGCATCCTTGATGCCCGCAAAGTTGGTCGTGTAGGCAACGACGAGCGCCGTGACCGCCGCGATAGCAATACCAATTGGGCCGGTAAGCACCTCAAGGGCGGTTGCGAATATGCCGGTGCCCGCCGCCGCGCCTGCTGCCGCCTCACCCGCTACCGCCGCACTCGCGCCGAACCCGCCGAACAGACTTGTTATCGTGCCTATGGCAGATGCAATCTGGCCGAACACGACGAGCGCCGGGCCGATAGCCGCAGCAATGGCTCCTAGAGCCAGTCCTACGGTTTGCGCCGCAGGCGAGAGATTGCCGAACCATGTAGCAAGCTGTTCAATGACGCCGACCGCTTTCTCGAACAGCGGCATCATGTTATTGACGGCTTGGAAGAGCTTCGCTCCTAATGGTTCAAGGGCCAGTAGAACTTTGTTCTTGAGGATGGTGAACGATTCAGCAAAGTCGGCTGTCTCGCCGCTCGCCTTCGCAACGGTTTCGCTGCTGTTCTTGATTGAGTCGAGAAGTGCGCCAACTTCGAAGCGGCCCTCACGAATGGCAGCCGCCATATCAGGCCCGGCGCGAGCGCCGAATATTTGCAGCGCGATAGCGTTGGCTTTACCGGAGTCGCCTGCATCCTTGATTTTTTGGGTGAGAACTTCTAAGGCTGTGGCAGGGTCTTTGATGCCCTCCTTAGCCATTTTGGTGAGAGCAATTCTCAGCGAACCTAAGACGAGTTCGGAGTTGACGCCTTCCTTCTCGAACTTGCCCATGATTGCGGCTGCTTGCTCAAAGCCGAACCCTAGCTGGCGTAGAGGTGCGCCGTACTGGACGAGCTTCTGAGATAGCTCGTTTACACCGACACCCGTTCTTTGACTGACCTTGAGCAGCGTGTCGAGTGCAGGCGTCTGGTTCTGGACAGAGATAGACCAATCGCCAAACAGGCGAGTCGTGGCTGCAATCTGTGTCTTGAGGTCGCCGCCTGTAATGCGTGCGAGGTTGAGTTCTGTCTTGGCTAGATTTTCTAGGTCTTCGCCTGTGGCAGAGGTGCGCTGTCCGAGCGCGGTGAGAGCGGTTGATATGTCGCCAAGTGAGGAAGGCGTATCAGCCGCAACGTTGCGGAAACTCTGTTGTAGTTTGTCTAACTCTTCGCCGGTCGCGCCTGTGCCGATGCGAATCTTGTCGAATGCATCATCAAACTGCTCGCCAACTGCGAGAGCCGCCGCACCCGCCGCGACTATCGAAGTCGTGAGGGTTGCGGTAAGAGTAACGCCCGCGCTGGTGGCCGTCTTGCCAACGTTGTCCAGCTTCGCGGAGATTCGGTCAACGAGGCTGTCAAGACCAGCGGTGCTCGCGCCCTTGCCTATGTCACCGAGAGACTTGTTCGCCTCTTGGATACCTGTCTTCAGGCCAGATAGGTCGGCTCCGATTTTGGTTAAAACAGAAAGTGCCTCAAGACTCATCGATTACCGTTGGGCGGGGCGCTGCGGAAAAAGGAAAGGGGCGCGAGATGCACCCCTTCAAAATGGCTAGTTGTGAGAAAGACTACTCTGCGGGTTCGGCTGGCTCGGCTGGTTCGGCTGGCGCTTCTGGCGCTGCGGGTTCAGCCTTGAACGCGAGATTGAACCGCTCTAACGCTGCATCTATGCCTTCGAGTTGTATTCCGGTATAGCCGAGGCCGAGCAGTTCCGCCTCGGTGTGTTCTGCGTAGAATTGCGGGTCAAGGTCGAGAATGAATCCGCGAGTTAGTTCATAGTTCAGTTCTGACATGGGACTCCTTACTGGCTGGCTTTGCGGCTGGCCTCTTTGTTGGCGAGTGCCCGTGCTTCGAGCACCATGCGAATTGCGTTGTAGTCCTTAACCGACCACTCGCGCAGTTCATCAGGGCTGATGCCAAGCTCGATACAGACCAGATAAAAACCCACATCAAGGTCAGGTGGGCACTCGCCTTGATTACCACCCGTATAGAAATACTTGGCTAGTTGGCGCGTCGGTGTTTTCTTTGGGTTCTTACTACTCACCGCTTTTCGTCGGAGAGAACGCCGCGTCGATAACCTGCCCGACCAGCGTGTCGAGGATGCGGACAGGAATATTGCGAAGGATGTCTTCGTCAAAGCCTAGCTGTTCGCCGTTCTCGTCTACCCAGTCGATGCTTCTAACGAGTTTGAGCAACAACTTGACGAGTACCTGCTGCTGTTCAGCCGAGCTTCGCGTGCTCAAATCGCTCGGCAGCATCTCCGTGCGCTCCGCAAGGGTGATTCCGTAGGGACGGTAGTAGACCACAACTTTCTCGCCGTCAACATCGACGGTCAGAGGCTCAACGTGCGAATACTTAAATGGTGTAAATGCCATTACAAATCTGCCTTTCTTTTTGGTTGGTTGAGGGACAAAGGAGGGAAAGACGGCCCTGATTAAAGAGCCGTCAGCGTGTTGATGAGATAAAGCTCGACGGCCTTACCCCACGTCGCGTCCTTGAATGCCGCGAACTCCCACTCGGCAGTCAATGCGCCTTCAGAGTCGCCCGACTTCGGGTAGCTCTTAACGGCACCGCAGAAATCGAGGTTGAAGGTATAGGGAATTGCAGCCTCAATCGTCGCGCCGGTCGCAGAGATGCGAACGAATTGCTGCGCGCCGCTGGTCAGCTTCGCTAACGGCCCGCCGTAGCCTGTGTCATCAGCATCGAGCACGAGGGACAGCGCGCAATCGGGAGCCTGCTCAACGATGCTGCTGAACGTGGTCGTGCCATCGAGGCGGTGCTGTGGCTTGAAACGGTTGCCAATCGAGAACGAGGCAGCAACATCGATGGCGAGTGCAGACGCACCCGTTAGACCCGCCTGCGTGTCGGCCAGCTTCACAGTTACGGACTGCGGGGTAATCGGGACGATAGCTATGGTCGTCGGGCTGCCGGTCATGGTGATGTCGTCAGCGATTTCCTGACCCATGAACGTGCCGCTGATTTTGATTTCCTGCTTACTGAACTCAATCTTGAGGTCGTTGCAGTGACCGTATGCGAACTTCTGAGCGCGGTCGGTATCGCCCTGCTCAATCGTGAAAGTTTTCCACGTATCGGCAGAGTTGGCAGTCACGTCGAACAGCCACTTGCGCGAGTTGGTGCCGCCGCCCGGCGTCGTGATGGTCGCGGTGCGGAACACAGACGAGAGCGGGTAAACCATCTGCGTATAGGTCGCAGGGGCATTAAAGCTCGCCTGCACCATGCGCTTGCCGGGTGCAACCTGAGTGGTGACAAACTTCTGGCCGAGAGGCTTGTAGAGCGTTGAATCGCCCTGTGCCTCAACGGTCATTTCAAACGTGTCGAGCAGTTTGCTTGCTGCGACGCCAGTACCGGGAGTGGTCTCAACACCAAACTGGACTTTGCGTAGAGTCTTACTAACAACAGCCATTGAATCCTCCAAAGGGACGGTTTGGAGGGGGTTGGGAACGGGGTTAGTCTCGGCGCGTGAGACTGTAAGGATTGCTACTTTTAATCGGTCTGGACTTGCAGGAGGTATAGCCCGCCTGAGTGCCGTATCTTTGTGCCGCCCTGCAGCGTTTCAGTAAACGAGCGCGGCTGTGTGCGGACGCATGAGATAACCTTGCCGCCTGTTATCGTGCCTGCTTTGGCATGAATGAGGGCGTCAACGAGCGTGTATATCGCATCAGCATCGGCGGGCGTGCCTGTGTGCAGCACTTCCACCTTGTAAATGACGTTACTGTAGACGCGAGTTGCGCCGCCGTAGCGAGTCTCGTCTTGGCCTGCGATGAACCCGTACAGCACGCATGGGAAACCAGCCTCACCGAAGTCTTGCGGCACCTCGTCGGCAAAGATATTCCCGCTCGTTGCGGTGTTGACCGCACTACTCCCGCTCAACACGGAATGGAGCCATGTTTCGACTACGCCTTGAACAGTAAGAGCCATTAACCACCACCGAGTTTGAGCTTCAATTTTTCACGTGCGCTGATTGCAGCAGGTGTTAGGTAAGGCTGTGCCGCCATCTTGCTCGTGCCGTACTCGACATAGCCTGCGTACTCAGCGTCACTACCGACCGCGACGTTCAATTCGTCAATCGGCTCCTTGTGGATGGACTCACGCAACGCGCCTGTTCTAACGGGTGCGAGTGCCTGCGCTTCATTCACAAGTTCGTCGGCTACTTCTTGGATTGCCTGAGAGACAAGGCGGGTAATCTCTTCGAGAACTCTGTCGGTGTTGTTCACCGCGACGACCACATCAACCGTGAGAGTATTGCCCATTAGCGAAACCGCACCGCATAGACCAGCACCGCAACCTGATTCGAGGTTGTCGTGTAGCCTTCCGTCACCTGTAGAGTTAGAGAGCCGATAATCAACTTGTCTGAGGGCCGCACGTCAGACCCCGCAGGAAAGTAGACCTTGTAGCCGCTGGTCGCGTGTAGTTGCTCACCGCTGACCGCCTCGATAGGCGCTTTATCTTCTTCTATGCGGCAGGCAAGCGTTGCAACGTTGCTGTAGCCCGTGCCCGCGCTGCCCCTCGCATCCGTAACAGTCGTTTTGCGCGCGATAATCGCCGTGCTCGGAAAGTTACCTGAGACACAGGCTCGCATTCTTGATAATTGGTCAGCGGTTAGTGGACGCATGGGCTAGGCAACCTTGATGGGCGAGAACTTCGCGGCTTGCTTAATACACTGCTCGTAAACTTGAGAGCGTTTATAGCTTTCACCCGCGCCTGAGAAGTCGAAGTCGGGCGCAACCTTTGCGGCCTTTGCGAGCCAGCCGTTATAAGCTGCCGTATTCATATCCCAAAGGCTTTTCGGCTGTGCGCCGCACTCCTCCCAAACCAGAGTCGAGCCTTCGAATACACGCCCGCCGTAATACGGATTCCAAAACGGTTCTGTACTGCCTGATGTGCCCGCCTTGATACAGCGATAGCGCCGACCATTCTGATTTGCAGATGTAGGCACGATTACATCGCCATAGCTATAGCCTGTAGAGGCTACCCATAGGCTACATATCTTCGCGGCTTCGAGAATGGGTGCGAGGTCTTCGCCTTCATTAAGCGCAGGCTCAGTATCAAACTGAGTGAGCCGCTTGAGTTCGTCCATCGCTGCGCTTGCGTCGGTGAGGATAGGCATTACTTACTCGACTTCTTTGACCGCTTGTTCTCAGGCGGGAATTGAATCGCCTTGTTTTCGGGCGAGGCTTCGATAGCCTTCTCCTCTTGCACGACGATAATGCCGTACTTGAGCGCCACAAGGTCGGGCAGTTCGCAGCCTGAACCGACCAAAAGGAAAGCCGCGTCGGGGTCGTTCTCTTCCACAACGCGGCTCCTGTCACTTGTCAGGTACAATCTCTTTTGAGATAGCACTTCTAGCTCCTGTAGTAGTCCACGATGACCGCGTTGCCGTTGAGCGCACTCGCAAGCTGCGCCGTGTTGCCGCTGATGTTAGTCGCATCAAAAGCAACAGTCGGAGCGGTGCCTTCCTTCACGCCGTTGAGGAACGCAGCGAGGACGGTGTTGCGACTCAGCCTGTGACCTAGCCCTAGCTTCGAGCCAAAGCCGATGGCTGTCGTCGCGCCCGTGCCGTCATGTGCGGGAATCGTGATACTGGTTACGGTTTTGAACGCCTTGCTGCCGGTAACGGTGCCAGCGGTGTCGACCGTGAACGCGGGCAGGGTTTCGCTAATGCTGTGGCCCTCTGCGTCGGTGCCTGTGACCACAACCTGAATCGCTTTAATGTCCGTGTTTGTGCCGCCAGCCGTAGCCGTGATGTTACGAGGCACATCGGGATTCGTGATTGCAGTCGTGATTACCTGCTGTGAGCCATTATCCGTAACCGCCGCATGGACACCCGTAGTAGAAGCAGCCGCAGGACTGCCGACCGCAACGCTGAAAACATCAGCGCCAGCACCCGCAATGATGTTGCCGCCTTCAATTACTGCCATATCTTTCTCCTTAAAAAGCAAAGTCGGGCATAGCCGAAGCCATGCCCGACGTAGCCACGATTACAGTGGATTAGAGGCCGGTAACGGTGGCGAATGCCTGCGGGCGGTATACTTCGAGCGAGAGACGCTCAACCGCACGGATGCTCTTCTTCACCTTCTGGAAGTCGTCGTTGATGTAGCCAACCTCAACCGTGATGCCCTTGCGACGAGAGATGTGACTGTATGCGCGGAACGCGCCGATGAGAGCCGTACCCGCGCTGATGGCGGTCGTCTGCACAACGGGCAAGCCCCAAATGCGCTCAACACCTGAATCGCTCGGCGCACCCCAAATGTAGAGGCCGTCAGACGTGCGAAGCAGGCGCACGTTCTGCCAGTCGGTCGGGTTGAAGATAACGGCATCCGGCGTGGCGAAAGCGACTGTCATCACCTTGACCATCGCCTTGTACACCGCATCGGGTGACGGGTCTGCGCCCTTCGCCTGCGTCTGAATGCTCGCCGTGTTCAGCAAGCCCGTGAGGTTCGGAGAATTGCCGTCGCCGTTGAGTAGCTGCGAGTCCTCGCGCAAACCAACCATGTAAACAAGGCGGTCGTTGATGAGGCTCTGAATGCCGTCAACGTCGTCAAGCTGCTCCTCCGTTACCGGGAGGAAGGTGCCGAGCGACTGCACGGGCGACGTGACTTCGCTGTAGGCCAGCGCGGACTCGGCAAGGGCCGCACCCTCGTTGCGCTCTGCGGCATTGTTCGTGAAGGTCGTTTCCTTCATGAACTTGACCGCGTTCTGGTTGGTCGTGCCCTGCGGAATCAGGTCGGCAACACGGAGCGGACGCTGCGCGCTCGGAATAAGCACGCCAGTACGAGTCACCTGCGGCGGGAAACCACCGCTCGTGGTCATCGTCGTCTTAACGTCGGCATCGGGAAACTCGACCGTATAGCTGTATGAGCTAGAAACGTGACGGCCAACGCGGGACTTATACTCGTTGCTCGCTACAAAGAGTTCGCCAAGAGTGCGCGTGCCCTTTGCATCAGTAGAAACCGTGAAGCCGCTTCCCTGAGCAACAGGAAAGCGCATATCGCCCACAGGCTCGCGCTCAAGACGCTCAAGAGCGGCCTTGTTCTCGTTGGCGATGCGCTCGGCGTCCTGTAGCTTTTCATACTTCTTGGCAAGGTCGTTGAGTTCCTTGTTCTTGGCATCAACGTCCTCAAGGACTGCCATATCCATATCAAACTCACCGTTCGCATTGCTGTGCTTTGCGAAAATCTCGGCAAGTGCTTGCCGCTTGGCCGCAAGTTCCTCGGCCATCTGTCGTACATTGGACATAATTGCTCCTCTTCTTCTAGGCAGCGCCTAGCTGCTTTGCTTGATTTCGTAAAAACTCGGCGTAGAGCTTGCGGGCTTGTTCTTTGGCCTTGTTCTTCTCGGCGGGGTCGGTTGCTGATAGAAGCTCTTTGATTGAGTTAATCGCTTCCTGCCCGCCATCCCATGCATCAACCACGCTCTGTAACTTGGCGCGATTGGACGCACTAATAACGCGACCTTCTTTAACTCGAAGCTCGTTTATCGCCTTTGCTCGTGTTGCGAACTCCAGCACGGCAGCACGCACCGCTTCGGAGTGGAGTTGAAACGGCAGTCCAGCACGCGAACCGCCGTCAATAAGCTCGTTTAATTCTTTGACCGCCGTAACCGATGCCGCAGGGTTCGCGGGCACAGTTACAAGCGAGATTTCATATAGGTCGATTTGCTTGAGTAGCCGCACGCCACCCATCACCCCTTCAAGGTTGTCTAGCTTGAGCGGGATGCTGTTGTTGCGGGCGTATGCGGCGAGTTCATCAAGACTGTCGAAGAACTCGGCATCCTTAATCCGATAACCGATAGATAACTTTTTGATAACGCCGTCGCGCAGGAGTGTGAGCGCATCCTTGCCCTGTGCGGTGTCGCTTATCTTCGCCTTGATAAAGAGGCCGTTCTCGTCCTCATGGGCTTCGAGAGCTTTGCCGATTGGAGTCGTCCAATCGTGCTGCCAAGCAATAAAGCCATTGGCAAGAAACTCTTGCAGGCCGTCTTTGAAAGCGCCCGGCGCGATGATGTCGCCAACTCTGTCGAGGTTGGAGAATGCGGCTCCGTAGCCTGCGAACTCGCCCTCTTTCAAACTGTCGGCTTTTAGAGAAAAAGATATAGCTTTGCGTTCAAGCTGATTCATCAGCCAAACTCCAGTCTGCCTTTGGTTGTTAAGTTGATTACTCTTCGGAAACGGAGGCTGTGGGGCGTTTGCGATACTCTATTGAGCAACGACAACGGGCCATGCACTCGCGCCCGCCAATCGGTGTTAGCGTGCCGAGCGGAACCCATCCTGCCGCCGCTTCAGCCGGGCAGTCGCCACAATGATTCGCGCCGTCATCAAGGATGCTGCGTTCTTCTTCAAAGCCTGCGTCTGCTTTCTCGCCGCGTTTGACGTATTCGTATGTGCCGACACCCGCATCGGCGTATAGCTCGGCGCGAGTCTTGAGCGTGCCGTCCTTTTGCTGTATGCCTGTGTCGATGTCGATTGTGAACTTGACCAGATAGCGGTCTTGCTCAAGCAACTTGGCATTGATGCGGCTGAGAGTATTCTGCGATATGTGGTTAAGACCACCCGCAGCTATCAGGCTCACGCCTGTATGCATGGCTCGCAATCGGCTTGTGATTTTCTGTTTCCACTCAGGGCCATCTATCTCACCGCCGATTAGCTCTTCGGCTATTTGCCCTAAATCGTCTTTGGTGTCGTCTACCGCAGAGTCAATCCACTCGCGTACAACGCTGTCGGGTACAGGATTGCCCTTCGCATCAACATACTGCCGATTCGCCTTGTCCCATGTGTACTTAGGCATGGAGCGTGTCAGCGTTTACGAGGTCACGGGCAAGCGCGGGAGCGTGTTCGCGCCACCATGCCGCGCCTTCATCAAGATTCAACTCGCCCGCCAGCCCTTTATGCTCAATGCCCTTGCCCGCACTCACATCAGCAAGCGGGTTCAGCCCGTTGTCGTGTGGGTTCGGTGCGCTCGCCGTGATGTAAACCTCATCGTCGGGCGTAACAGGTAGGCCGACCGCTGCGCGAGCTTCTGAGCGCTTAATCCAACCGCCCTTAACGCCGATGGTGAGCCGTTGGTAAAGCGCCGTCTGGTCTTCCTGTAGCACTCTCACTTGAGACAGGTCATGCGATACCCGCATGGTGCCGTCGCTTGTGAAGTCGGGCAGGAGTTGCAGGGTTAGCTCTTCCTCGAAGTGACGCAGCAACGGCACGACATAGCTCTCGTATGCCGCCTCTCGTGCTTCTTTGAAGTTGGCAAAGGTTGAACGCTGAAGCCCCGCACCGAGGCCGAGAACGATTGCGGGAATGCCAAGTACAGCCGATACCCGCTCCTCGTTAATCATTCGAGCCGCTTTCAAGTTCAGGGACTCAGGGTTAAAGCTGAGTTGCTTAACTTCAATACCGCCGCTGGCAACAATCGGCTCGCCTCTGTTATCGCCTGATGTCTGTCGTTTGATTGCTTCCTTGAGGCTTTCAGCGTCGATGTCCGCGCCGTCCTTGCTGGTCACGATATAAGGCGGGACGCCCGAATTGACCAACAATGCAGCCGAGAAGTTTGCAGCCTCGTTGTCGCTGAATATCTCGCGGAACAGCGAGCGCATCGGACTCATGCCGCGTCGGGTGAGCGGGTTCATGCCGTCCGCAATATGAACTATCTCGGAAGGCTCGAAGCGTTGCGGTATGCCATCAACGAAGTACTCGTAATAGCTGATGAACTGTGAGCCGTCGCCCGGCCAGCGCGGTCGTACCATCCAGTGAGGCAAGTAATAAAGCTCAACAGGCTTGCCTGCGCCATTGCGCCTCTTGAGAAAGAAGGCGTTGCCATCCGTCACCCACGAAAGCGCAAAACACTTGAGTAGCGTCGAGCCTGAGTGATAAGGATTCGGGCGTTTGAAGAGTTGAACGAGTGGGTGGTTAGGAACAACCTCGTCTTTGCCCTTGCGATTCGTGACAACTGTTAGCGGCGACTCCGGCAAAGTGTTGCCGACCCATCGAACCGCGCTCATCACGATTGAGTTGCGGGTTACATCTCCAACCTCTGCCTCGTAATCGATTCGGCTGCGTGAGAGAATCGTTGGCAGTAGTCCGTCAAGGAGATGCCAGTTCGCGCCGAAGTAACGATTACCTCCACTGCCGCCGAACCCCGTAAACAGCCCCTTGATGGACGCGCCGATTCTTTGTAGTAGCGTTTTATTCTCTCGCATTATGAAAACGTGATGACTCCGCGCCCGCTCAGTTCCGAGAGCGCATACACAACCGCATCAACCTCGTCGTCGTTCTCGGTTGCGACAGGAAAGCGTGTGAGTTGGTCTTCGAGTGAAGCGAACACGCCAACGTGATGCACCCGCCCTTGCTCGTATAGTGCTGCCGCAGGCTCAGCGCGTACTGTCTTGCCCCTTGAGGCATGAACTGTCTTGATTGGTGCTGTGCGGCGTATGGTTCGCAGCGTGTGCTCGACCATCTCGCCGCCGTTGTTGCGTTCAGCTATCAGTCGGTCAGCCTTGAACTTGTCGAACAGGTCGAGGGCGCGTTTCGCCCATGCTTGCGGGGATAGCTTCACACCCTCGCTGTGCAGCAAATAGAACTGGTCGTCGTTACCTTTGCCAGCGACCGCAATACCTGTGAAATCTGAATCCTCGCCATGCGTTGTCGCGGGGTCTATTGCGACCACGACGCGCTGTAGACTTTCTGGCGCTTCATCAACGCGGTTATTCGCAATCCAATCAAACTTCCAAAGTGCGCCGGGCACATCGAGCAGGAGCTCGCCTTCAATCTCTTGCCGACCGAGCCGTGTGCCTTCGTATGCGCCTACAACCGTGTCGATAAAGTTGGCAGCGAGGTTTAATTGATTCTCGTAGGTGCTGCCCTTTGTGATAGCAACCGAGTTATCTTTCTCGGCTTTCTGGACTAGCTCACGGATGAGCTTTACAGGCTTTGGGGTAGTGGTTGCGATAACCTGCGGGTGTGCGCCGAGGCGCAAACCGAGCAGCAGCATGTCCCATGCTTCCGGTCGGTTCCATGCCGCAATCTCATCAGCCCATCCCGCATCGTGTTGCGGGCCGCGCAACAGGTCAGGCTCGTCGGCTGAGTAGCAAGTGGCGATTGCCCCGTTCGGCCAGGTCAACAACCTCTTGCTCGGCTCGTAAACAGGCTTACTATCTTGCGGGCAACAGGCGAGGAGGCCCGACTCACCGCGCACCATAACGTCGCGCACGTCTGCGGCTGTCCTGCCTACAAGTGCGATGCGTTTGGCAGTACCCGATTCAACCTTTGAACGAACCCACTCGGCACCCGTTCGAGTCTTGCCGAATCCGCGCCCGGCCATGATTAGCCAGATGAACCATGCGCCATCGGGCGGTAGTTGTTTCTCGCGCGCCCAAAAAGGCCAGCGAAACCTAAGCCTCGCTTTGTCCTGAATCGTCAGGCTCGCTAGAAACTGGCTGCGCTGTGATTCGGGTAGCAAGAGCAGCCATTCGGCTGTCAAAGTCTGAGGCTGCATTTGTAATTTCGATTGCGCCGCCGTCTGCGCCGGTTATCTCTTGGCGGGTAGTCTCAACAGGCATACCTGCGGATGTGCGGTATAGCTTGGCGACCGTCTCAGCCATGCGGGTCACATCGCGCACGCTCCAATTCAACGGCTTGATTGTCATTTGCTGACCGTGTTCGTTGGTGTGCTCGACTTGGTAAACCGGGAACTCAAGCATCTGCGCGAGCTTGCTGTGGATGCGCTCGGCCAGTTTCCACTCTTCGTTGCGTAACTCTTCTCGGCGCTTCGCCCACTTCTCGGCTTCTACCTGTGCGGCTTTTTCGCGGGCTTTCTCTTGTAGTTCGTTCTGGTGGTCATCGTAGGCTTGTGCGCGGTTTACCCAGTCAAACGTTCTCGACCAACGGTCACAAATCGTTTTACTCTTGCCTAACTTCTGACTAACCGCCTCAAGCGTGCGTTTCGCGCCCATCTCGAAGTAGCATTTAGCTGCCTCGTAAGCTTTGGCGCTTTCGTTTGTTTGACGTAGCCAACTCTTGATAGCCATAAAAAAAGGCGGAGCCAATTGCTCGGCTCCGCTTCTAGGAGATGAGAGGAAGGTAATGGACACCGCACACGAAAAAAGGCGGGCACGGATGCGCCTCTCGCCGTTTCAGCCCCCTCAAAAACAACGGCAAGAATCCATGCCCATAAAACTCAATAGCCGCGATAGTCGCTGTTCATATAGGTAGCGACAATTTCATCCTGCTCGCGGAGCCAGCGTTTGAACGCAGGGTCGTTCTGCACCTGAGTCTGAATGAACTCGACGCTCTTCCAGCCTCGCACCTTGTCTGTCTGCTTTCTCTTTGCTTTTGCAAGCGACTGCACATCCGCCGTCGCTTTGTCTTTTCGTCGCATGGTGAAGCCGCACGGGACTCAGCCAGCTTTCTCTAAAAGTTTTGCCTGATGCCAGCGCAATAGCATCTCCGCATAGTTGTCGGTGCTGTCATTGCCCGCACCAAAGCGAAAGTACTCAACATCACATGCGGGTATCGGTGAAGGCGCATAGCTAAACACTCTGCGCATCATCACGCCGAACAAAGCCCGCAGCCCGAAAGAGGGCGAGGTCTGTTCAAGCGAACGTAGCTGTGTGCGATTCGTTTCAGGGTCGAGCGTGAGCAAGTATTGCTTGCGTTCCTGTTCGGCAAGTTGCCGCTGATGCTCAAGGACATAAAGTTTCTTCTTGCGCGCAGCTTCGCGGCGAGCCTTCGGCTTGCGGTGTCGTGCCATTTATCTCCTCGGTGCTTTCAGGCACACGAATCCTGTCGATGATTTTTGGGGTTTCACGGTGCCCGCGTCTCAACGAGCAATGCCCGGAGACTGCGGATAGTCTTTAGGTAGGTGTGTGAGCGAGAAACCTGAAAGTTTCTATCGGACACGGGGCCAACCATGTCTGTTCTTTTTATCTGCTACAACCTGTAACTTGCTGACAATTCAGCTTACACATCAAGAAGTAACTCGATTCACAATAAGAGTCAACGGTTTCGAAGCAAAAAATATGCTCGGAATGAAAAAACTGTTTCATACAAGTTACAGACAACTTTGCTTTACATTTTCGTGCGTCTGGACTACTACAAGAATTAAGGCGAGTAGATTTGGCAGGGTTAAGGGGATACAGGCAGTTTGTTTTGCTTGGCGGGCCGCCTCAACTTTTCTTCGACCGCAACACAGACCACCGATAGCCCTGACCAGCGGGCAGCTTCGCAGGCAGTTCAATAGCATCGTCAACCAGCGCGTCGATGTACACGCCCGCAACACGCCCATATTCCAACAGCACCAGCAAATCAGGCTCGCGCACCCCACGCTCGAACGCCGAGATAGAATCCTGAAACAACTCTCCGGTCAGGCCCATTCGGCCAATCAACTCATTCTGTGATAGGCCGAGAGCGGTGCGAACGTGCAGGAGTTTTTCTGCAAGGCGGTCAGGTTTTCGGCGGGAAGCTCGGCCCATCAGGAGGCACCCCCTGACGGTAGAAGCTCATCATTTTTTTGCTTGCGAGTAAGGGTATTTACCCTTAGTATGTCGTCGCTATTGTGAATTGCCGGGAACTTTAGTAATTTTAGCTCCCTAGCAGCACTCATCATCAGCGATGCGCCGCCTGATACATAGGATGGCACTCAAAATAGCAAAGAACGACTCGCCGCGAAAGGAGAACCGATGAATCACGATGCTCCCCCTGTTTCTCAACAGGAAAAGCCGCCGCTGCCACTCGCCGTACGAGTTTCTGTTCTAATCGGGATAATTGTGGGCGGACTCTACCTCGCATCCTTCCTCGCAGACAAAAAAACTCTACAGCCTGAATCACAATCTGCCACGCCCCATACCTCGCAACAATCCAACTCAGCCACACCGAAACGCACCAAGTCGGTAGGAGATGAAGTTAAGATTTATGTTGAAGGGCTGAAGACGATTACGGTCGCGGTTGACGAGGACGCCTATAGTGAGCTGGACAAAGTGTTTCAGGCGAAAGACCAGTATGGGTACGACCATCTGTTAGCCGAGGGGAGAATCTTTCGTGTGACAAACAATACGAGGGCACTCATCCTTGAAAATGGCTTCTTTAAGTTAAAAGTGCGGATTCTTGAGGGCATCAAGCAGGGATACGCCGGACTGGTTCCGAGAGAATGGCTCCAGTAGAGCGGACTTCTACCAGCCCCCTTGTCCTATGCCGCCGCGCCTGTTGTGCCCTGTGACGCGTTTCTCTGGTTGCGTCCCTGTGCGGCTTACCTGAATCCAGCGAAAGGTTTGTCAGGGCTGATATGGCCGACGCTGGTTCAGTGGGTGAACCGCTCTGGTTCAGTGGGTGAACCACCGTCGATATTAGGCCGATTTTCAGAGATTTTAGTACCTATCTGCGGTCGGCGGTCGATTTTATCTCCCCGCGCCGCTCGCGTCCCTCTCCTTCTCAGTAATGTAGGTAGCATATCTCTTTAGAAAGGACAGACAGGGGCCATTCCCTGCTGATACATTAAATAATGTGCAGGGTTCCAAAGCTATTCGTGGAGTGAATTGATGACGGCTGTTATCGTTTAGTTAGCAGAAACGAGCTTATGCTCAGATTTATTAAGCTGATAAAATCGACCGACGACTTATCAGGTATCAGTTAAGGACTCGGACGTAGACCCCATTGCCGCATCAACTAGCGACCCGTTGCCGAGGAAAAACACTCAAGCGAACTTGAGCCAAAAATCTAATTTCACCGTTTCTCAAAGAGCCTGCTGAAACTCTGCCTAACACCGAGAGGGCTTGTCTCTCGTAGCCTTGCCGGATAAACCGGCTACGCGCCCGTTTTTTCGCGGAGAACGTTTGCGTGATTACCACAACCGCTTGCAGGCCGAACCTGCAAAAGTTCACTCTTCCAATGCCGACAGGCGATGCCTGCCACAAAACACACTCCGCGCCAAGCAGCCGCGAACGGCCCGCCTGTCGCTATCACTACCTCATGGGATAATCCAACCTGAGAGTAAAATTACATTCGACACCAGAGTAACTCGAATAAATAGAATGTCAATAATTGTGGTCGACTTTCCGTTTCAGTTATGAAACACTTTTTTTGATGGGCGCAGTCTCCCGCGCCCATGCTGATAATTAAACCGTCGCCGCTGCTATCGGCAGCCACACAACCTCCGCTCGGTGCGAGTACTTAATCGCAACGAGCCACGCATTCAAGAAATCGCCCGCGTAACCGCGCACCCTCAACAGGCCATCGCCGTTTGCGCTCAGAGCTTCAGCCGGTACGACCGCAGTCAAGCCTGCGCCCGCCGTCGCTACGTAATCAAAGTCACCATCTAGCATGAGTAGGAAATCATCGTCGTCTTGTTGGACTCGAACTTTCAACATAGTTGTCACCTTTCTCTTCTTCGTTTGTAACTGTCTGCACACAGCCATCGTTTTCAAGAATGCGGGTAGCTATTAACCGACAGAGCTTCGCCCACGCCGCCGATTGTTCGGGGGGAACCTCAAGCGCACCCATCGCTCGCCTCCTGCACAGGCGGCAACTTCACGCCGAGTGCGCTTTCTAATCTTTGGATTTCGTCGGGACGGGGTATCCTGCGGGAGTTCTCGATACGGCTCAGGCGGGTTTCTTCAACTCCTGCCTTCGTCGCCAATTCGAATAGTTTCAGGCCCGCTCTGATTCGGGCGATACGCAACTCTAAACCAAACACACGAACACCTCCAAAGGGATAATCCCTTCAAAAGCCTGCCGGTTCCTTTTCGGTTTGGTTTAACTGCCTTACAATGTTGAGATTACTATAACAGCAATTTGATGTCAATAGTTAAACTAAGTAAATAAAGCGGTTATGTATACTACTTGTGGAATACTTAGTAGGTGTGGCTTAGGATAAGTTGCGCCAACAGCGCGGGATACAGGGAATCTATAACTCCTTTTCGGCAGTAAATTTTTTTTTGCAGGCGGGTAGGGTTTTGGTCAAAAAAACAGAGTCGGCGTTAAGCTGTCGGGACGTTGCCAAACTTACTCCTTTGAAGTATTAGTATAAAGTACATAATCGCAACGGCACTCATTCAAGAAGCAAACTAGCCGAATAGGACAAGGGAGGTTAAAGCGTCCAATGCGTATTGACGAATCAACCCGCAACACACTTAGCCAGTACCTAACGGATATTCGAAGCCTGCCGAACGAGTCCGCGAAAACAAACAGGTTCTCCGCGCTCGTTGCCACGTTGTTTCCCGGCACCTCTGCGTCCACTGAGTTAGCAGCAGGGGTCGAGAAGATGATTCGCATCGATACGTTGGACGGTGAGAAGCGAGGGCGGATGGATGCCTATTACGGCAATGCAATCGTGGAGTTTGAAAGGTCTTTGAAGGCTACTGGGGCGGAAGCTGAAAGGCAGTTGAGGGAGTATACGGCGGGCGTTTGGAAAAAGAGCAAGGAGAGAAGACAAATCCTGTGTGTAGCTTCTGACGGTATCGTGTGGAAAACTTATCGGCCATCGCTCAAGGAAGGAACGAAGGCGAAAGTCACACCTGAAGACGTTGTATTGGAGTCACTGAGAACTATTGAAGTCACCGAGCAAACGCTTGATGACTTTTATATGTGGCTGACCAGTTTTCTTTTCCGGCCTTCTCGCATCGCGCCGACCGCAAGTCAATTCCAGTTTGACTTCGGGGCAACCAGTCCGGCCTTTGTCGATGCGATGGAAACATTAAGCCGAGCATGGGAAGCCGTTAGTAAAGAGTCCGAGCCGCAGTTGATGTACAACACATGGCAGAGGTATTTGACGGTCACATACGGCCAACTCGGCAAGGCTGAAACTCAAGAACTCCACAAGCTGTTTTTGAAGCATACCTATCTCGCAAGCGTTGCCAAACTGCTGATATGGGCATCCCTCTCGCGTGGCAGAACCGAAACCAGCCTTCGTGAAGTTGCGAAGGAGATTCTGTCGGGCCAATATTTTCAAGCTCGAAAGATTGCCAATCTCGTTGAGGACGATTTCTTTCAGTGGGTGAGGCGGCCAAAAGCTGAAGCCATCGTTTCGGAAGTATGGGAGCGAATCCTCGACCAGATGACCACTTATGATTTGCCGCTTCTCAATCAAGATGTTCTGAGGGGCGTGTATCAAGAGCTAGTCGACCCGAAAGACCGTCATGAATTAGGCGAGTACTATACGCCCGAATGGTTATGCGAAAGGGTTGTCGATGAACTACTACCTTCAAGCGGGTTCGTGAGCGTTCTCGACCCCACATGCGGCTCAGGCAGTTTTCTACACGCTGTCATTGCTCATCAATTAAATGCAAATCAGGAAGGCGGAGATGCAACACGCCTGCGCCAAATACTCGAAAACGTAGCGGGGATAGATATTCATCCACTGGCCGTCACTATAGCGAAGGCTACTTATTTGCTCGCGGTGCGCTCGCTGTTGAAGGCAACGAAGCGGCCCATTCAAGTCCCTGTCTACCTTGCCGATTCGCTCTTTCTACCAAGAGAGGTGTCACAAATGAGTTTTGGCGAAGTGCCAGGCTATGAGATACGCTTCGGCAAAGATAGCAAGGTGTCCATCCCTGAAGAACTTGTCCAAACGCCCGAATTGTTTGACCCCGCGATTGCGGCATCGGCGCAGATTGCCCTCGACCATGCAAAGACCAATAAGGAGAGCGAGAAATCACTTCAGGCATATCTAAAGCAGGCCGTGCCCGAACTCATCGAGCATAAAGACTCGGATGCGATGGTTACTGCGCTTTGGTCTTTCACAAAGGAGTTGAGCAGCCTGATAAAGAAGAAAGAGGACACCATTTGGGCCTTCATCGTGAGGAACAGCTACCGGCCAGCGATGTTCCGAGAAAGATTCGACTATATAGTTGGCAACCCTCCGTGGCTCTCATACAGATACATTTCTGACCCTGAGTATCAAGCCGAGGTAAAGAAGCGGGCCATTGACGATTATGGCATAGCTCCTAATTCTCGAAAGCTATTCACGCAAATGGAGCTTGCTACAATCTTCTTAGCTCACACTCTTTCAACATTCGGGCGGAAGGATGCTCACCTCGCATTTGTATTGCCTAGAAGCGTGGTGTCGGCTGACCAGCATGAGAATTTACGAGTACGCAGCTATAAAGCGCCGATAGAACTGTATGAACTTTGGGATATGGTTGATGTATATGAAATATTCAAGGTTCCGACGTGCGTCCTATTCGCTAAGAAGATAGATAAGCCCGTCGTACCTTCCACCAACTATTCTCTTCCTGCAATCGAATGGAGCGGCGACTTACCATCCCGCGATGTGGCATGGAGTGAGGCGCAGAACTATTTAACAAGTGAAAAAGCCACAGCGAAGATTATCTATCTAGGAGAGCGCACCGCCCTTTCCACGAAGCCCGGTAGAACCAAGCCCAACTCTCCCAGTTTGTACTCAAAGGATTTTCATCAGGGAGCTACCATTGTCCCGCGTAGTGTCTACTTCGTTCAGGCCGAGGGGCTTGAGGGCGAAGCGGACGCCGATAGTCTCTACTGGGCAGAAACCGAGCCTGAGCAAGCTAAGGAGGCAAAGGAGCCGTACAAAGATGTTTATCTCAAGGGACACGTTGAGGGACGCTTTTTGTTTTCGACGGCTCTATCTAGGCACGTCCTACCGTTCGTATTCTTAGAGCCTGCCGTCGTGGTTCTACCTGTCGAAGAAAATAAAGGAAAATTAGAGTTAAAGACTGCCGACCAGTTAAGAGAGGAGGGATACAGAGAATTCTCGTCTTGGATGGAGCAAGCTGAGACAATATGGAACTCAAAGCGCGGAGATAAAGCCGACAAGCAAACCATCTATGAAAGGCTAGATTATGGTAGTGGACTGACCATCCAAAAACCTAATGCAAAATACATCGTGCTTTACAACGCCGCAGGAACTAACATCTCGGCAACTCGCGTGTTCCGAAAGGACTTGGTGCTTCCTTTTATTATCGAGCATAAATTGTATTGGTGTGCTTGTGCGAACGCTGACGAGGCAGATTACTTAACGGCAATTCTGAACGCTGAGTATGTTAACGATTTAATCAAACCCTTCCAGTCTCATGGACTAATGGGCGAAAGGGATATTGAGAAGAAGGTTCTAGACCTTCCCATCCCTCCGTTTAACCCTAATAAGTCAGAGCACAATGACATTGTTGAATTAGGGAAACGGGCGCGACTCGAAGCGGCAGCATTCGTAAAGAAAGTCTCTTTTCCAAAATCGCTCGGCAGACGCCGCGCTATGGTCAGAGAGGCTATTGTGGACACGCTACAGGAAATCGACATGGCTGTAAAAAAACTGTTTTGATAGTTGTGTCTTTTTTTTAAGTTAGACAGGCTAGAGGTTAGAAGCGGAGAAACCTTCCTTGCTTGACAGAGTAACTGCCAGTCAAAATAATGAGGCCGCACGTCATAGGAAGAGGGGAGAGCGTGTGAGTCAGCATAACCAGATGGACTTATTTGGTCAGCCAATAACTGAAAAAGTCCTATTAGAAAATGACGTTCACTTGCTGGCCCTAACCGAGATTCAGGGTATCGGTTCTGCGACCGCTCGGTCATTTTTTGAAATGTTTGATGGCGATTTATCGCGGGTTTGGAGCGCGCAGGCAGAAGAGTTATATGAAGGGCTGCGGAAGTCACGGGCGCAACATCCGATAAATATTGTCAACAAAATACACAAAGACTCTGCGAAGCTAATCGAGTTGGCGCGAGACCGGCTTCGGATGTTCAAGGAGCGAAGGAAGATTTCGGTCATTTTCCGCGACACCCCCGAATACCCAGTCACGCTCCTTGACCTGCCTAATCCGCCTGCATGGATATTTGTACAGGGCGATTCAAAGCTCCTACACAACACAAATCTCGTCGCGGTTGTTGGCACTCGCACGCCCACAGAGAACGGAATTGAAGCGGCCAAACGGCTCTCAATTTTACTCGTCACAAACGGAGCCTTGATTCTGTCGGGTTTGGCTGAAGGCATAGACGAGGTGGGCCATCGCACAGCCGTCGACCACGGTGTTCCTACCGTCTCGGTGTTAGGTCACGGCATCGACATCGTATTTCCTCGGTCAACTGCTGCCTTACGGCAACAGATAATCGATGTCGGCGGCGCTGTGGTGACTGAATATCTGCCGAGAGACTCCTACAATGCCGAGCGATTCGTTCAGAGAAACCGCATTCAGGCTGCGCTCTCACAAGCGGTTGCGATTGTGGAAGGAAAGACAAAGAGCGGTACGGCGCATACGGTACGTTTTGCCAAACAACTTAAAAGGCCGTTGTTCGGCGTCCGAATTGGTCGGCCAACTAAGTCACCGAATCAGGAATTGCTCGAAGAGTTGAGTAAAAATAATGCGCCCGTGTTTGACCTCGATGCTCTTGATACAAAGGAAGCTCTGACTAAATTTATGCACGAGCATCTTTCTTTGGGCAATAATCTACATGCCCCTGCCAAGCCGTCGCGGTTCCGCATGATTCTGAAAGAACTCGATAGGATTATTGAATACTATGGCGCGAATGACGCAGACTATCAGTACCTCATTGATGAAATAGACCAACGCCGTAAAGGAAGTAAGAAAGATGCCAATTAAGGCTGTTATACTCGACCTTGATGGAACGCTCATCGATACCACGGACAATATCGTGGCCGGTGTTCCACAGATGATTTCGAGTCTTCAACAGAATGGCGTAGCCGTCTATGTTGCGTCCAACAGATTGCCTGCGCCACCAGTGGATTTTAATGGGCTAGGAATAACTCCGAACGAGTACCTCACGAGGCGCAGAGTTGGCCAACGTAAGGGAACGGGTGCGTTTGTTGATGCGGTTCTAGCAAACCTTAGAATCGAAAGAAATGAACTCCTATATTTGGGAGATTCCGTCAATGATATGAGAGAGGCTGTTAATAGTAAGGTAGCCTTCTTTCTAGCGGCTTGGTCAAATCCAACGTATTCATACGGGCTTGCAATTAAGACGCCTGCGCGATTTGCTCATATCGTGAAGACTTTTTTCTTAAAAGACAAGCTATGGTTTTACCGGATAAACAGTGTCGACCACCTTACTCGAACTGTCGCTGTACGAGCACTCCTAGACCCGGACACCGCAATTTCAACTGGCATCAGAGACCTCCTAAAAAGGAATATACTTGGCCCACCTATAAAGACCTATTCCCTACCTGCCTATTTATCCTTCCATCTGTTCTCAAGCGTGTATCTTGAGGGCTTACATTTACATGGAAGTCAGGGAGGGCCAACCATTTGGTGTATTTATCCGGGGCATGATGGCAGTCAGGGCAGAGTCTTAAGTACTTTCGCACAGGTGGTATCACGATTGTTTCATGACAATTATCAACCTTCTTTAATTAATCGGCATACTCCTTCTATAAAAAGTGCATATGCACGATGGCGCGGCGAAACGGTCGATTTTGCTAATCAACTAAAGACAATCAACCTCTCTCCTGCACTTCGCAGATTCATAGAAGACAGGACTATATTAGTCTTTGACGATTTCACTACTGAGGCTTATAGCTTTGAAGCGGCAAGGAACTTTTTATACAACGCAGGTGCGCGTGAAGTAATCAGTATTGCTGTTGGGAAGTATCGGAAACCCTACTATCCTCACTGTCCACATCCCGGCGTTGTTTGGGATAGTTTCGCTCCCGCCAATCTTGAGGATAGAGATTTTAGAATCGACGCAGTTGAGGAAAACTACGACCTCGATGCGGTCACTCCCTTTTAGTAGTTGCCAATCCCTATATTGGGTAGGCCATTAGACGCCTAAAAAAAAGGGGCAAGCCCGAAAGCCTACCCCGCCTGCGCTCTACAGCGTGCCGCATGGTCTAGCACCACTCCATACCCGTTTGAGGCTGCCGCCCGGCCCCCACTTCGTCTTCCGATACAAGGCGTCCACGTACCAAACGTAACGCACGCCGTCCTGCAAGGTACGGAGGCACACGATGTCTACGCCGCCTAAGTTCTCATAAGGCAGTCTGTCCCTGCCCAAGTTTGCCCACTCGCCGCCCGGCTGGATTCTGTGCCCGTGCAGGCGGTAAAACCCGTCGTCCTTAGAGTGCGAGTTCCAGCCAAACTGGAGGCGCTCCTCGTGCAAGGCGTACCCCTCGCGGGAAAGAAACCAGCGCCGCTTGTACTCCTCAAGGCCCGCCAGTTTCATGTCCATGTCGACTACCACGATGCCGTCGTGCGCCTCCCGCCTGTCCCTGTCGTGGCTGTAGTTGGATACACGCTCCGACGCCAGAAGCCAGATAGCCCGTGCGTGCGTTTTCACATAGTCGCTCACTGCAATAGCCGCAGCCGTAAAGTCATCCTCGGTTACGGATTCCTTAGCTGCTTTGCGCCGTGCCGAGCCGCCCGCATGACGAGCGCCGGTCGCCGTAGGCAGATAAATCACGTTGGTCGTTTCTGTGTTCTCGGTTCTTTCGTTCATCAAAATTCGTCTCCTTTTTTCATTGATTTGGGGATAAAACTAGCCCCTCTAAACTCCCGATTTTGAAGTCCCGATTTGCTTTGTTTGTCAATAACAAAATGCAGGCATGAGCAAAAAAAAGGCAGGCCGTTTAAGCCCGCCCGGTGCCCATTTTAAGCGTTGTATATGTCCTTCTCCGGTGTATTCTAGTGTTTCATCGCAATAGATTTGATGGACGGAATGCAAGAAATCGCCCGAAAAAAGGAGATTCTATCCTACAAATTCATTGCGATGAAACACAAGGACGCCCTCCATTCTTTCATTTCCCTAAAAGGTAATTGACATTTCTCTCATTAAATAATATAACGTGCGCATCAATTGGATTTCCTTAGCAAAATGAGTTGATAAATTTACACTAGGCGGATATATATGAGTGCACCAGATAAACAACCACCGAATCGTTACGAGAATTACAAAAAACGAGCTAAAAAACAGGAAGACTTTACTAGGAAATCCACTATCAACGTGACTATATCAATTATAGTGGCGCTATTCGGATTAGTGTTCGCTCTATTTGTCATGTATAAAGATGTTGAATTTCAAAAGCAATACAATTGGAAATTGATAGCGGTATTGAGTTCTATCGGGTTCATAATTCTTGCTCTAATGGCCTTATATACGCCACGATTACTGAAATTAAATCCAAAAACGGAAAGTCAGACAGAAAAAAAAGAGGTGGGATTAAGGGCTACAGTTGTCGGCTTATTAGTAGATGATAAACAAAAGAGCTTTTTTACTATATATATATCACTTTTAATAGGTTTCCTTATTTATCTAGTTTCGATTTATTTTGCAGGTCAGGCTATAAGCATAGGAACTCTGTCTTTACTAGCAGCTTTCCTATTAGCACTCTTTCTTAACCAATACTTATTGAAGTATCGATTGAAATATGGATACTTTGGCACGACCGAACACGAAGCACGCGAGATAATTGACCTAATTCTCAAACATTCTGATAAATCAGACTTCTCCGATGGGGATGGCCTTAATGAGCTTTTCCCTGAACCAGAGAGAGGGGGGACGGGGCATCGAGTATTAGTTCCATCACTGGACAATGACAGATGAAAAACGCTGATGCTGATTCGGTGACAGCCTTTCTTAAACGGGCAACTGATATTTTGTTCGTACAGAACCCAAAAGGAACTGCACTAGGAGTCCTCTTCGGATTTATGCTGTATGGACTTTCACTAATGTTTGCTCCTGCTTTGGGAAAAATTAGCTTTATAGACCTTACTAAGGTTTATGCAATCTACTATGTGATTTTCGGAATGTTCGTTTTTAACATACGCTCTTACTTTCGGAGACGAGAGTTCAGCCCGGAAATTGAAAAGGCATTTGAGGTAATTAGGGAAGCACGCAAGTCAGGGAATATGGGTGAACTAGAAGCAAAGATAGAATATCGCAAACTGATTCATAAGGTGTTGGAAGAAGTAACAATCAAGGTTCCTCCAACACCTGAACCGCGACGCCGAAAACCTATTGCCTCCAAATCCCAATCAGGTAGTTAATTCACCTTGAAGTCTTTACCCGCTAAACCTTATTTTAATCGGGCTATGCGCTACCAAACTTCCACCTCGCTTCACATCAGTTGGCACAACGCTATTTTCCAGCCGGTCAACCCTTGGGGTACAGCCTTAAAACGACGGTGTTCCGTCCCGAATAGCAAAATGTTATGCGCCCCCGCCGTAGCCACTTCGATTGCCCGCTTCGCATGCGCCTGGCCGCGCACTTCGCGGAAGTCTTCCGGGTAATCATCGAGGTGCGCCAGCAAGGTTTCGGCTTCGATCTCAAGCGGCGCGGGCGGCGTCGGGCTATTGATCAACTCGACTACCGCCTTGAGCGAAGCGACCGGATAAACGTTGACGCCCGTGACGACCGCCGCTTCCTCGGCGTTCTCTTCGGGCAGCAGCAAACGCTTTGCGCCATTAGCCCGCGCTGCTACCGCGATGGATAGCGCGCCCTTGACGGGGCGCACGCGACCGTCGAGCGATAACTCGCCGACGATCACCGTGTCGGTCAACTCTTCGCATTTGAGGTCGCCGTTCGCGCCGAGAATGCCGACGGCAATCGGCAGGTCGAAGCTTGAGCCTTCTTTCTTCACATCGGCGGGCGCGAGGTTGACCGTGACGCGATGAATCGGGAAGAAGAAGCCGCAGTTATTGATGGCGGCGCGAATGCGTTCGCGGCTCTCGCGCACGGCGGCGTCCGGCAGTCCGACCATAGTGAACGACGGCGCGAGGCTGTCGCCCGCCTTCGGCGTCAGGTCAACTTCAACGTCCATCACGTAGGCATCAATGCCATACACGGCGGCGCTCAAGGTCTTGAATAGCATGGCCACTCCCCCTGCGTTGATCAGGCCGCAAGCCTGTTTGATACGGATTTAGTCGTTGCCCGCGCTGACAGACGCAATCGCGCCGCAGTTCGCCTGGCTTTCAGATTGACTTAGGTGGGGAAGCTATTCAGCTTGTCGAGTCGGGATCAGCCGCCTTTTATTAACGAAGCAATCTATGCTTAAAATTTCTCTTTTACCTGGCAGCAGATTCATTCTACCTCAGGAATTCAAACAAGGCATGAGAAAGGCGGCAAGTTCGTCGAGGGCTAAACTTTCCGCGCCCGACTGCCAGCCGGCGCTCGGCTGCGGTAAGCGCATCTTTATAGCAATCGAGTGTATGATCAATTAAAAAGGCGTTGATCCACTTTTATAATTATGATAACTTAGCAACCATCGTTGGTTTTGGATTATTGTTCCCTGTAAATATGTCTCCGGCATCTGAAAGGAGAACGCCATGAAAAAAGGATTTCGCGCTTTGTGTCTGATGGTTTTTGGAATCGGCATATTGTCATTCTCGCTGGCATGGGAAAAAAGCAAGAGTGACGTTGAGCCATCCCGCCCTTTCGTGGCGGTTTATTACCAAGCCCATGCAACTCCTGATGGCAAGCGAACTATCACCAGTTGGCGCACGAGGTATGTCAAGGCAAACGGCGAATGGAAAGTCGTCGCGCACGGCTCTGATGCCATCGCTGCTTTTGCATATGATGCCGCAGGCGCTTCGGGAACCTCGTCAACGGTTCTTGCCGGAACGGCTGAAGGTGTTTTTGTCAAACCCTCTGGCGCAACGGAGCGCAAATCATTAGGCTCCGCTTCTACTGAGAAGTCATGGGACTCCTCCGTTCCTGAGATGCTCGATAAGAAATTTCACTCACATAGTTTTCTGAGGAATCACCCGGAATTTGTTCGCATGGATAAGGTTGCCGGATTGGAAGTCTATGTCCTGAGGTGGGTCAGTGAAGACAATCAGAATTTCTGGGTTGAAGATAGTTATTCTCCCTTAACAGGTAGAAACCCGCTGCGAATCCTTTCGCATGAGCTTGATGGCAGTGAATATATGATTGAAGCAGTTAAGGTAGAGTTCAGAGACCTGCCTGACAACTTGAATGACGACATCCAATCGCTACCCAACACTGGACATTTGGGCGATAAGACGACACCGCCCAAGCAATAGAATGCAAATTAACCTCTGATCCACTACCGCATAACTTTACTCACAGGAGGGGCAGGCTTACAGGCTTGTCCCTCCTGTCGTTTTTCCACCTTCTTTGTGTAAAGCCTGATCGAGCGCGGCGAATTCATCGAGCGATAAGGTCTCCGCGCGGCGCTGCGGATTAATGCCCGCCCGTTCAAGCACCACAGCAATCTCATTCGTGATGCCGAGCGCAGAGCGTGCGGCTTTCAAGTTGTTGGCTATCGTCTTGCGCCGTTGCGCGAAGGCAGCGCGCACCAGCGCGAAGAACCGCGCTTCGTCTGTGACATCAACCGCAGGCTGCTCGCGCACGGTCAGCCGCAGAATAGCCGATTGCACTTTCGGACGCGGGCGGAACGCGCTCGCCGGCACGTCGAATAGCTTCGCGGCCCGACAATGATACTGCACGAGCACCGAAAGATAGCCGTAGTCGCGGCTGCCGGGCGGACTCGCGATGCGCTCGACGACTTCGCTTTGCAGCATCAAGGTCATGTCGAATAGCCGGTCGCCGAGGCGCATCAGCCGCTCAATGATCGGCGTCGAAATGTAATAAGGCAGGTTCGCAACCACACGTATGCGCGGTCGGCCATCCGTGTGCGTCGCGGTGCGCCATCCTTCGCTTGCCGAATCGAGCAACGCGTTCCAGTCGACGCCCATTGCATCAGCTTCGATGATGGCAACACGGTCAGCGGCAAAGCTGCGCCGCAACTCTTCGATTAAGCGTTGATCAATCTCAATGGCGAGCAGGTAAGGGCTGGCCTCCAACAGCAAGCCTGTGAGCGCGCCGGTGCCTGGGCCGATCTCGATAATCAGATCACCCGGCTGAGGCCGGACGCTATCGACAATGCGGCGCGCGATCTGGCGGTCGGCGAGAAAGTTCTGTCCGAGACTTTTCTTTGCGGTAATCAAGCTTACTTTTCGTCGCGGTATCGCGGATAGCCGGTGAACTCTTTGAAGCCTGGTGATTCGGTGATGACCACCGCTTGCATCTCACGGGCAATAGCTTGCTGCTGATCTGCCGAGCCTGCGGCGTCGACGATGCAGGTCACTTTGTCAGCCGCATGAACGAGCGGCGAGGCTTTCGTTGATGCAGCCAATACCAGCACGCTTACGGCGCGCAACTCGGCAAGCGGGGCGAGCAGTCTTGCCGCAAGGATTTGCTGATCTGCCAAGCTTTCGCTGGCAGGCGCGATTCTGGCCAGTTCAATGGTCGAGGCTTTCTCGCGATCATTCATCGTCGGCAACCGTGCGCCGGCTCGCTGCAAGACCGCGCGCGCGCCGGCGATGATCAGCGGACGGTGCCGATGTCTTGCAAAACTTGATTGCAGGATATTCAACGTTGCCGCGCTCAATGATTCGAGCAGAATCGCATCGTACTCCGTTGCGGTTTCGAGAAATTTGGTTGAGGGTATCCAGGCGCGCACGGTTTGCTCGATGGCCTCAACCCGCACCGCATGGATGAAAGGCAAACCGGTTTGTGCGAACTTGAAGAAGGCTTCGTTGATGCGCTGCGATTCTGCTTCCAACAATCCGACCTCGACGACAATGCCGGCGTCGCGCAATTGTTCGAGGCCGCGCCCGCGAACCCGCGAATGTGGATCGGCGACCGCAATCACTGCGCGCGCGATGCCCGCTTCGATGACGGCATCCGTGCAAGGCGGCGTACGGCCTTGAAAACAACACGGCTCCAGGCTGCAATAAAGCGTCGCGCCGCGCGCCTGTTCGCCCGCCTGTTCGAGCGCGTAAACTTCGGCGTGCTTGAGATGTTCGTAAAGAAAGAAGCCTTCGCCGACGACGCGCCCATCGCGCACGACGACCGCGCCGACCGCAGGGTTCGGGCTGACCAGCCCTGTGCCGCGCCGCGCCAGTTCAAGCGCGCGCTTCATGAATTGTTCGTCGAGTTCGCTCATTCAATATCAGAAGAAAATGGCCACAGAGGCGCCGCAGACACAGAGAATACCTTGGAAAAACCTGCTTTCCAAAAATCTTTCTTCATCTTTCTCTGTGTCTCTGTGGCCAATCCGCTGTCCTCATTCGTGTAATTCAATTTATAGACGATAGCGCGCTTTCGCGGGCACCTCGTAGCCTTCCAGCTTGAGGTTATCGAGCCTGATCGATGTTGAAGCCGTGAATGCAAGTCCATGATCATCGCCGCGCAAGAGCTTCGGATAACCTGCCGCCGCGATCATCGCCGCATTGTCGGTCGTCAGAATCGGGCTCGGATAATAGACTGGCGCGTTGAAGTCTTCGGCCTTGAGACTCCGGCGCAGGGCGCTGTTGCAGGCGACGCCGCCGGCCAGAATGATCGTGCGCGGATGATGACGGCGCACCGCCGCACGGACGCGAGCGAGCAGCGAACGAATCACTTTATCCTGAAAGCTGGTCACCAGATTGATGATCGTTTCAGTCGGCATTTCGCCCGCTTGCAAAGGCTCGATGCGATGCTCGCGCACATAACGCAGCACGGCGGTCTTCAGGCCGCTGAAGCTGAAATCGAGATTCGGCGAATCCATGCGCGGAATCGTGAAGACTAGATCAGCCGCCCGCGCATCGCCTTGCGTAGCCAGCCGGTCAATCACCGGCCCGCCGGGATAGCCGAGCCCCAGCAGCTTCGCCACTTTGTCGTAAGCTTCGCCTGCCGCATCATCGCGCGTCCGCCCGATGATGGCGTACTGTCCTGCTTCGGGAATCAGGAAGAGCGTCGTGTGCCCGCCCGACACCACCAGCGCCAGCGCAGGGTATTGGACCGGCGGATGCTCGAAGACCACTGAATAGATGTGACCTTCGATGTGATTGACGCCGACAATCGGCTTGCGCGCGACGAAAGCCAGCGACTTCGCGTAGCTGATGCCGACCAGCAACGAGCCGATCAGTCCCGGCCCCTGGGTCACGGCGATGCCGTCAATCTCCTGTAAGGTCACGCCGGCATCCGCCAGGGCTTGATTGACGACCGGCGCGATGTGATTGAGGTGTTCGCGCGAAGCCAGTTCCGGCACGACGCCGCCGAACGGCGCGTGCGTTTTAATTTGCGAAGCGATGACATTCGATAAAACCTTGCGCCCGTCTTCGATGACGGCGGCGGCAGTTTCGTCGCACGAGCTTTCAATGCCAAGTGTGAGCATACATGTTTATTCTACACGAGCGGCGCATTGCATCGAAACGCGCTGTCAAGAGTGACAAGTGACAAGACATGGTGAATTTATAACGATGAATGAGACGCGTGATCCAGGGAGCGCGCGGCATTCAGCGCGCCTTTCTTTCGCCCGCCACTCCTTTCTTGTCACTTGTCACTTGTCACCTCAGTTATTAATCTGAAGACCATGATGAAAGCTGCCGTCCTGCACGAATACAAACAACCGCTGGCCATCGAAACCGTCGACACGCCGATGCTTGAGGCCGATGAAGTGCTCATCAAAGTCGAAGCCTGCGGCGTCTGCCATTCCGATCTGCATCTCGCCGAAGGCGACTGGCAACAGCTATTGCGAATCATCAAGAAGCCGCTCATACCGGGCCACGAAGTCGCCGGGCGCGTGGTGGCCAGAGGCGCGGCGGTGACGACGCTCGACATAGGCGACCGCGTCGGCGTCGCGTGGGTCTACTGGACTTGCGGCGAATGTGATCTGTGCCGCGAAGGCCAAGAGAATCTCTGCCGCAAGCAGATCATCACCGGCGCGATGGTCGATGGCGGCTTTGCCGAATTCATCCGTGCGAAAGCCTCGCACGCCCTGCGCGTTCCCGACCGGCTCACTTCCGAGGAGGCCGCGCCGCTCTTCTGTGCAGGCGTGACGGTCTATCGCGCCGTCACGCGCGCCAATCTCTCTCAGGGTCAGCGGCTGGCGGTCTTCGGCATCGGCGGGCTCGGCCACCTCGCGGTGCAGATCGCCAGACACTTCGGCGCGCAAGTGATCGCCGTTGACATCGCTGAAGACAAGCTGGAGATTGCTCGATCATTCGGCGCCGAGATGACTATCAACGCGGCGGCGGAAGATGCTGTGAAAGCTCTGCGCAAACTCGGCGGCGCGCATGCGGCGGTGGTGACATCGGGCGCGAAGGCAGCCTATGACGCGGCATTTTATGCCGTGCGACCGGGCGGCAGGCTGGTCGTCGTCGGCATGCCTGCCGAGCCGTTGAGCTTCCCGGCCATCATGATGCGCGAGATGACCATCACCTCGGCGGCGACCGGCACGCGCGAAGACCTGCGCGCCGTCTTGCAGTTGGCGGCAGAAGGCAAGGTGCGTTGTTTGATCGACACCGCGCCGCTTGAAGCGATCAACGACATTCTTGATGCGATGCGCGGCGGCAAAATCGCGGGCCGCGTGGTGCTGAAGTTTTAGGCAGGCCGCTGTGGTTGCGCCCCTGTTTTAACGACTGGCGCGGCTTCCATTCAATTTTGGAGGTAAAGCTGTAGGGTTTAAGACAAGGATAAAACGGGTTGCGAGAGGCTAATTGCGGCCAGCCAGGTTCAAGACGAACGCATACTATGCAATTCGGCTTTTCAGCAAAGAAAGCGTTCACCCTCCAAGACAAGTCGGTATAGTTTACATAAAGCGGCTCAACCGGCGGAGCGTCATTCCCATGGCAAGGATCAGGCAACGGGCCTTCTTCTCGGTTTAGCCCCGCCGGGTCGATGAAATCCAGCGGCGCATTCAGCACATAGGCATAGCGATTCCAACTCTGCGGCGACTCCGCTCCGGCGCTCGCCTTAAACGGATCGGCGGATTGGAAGCGTCCCGTACCAGATGAATAATTCCGGTTCGCCGCATAGTCAGTGCCGCTCTGGCTGTCGCGCTCATAGCTGGTGAAGTGCTGCTTCTGCTGCGTGCCGCTCTCAGCGAAGTCTTCGCCAAATGGCAGGTGCGCCTGCTGGCCAACCGCTGTGCCGCTTGTGTTCAAGGTCAACCGCACACTCAGCTGGTCGTTCAGCAGGTAAGTCGTCGTGCCGCCAACGATCCTGGCAATCTTCCAGTTGCCGGCGTAGACATAATTCACCAACACTGCGCCCGTGCTGCCGTTATGTTCAGCTAATCCCTGTCCGCCTTTCCAGAGGTAATGCGTCACCGTGCTGCCGACGGTCGTTTTGTACCGCCGGTTCTGATGGTCATAGCTGTAGCTCGCCGTCGCTCCACCATCCACGCTCACCAGCCGGTTCTCCGAGTCATAGGCCCAAACGGCTCTTACTGCTTGCAGAGTCGAATGGCCTGTGCAAATGCTTGGCCGACTCTTTCAGCGATCTTTTTACTTCTGCTGTTAAGAACAATGGTCACCTGGTCAAGGGCATAAATTTCCGGCTCACCGTTAAGCTTTACCAAGTCCGCCGTTACTGCATTTTTCTTATCCACAGTAAAAATGTCTATTGTGAAGCCTGTCATACCTGGAGAAAGTTTGCTGATTTTTATGCTGACAGGGTCTAAATCTCTTAGCTGAAAACCTAATTTTTCAGTACCGCTCTGGGGCTTCCTATCCGGAAAGGAACGCTTTTGGAAGTCATTTTGTATCTCCATCCGACAGCCATCAACAACTGCGATTTTCGAGGTGTAGATGATTTGAGCATCATTGCGTTTATGGGTGATAATGGCATCACGGTCAAGTTGATCTTTAATCCAATTCAGTGTGTCCTGAAGTGAAGAGTTGCTGTCTTGAACACCAACGGGCTCTGGGTATGCCGCAAGATCCGTTGCAAGCAGCAACATAAGCATGAAAAACAGGACAGCAGCGCGAAGCACGTTTTTTTTCATGGGAGGCGCTCCTTTCATTTCAAGGCTATTCAGAACCGTATGCCACGATCACCATTGTCCATCCATCCTTGGCCTTGCGCTGAATTCTATAACAGAGTAGCGGAACACTTCCTGGTTGAACATCGCACGCACACGCTGTGATGGAACTGACCCATTGCCGGATCAACCAGGCAAATTTCATCTTGCTGCTTCCGCACACCTACCGAATCGGATTCACTTTTTCTTATTTCGCGGGCAGCCGTGATCCAAAAAATCATCGATGGCATCTGAAGCTGAGAATTCGGGGCCGTCATACCCAAACAAAGCTTTCGCAATTGCCCCATGGTTGCCCGTACCATAGAAGAGATGCAAAACCTCATGGGTAATGATTCTATTACGATGGTACTGACCAAATATTCCTTCCGAATAGAATCTTCTACCCACAGCGATTGTATTTTCCTGAATCCAGCTTCCCGCCCAAACATAGCTAAGCCTGTTGAAGATGTTGGCGTCCGCAGAATGACTGTACAAATCAACCTCGAAGAATACATGGTTATTAGCGATGGCTTTGTTATGTTCGTCTTTCTCGAAATCAATATAATAAGCGTTTCTAGCCCTGTTCAAAAACGACCAGAGGATTCCCTTATTGAAAAAGTATGTCGTACAACCAGGCTTGTCAGCGAAGAAAGGATAAACTCTATAAGTCGGTATAGTTTACATAAAGCGGCTTATCCGAATGAATAATCCACATCTAGCCGCAAAGAGAAACGTCGTTGTTAATTCAAATCCGCTCAGTTGGACTTCCAAATCTGCCTTATGGCTTCTTTAACATAACGAAGGAGTTCCTCATCCCTATTTTTGTTTAGTAATTCTTCCAGAATTGGCAGGGCGCGAGTGTCGCCCATAGCTCCCAAAATCATAGCGGCCCTTGCCTGGATTTTGACCGTTTCTGCCCTGATGAAAAATTCCGAAGGGGTATGATCAAAACCAAATTTGGTAGCAGCGGCTCTTGATTCTGCCGTCTCAATTGCTTCAATGATTCTTGGAAATATCACAGGGCCTATCCTTACTAAAGCTTTCATTGCCGGGTTCATTCTCTCTTCCGAACCTATGCTATCTTCCGTTTCCATCATCTTCATAAGAACAGGGATCGCTGCCTCAGCGCGCAAGCGTCCGAGCAATTCACATATATCTGATTTTAACCTCCAATTCACTACTAATTCTCCTAATTGATTTACAAGCCTTACCGCTTCTCTTCGACTCTCTTTTGGAAGCGAGCGTAAACGTTCGTCAAGCTCAGATGCCTCCATTTCTTTGCCACGTAAATACCTTGCTGTGGGATTTGTGATAATATCTTGAAGAAGATCTATGAGAGGTTGCACAGAGGCTTGTCCTAGTTGAATGAGTTTCTCTTTTGCCGCTTGTCTTTCTTCGTCATTTGCTGACCATAAGTCATCGATTGCGCCGGCAACCTCACGATCTTGTGATACTCTCTGTTGGGGGTAGCTGGTTAATCGCCCCCCCGAGCCGAAAGCTAGAGTGAGTATCCCGCTGATCGCCAAAAATCTCTTCAAGCGCATTTATTCACCTCCGTACTATGTGACGTAAGCTGCACCGACACCATCAATACTGCGAGGGCTGTTATTAAATGCTTTTTATACGGGCGCTCCAAGCTGGATTGCCGTCCGTAATGGTCAGCGTCAAAAACAAGATTGCTGCGCAACTCCGCCTTGGGTCTTGCGTGTTTTTCACGTTGAAGGTGAAGGTCCAATTAATATGCCCGCTGACGACTTTTTGACCATTACCTTTAGGATCGCTGGCTATCTTTCGAATATCAGGAGTGTCAACAACGAAAAGCCAGCCGCGTTTCGTCCAATCTTCATTGCTTTCGCCGGGACCATCCGGTTCAGGTCCTAAATTTTTACTAACATCATATGGATTCCCATTATAGAGAATAGTTACATTACCCATTCTCAGTACAATTCTTGATGCCACCCAATGGGCCGGGTCTTTATCATCTTTCGGCAACTGAACGCGGAGTTCATCAACATATCCCCAGAAGCCATCTTCGACAGGATTTTCCACCGGACCTATCGTAGTAGCAGAAGCAAAGTGCCCCCCTATGTGATAATCGCCGTTCAAGTGGAGGCCACGAGCTCCCAACGTCACATGGCATCTTTTTGGCGGCGGCGGATCAGGCTCATAGTGACAAGGCTCTGGTAGCGTTGGTTCTTCGACATTCAACCCCGACGGGTCAACGAAATCTACTGGCGACCCCATCACATACGTATACCGATTCCAACTCTGCGGCACCGACGCGTCCGCGCTTGGCTCGAATGGGTCCGCTGACTGGAAGCGACCTACAGCGGCGGCATAATTGCGATTCCCCGCATAGTCAGTACCGCTCTGACTGTCGCGCTCATAGCTGGTGAAATGCTGCTTCTGTTGCGTGCCACTCTCCGCAAAGTCCTCACCATACGGTAAATGTGCCTGCCGTCCGACCACCGCCGCACCGCTGGTATTCAACGTCAAGCGCACGCTCAGCCGGTCGCTCAACAAGTAATTCGTCGTGCCGCTGGCGATCTTGGCGATGGGCCGGCTGCCGGCGTAGAGGTAATTCACCAGCATTGTTCCCGTGCCGCCATTGTGCTCAGCCAGTACCTTCCCCGCTTGCCAAATGTAATGCGTGAGGCTGCTGCCCGCCGTGGTTTTGTACCGCTGGTTCTGATGGTTATAGGCATAGTTCGCCGTCGTGCCTGAGTCGACGGCCACCACACGGTTCTCACTGTCATAGGTGTAGCTATGCACTCCGTCGTTGGTCACATTGCCCGCCACATCATAGGTGTAATTCACGCCGTTGACGCTCTGGAGGCGATTGGTCGTCATCCCACCGCTCTGCTGCAAGACGAGGCTTTGAATCTGGTGGAAGCCTTTGGCGTCGTCGTAAGCTGCCGTACGGTTGCCCCAACGGTCATAGCTGTATGCCCGGTCGGCGCTCTGCCCATTCGAGGTCTGTAAGGATATTTTAAGCCTCGCTAGATTGTCGTAATAGTAGGTCGCCGATTCCGTCGTGCCGTTGATCGTTCCCAATACGCCGGTCAATTGCCCCGCATTGCCGGCTGTCGTGTTTACTCCCATCTGGCCGGCTTGCGCGTTGTAGCTATAGGTTAAGTCCATGCGATTGGTGTACGGCGACGTGGTGCCCGCCTTCTGTGAGGTCATCTGCATGCGCGCCGCGTCGTAGCCGAACTGCTCGGTCACGCCGTTGCCATACGTGTTACTGGACACTTGCCCGGCGATGTTATGACTATGACCGCTCACATAATCCGTGCCGGCGCTGCCGCTCGGATAATTGGCCAGACTACTCACGATGCCCGTGCTGTCGTGCCCAATATAGAGCAGTTGGCCTGACGGATAGGTCATCTGCGTCAACTGATTGGCCTCGTTGTAGCTGTTGTAGCTGGTCGTGTAGTTGCGCGTGCCAATCGTCTGCACGCTACTGGCGATTCGGAAGCTGCTATCAAAAGTGTAACGCTCCTGATAATCACTGCCGACGTTGACCCGCAACAGTTCCCCCATCGCCGTCGTGCTGTAGCCGGTGCCGGAATCTTGGTCATAGATGTAAGTCACGGTCGGCGCGGTGGTCACTCCACTCACTGTGTTGTAACTCACCTGCGTCAGGCGATTAAGCGTGTCATGCGTATAGGTCGTCACCACGCCACGGATGTCCGTGCGCGTCGCCACCGCATTGGCAGCCGTATAGGTGTAGGTCGTCGTCCATTGATTCGACTGGCTCGGATCGCCTTGCTCTGGAATCTTCTCACCAGTGAGTCTCGATAAGGCATCGTACTTGTTCTTGGAATCTGTCCGCCTTGATTGACCTCGGTCAGATTGCCCAGCACGTCGTAAGTATAATTCGTCGCCTGAGAGAGTACGCCAGACGAGTTTTGTTCGTTGATCGTTACCATGTGACCCAAGCCATCTGTCAGCCGTTGCATCTTTCGATTTACTTGATCAGTTATGGTCACGCTGTTGCCACTGGAGCTGGTCTGCACAATTTGACTATCCGGCAAAGTCACAGTAGTTTGTCGTCCGAGCGCATCATAGCTGTAATTTGTCCAGTATGACGGCGTGCCGCCAGCAATGAACGGATTGCTCACGCCCGCTACCCGCCCCATCGTATCATAAGTTGTGTTGACCTGCCCGCCAAATTCATTTGTCTGCTTAATGACTTGGCCCCAGCCGTCGTATTCGGTCGTCGTCGTGATGGCCCTCGGCGTCCCCTGGTCATCATAGCTGATGGTATGTGCGACCGTCAGCGACCCGTCGTTGTAACTGGTCGAAGCGACCGCCCCGCTCGGCGCAGTCGCTTGCGTGGCACGAAAGGCCGCGTCATAGGCATACTGCGTCTGTCGATTGTTGGCATCCTTCTGCCAATCCGACAGCCCGGTGTTGAAATCGTAATGCATCTGCTCGGTCAGTTGTGGCCCACCGGCATTGCCTTTCGTCACCTGTTCCGTCATGGCCCAGAACGTGGTCTGTGAGGCTATCTGCGTCTGCTCGTTGCAGCAGGCTAATTGCTCTTTGACCGTGTTGCCAAAGGCATCTATCTTGCGCAGCCGTGTGTAAGAGAAATTGTTCGCCAGGTCATACCACTACGTCGTGCCAGTGACGTTGCCGCGCAATGTGTAACTGGCATAATACCAGGACAAATGGCCGGGCGGATTCTCAGGCAGTTGGCCTTGGGCGTCTCGGTATTCTTCCATGCCGCCCATCGCATTGTAGTCGTCATAAGCATAGATCGTCTTTGCCATCAGCACATCGTCGGCGTCGTTGGAATTCAGTTGCGCGTCATAGACGTCCGCCTCAATGATCAGATTGCGCAGGTAGGCGTTCACATAGCTGGTGTCGGTCTTGTAGACTGCACGCGTGCGTCGCCGCACCTGCCACTGGCCGCCCGCCTGATAGCCATACTCGCGCCTGTTCGTGACGTTGCCATAGCTGTCATAATCATAATCCACCTTTGTCGGCGTGCCCGCGTCGTCATAGCTCGTCACCGCCTGCACCTGCGGCTCGCCGCCGCCATCGTTGACGTATGCCAGTTCGCTTTTCGCCATCAGCGTGCCGCTGCTGTTCTTGACTTCGCTCCGCACCAGCAAGCCATTGGCTATCGCCGACGGGTTGGTTGAGCGTATCAGATTGTGCGTCGAGTAGTCGGGCCGCGTGATCGTGAAGGTCTTCTCCTGTGCGCTGCCGTTGGTGCTGCTCGAATAGGCGTAGGTCGCCGTTGGCGCATTCACCGCGCTCTCGGTACGTTGCGTGAAGGCCGGCGCGTCAGTAATCGGCCCCGCGGTCGGATAGGTGAACGACACATTGTTGCTCTCCACGCCGTCTGGCGAGCCGACGGTCATCTGCCGCCGCCCTGACATACTCGTGACGACGCCGTAAATCGAGTAGCTCGGCATGTAGCCGGTGCCGGTCGCTGGAAAGGTGATATGTTTGAGCGTTGTGATGCTGCCGCCCGTGCCGCGCTCAACCGTCAAGCCGCTGAACGTGCCGTTGGTCGTTACCATTTGATAATCGAACTGCACGATGGTCTGCGTCACTGGATTCTGCCCCGTGCCGCCATAGCCTGGCACGATGATCGAGGTCAGGCGATAGTTGGTATCATAATTGAATTGAATCATCCGCCCCAGGGTGTCAATGAGGTAATCAATCGCCATCGGCGCAAACACTTCACAGTACATTCCCCCATTTCCCTGGACGCAATCGGGCTTGTAGGCAACCTGCACATAGTTGCCGTTGCGGTCGCTGATGGTCGTCGGCAGCAGGCGATTGTTGACCATCGAGAAGTAAACACTCGTGCCGTCCGGGTAGTAGAGATAGCCTCCGTGGCTGCCATTGCCGGTGTAGGTGATATGGCTGCCGTCATTGGTTTCAAACGGCCCGCCCAGATCGTAACCGCTGCCTGCCCACGCGCCGCCGCCGAGATAATGGCGCGTGCCATCCGGGTCAATCAGCATGTACTTGCAGGTAGGATTGCCACCCGCTGATATATCATAAGTGACGATGCGTCCAAAGCCGAGCGAGAAGCCTGGCGCGGGCCAGCCTACGATGGCGTTATAAGCTACGTTGTTGTTGCGCCGCGACCACAGGCGGCTGTTGTAATAGAGTGTCAAATTCGCGCCGATACCGCGCCCGCCGAGGCTGACAAGCGGCGCGGCAAAGTTGAAGTTCGAGCCTTCCGGCAGCACTGTGCCCATGCGCGTGCTTTCAGCGGCGCGGTTGCGTGGCGAGCCAACGAGATTGCGCGGATCATTCCACTGTTCGTCATAGCCAAGGTCATCTGTCCAACCCGACTGCGCTTGTGCCGTTGGCGACAAGTGATTGAGCAGGGAGGCAGCAACTTGCTCGACTGTGCGGCTCTGGTTAGCTCCGCTGGTTGTGGTTTCATTGAGGCCCAGTTGGTCAGCTTGCCATTCGGCGTCTGACTGCCTTGGACGATGACCAGGCCGCACCAGCAGGGGAACGCTGGCCCGCACGCTACCAGCGCGACAGGTAAGGCGCACCAGCCCTGGCTGCAACAGGCGGGCCCGGCCTGCGTCGTCAATCACGGCCTTGTCGGCATTTGAAGTTTCCCAATCGAAGCGCACGCCTTGAATGATCTGGCCGCTGGCGTTAAGGGGCAAAGCAGTGAAAGTAACCGTCTGACCGAGATAGCCGACAAACCGGCGCGGGGTGACTTGCAGTTGCGTAACATAAGCGAGACGGTCAGCGAGAGTCTCTTGACGCACTGGTTTAGCCGAACGACGCAAGAGACCTTTGAACCATTCAAGGGCGACCGGCACCGGCGCTATCGTGTCTTTGGCGACTTGCACGGCTAGCGCGGAAGCGGCGCTGATGGCATAGCCGGCATCCGGCACAATCAACAACCCCAGGATGAGCACGAGGCAAAGTATTCGCCGCCGCCCGCCGCGAACGAACATCCGGGGCAGAGTCGTTGAAGAATGACGAGAACGGTAAGCAAGTGGCGAGTGCGGTGAACGCATGAGGATGCTCCTATAAGTCGGACATGCGCCTGCCCTGCCTGACATAAACTGAGTTCTTCTGATTAGCGAAAGCGGCACGGCGACTATGGGCTATGCATCTCCCCGCAGAAGCCGACGGCTTCAGCGATAAACTACGGATAGGAAAGCTGATTGCTACCGCAAGACTACTGTGGGCTTTTTGTTCGTTTGACCAAAATCGATTGAAATGTTCAACGACTTGAATTGTAATCTTGCTCACAGGTAGCAGAGGCAGCCGCGATAATATTCAATTCACATTTTAATGTCAAGGATTATTTTATTGGCAGTCTGCCTCGCCATGGCCTGAACGGCGAGGCGAGTTGACTTTGTAGGCAGAGTGCAAAGAGAGGTTAGGTTTTCGGCAAACCCTGAAGGTTCGCCTGATGAAAACTATTGACTCTCGCGGCATCCTCTCTTACCATCCCACCACATAGAGTCCCCCAATATGTTTGCTTGCCCCAGTTAAGTAGGAGTGTTTGGTTCTGCCCCTTTGGTGTTAGCGCGACCCCGCTGAACGCAGCAAGCCGAGCGTATTCGAGATGAGGGAACGGCCTCGCCTCACACGTCGCCCCAACCGCCGAATGCTCGCTGCCTGCGCACCCCGGAGCAAGCAATCATGGCTCGATTCAAACTCCACCTGACGGTTCTTTCGTTCTTCATACTCGCATTAATCTTTGCAGGGCGGCAGCCTGCCTATACTGATTCGTCGGCGCAAAAGTCGCCACATGCGGTCTTCGATGCAACCTATCGCAGCCGCACGGCGACGCACAAAGTCATCATACAGGCCGATGACCCGGCGCTCGGCGGTTCTCTGCTGGCCGATGGCGCCACGGTCGTCGAAGACTACGGCAGCTTCGTGCTGATGAGCGTCCCGGATCGCGCGGCTGAAACCGTCTCGACGCAATCGCTCACAGGCTCCGCCGTGCGCGATGACATGAACGTGCTATTGCTGCGGGCGCATTCGTTCGACACCACCAGCGTCAGCGATGAAGAATTTTCAACCTCATCACTCGGCGAGCTTGAGCCGTCCGACGAACAGCTTTATCTTGTGCAGATGGTCGGCCCGGTCAAAAAAGACTGGGTGCGCCAGCTTCAGGATGCAGCCGAGATCGTCTCTTACATACCCAACAACGCTTATCTCGTGCGCGCCACGCCGCAAGGCTTTGCGCGCCTCAGAGAAATGAAGTCCGGCGACCACAGCTTCGTGCAATTCGCCGGCTCGTATAAGCCCGAATTCCGCATCGCGCCGGAAATCGCCATCAATTCCGATACAGTAATCAATGTTACTGTGCAAATCGCCAACGGCAAGCGCGTCGCCAGAGACATCGAAGAGGTTGCCGCCGTTTCTCAAGCCTTGATCGAGCCGCCGCACACGGCGCTCGGCTACACCAACTTGCGCCTGCGGGTCAGCGCACGGCAACTCGCAGACATCGCCCGCAAGAGCAACGTCGTCTGGATCGAGCCGTTCGCAACGCCCGAACTGCTGGACGAAAAGCAAGGCATGATCGTCGCCGGTCTGTATAACGGCAACACCTTGAATCCGCATGGCTATCTTACCTGGCTGGCCTCGAAGGGCATCACCTCGCCGCCCGATTTCGCCATTGATATCGCCGACACAGGGATTGACAAAGGCAGCCTCGACCCGGCGGAGATTCACAAAGACTTTCTCGGCGCGGGCGGCTTGTCGCGCGTCGTCTATGCGCGCTATGTCGCCGGCGGCGGCCTTGAAGGAACCGTCAACGACTCTCAGGGACATGGGACGATCAACGCGGCGATTGCCGGTGGCTATAACGACAAGACCGGCGCGCCTTACGTCGACAGCGACGGCTATAGCCTCGGTCTCGGCATCCATCCGTTTGCCAAGCTCGGCGTCTCGAAGATCTTCGGGCCGGATTATTTGAGTCCGTCGTTTACGGCGTTGATCGATCAGATGTACGGCAGCGGCGCGCGCATCTCGAATAACAGTTGGGGCACGTATAACAATAATTACACAGTGGATAGCCAGACCTATGACGCGCTGGTGCGCGACGCGCGCGAGGGCGATGAAGGCAATCAGGAACTGACGGTCATTTTTTCGTCAGGCAACAAAGGCGCGGGCGGTCATCTGACTTCGCCGGGCAATGCCAAGAACACCATCATGGTCGGGGCCAGCGAAAACCTGCGAGCCGGAATCGATGGCTGCCAAGTTGATTCGAGCGGCGCGGACGACATCAATTCAATTATTGATTTTTCATCCAGCGGCCCGACCACCGACGGGCGCTTCAAGCCTGAGATCATTGCGCCGGGCACACACATACAGGGAGCGCGCTCGCAGGACAGAGGCTTCACCGCCGGCGGCGTCTGCGGGCCGGGCAACTATCCGACAGATCAAACGACTTATACATGGTCGTCGGGCACCAGCCATGCTGCGCCCGCCGTCTCTGGAGCTGCCGCCTTGTTGCGCCAGTTCTTCCAACAATCGGTCGGCCATCCGCCGAGCCCTGCGATGGTCAAAGCCTATTTGACCAACGCGGCGACCTATATGACAGGCTTTCGCGCAGGCGGCACGCTGCCGAGCGCCGATCAAGGCTTTGGCCTGCTGAACATCGGTCGCGCGCTCGATGAAACACCGCGCCTCATGGTGGATCAGGATCAGGTGCTTGCCAACACAGGCCAGGTCTACACGCTCACAGGTCATATCGTCGATCCGTCGAAGCCTTTACGCATCACCCTGGCGTGGACGGACGCGCCGGGATCGCCAGCCGCGAGCCCTGTGGTCAACAACCTCGACTTGCAAGTTGATGTCGGCGGCAAAACTTATCTCGGCAATCACTTCAGCGGCGCATTTTCGTTAGAAGGCGGCAGTGCCGATGCGTTGAACAACCTCGAAGCGGTCTATGCGCCGACCGGCACAGCGGGCGAATTCACCGTGCGCATCGTGGCGGCCAACATTGCCGGCGACGGCATTCCCGGCAACGGCGACAGCACCGATCAGGATTTCGCTTTAGTCGTTTACAATGCAATCGGTTCGGACGGCAGCGGTGGCGGCGGCGGCGGTGGTGGCGGCAGCCTGGATTCGCCGCCGACCGTCAACCTCAAGTATCCGCTGGGTGGCGAACACATCACCGTCGGCAGCTTCCTGCGCGTGCTCTGGGATGCGTCGGACGATAAAGGGCTTCAGAGCCAGCGCATAGCATTCTCGGCTGATGGATTTACTTACAATCGGATCGGCGCGGTTGATGGCACAACGCGGCAATTCGACTGGCGTGTGCCGGCGATTCCAACGCCAGTGGCGCGCATTCGCGTGACGGCGCAGGACGGCGTCAATCTGCCTGTCTCGTCGACCAGTCCGGGGCCTTTTCAGATTGTCAGTGGCCCGCCCGACAACGTGCCGCCAACCGTGCTGGTGACCGCGCCCAACAAGAACACGACCGTTGGCGGCGGCCAGGCGCTGACGATTCAGTGGCGCGAAACCGACAACGTCGGCGTCGTGCAGCGCGTCATCGAGTTGTCGACTGACAACGGCAACACCTGGACGCGCATTCTATCAATCAGCGCGCCGAGCAGCGGCGAGAATCAAAAGTATGATTGGATCGTTCCGGTTGATATGGCGACGCTGAAGGCGCAGGTGCGGGTTGCCGTTTATGACGGCGCAGGCAATTCGGCAACTGCAGTCAGCGGTGGCAACTTCGACGTCTGGCCGCTGCCGATCATTACCAACGTCGTTTATAACGAGGGCACGCCGGCTAACCTGGAAATCTCAGGCCGCAATTTCCGCAATGGCGAAACCGAGATCTGGGTCAACGGCAAGGTGCTCGCCAAAATCTTCTTCCAGGACAAGTTCTACGAGGGCCAGGGCATCAGCCGCAAGGTGTTCAGCAAAGACAAGAAGCTCAACAAGAAAGTGCCGGTCAAATCGGAAGTCGCCGTCGTCGTGAAGTTTCCGAAGACCGGCCAAGCATCGCCGGCCTTCACTTACAAGCGGCCAAGAAACCCTTGAGGCTCGCGCCCAGCGGCAAAAATCAAAGCGCGGATGACGATCAGCCATCCGCGCTTTCACTTATGAAGAAGACTACAAAACTTAAACGCTAATCCGGCAGCCGCAGAGCAGTTCAATCTCAACTTCGGATTGATGCGTCACCGTATGGTCACGGCGTGCGTGCAGGACTTCAAGCGTATAGGGGTTGAACACGATCACATCTTTGACGCCCTGCCGGAGATAAAATTCGCGCCCGATTTCCAGATCTTTCGCTTCAAACCCTTTGCTGATGACTTCAATCACCGCTTCCGGCACAAGGGAAATCGCCTCCTCTTCTTCTTCCGGCTCGCGACAAAAGATCGAAATATCCGGGCGCTTCAATGAACCATCCGGGAAACTGATGTAAACATCGGCAGCGTGGATCCAGTCACACCGTGTCTGCGATAAGGCAGGCGACTTGCGAATCCCAGAGCGTATGCGGTCAACGGCTTTCTGGTGTTTATAGACGGGGCTTGGTTCCCAGATCGGGATACCGCCGACAATCTCAAGCCTGACACCCATCTCATCTGCCCGCAAGAATCTTGAATCCATTGCCGCTCCGTGAAATGTAATCTAAGTTGTTTTCGCTTTCAATCCTTTGCGCGCGCCTTCGTTGGCGACTTCGGCCTGTTCGATGGCGCGGCGCAAGGCGTCGCTTTCGCGCTCGTCATTGGTCGCAGGCGTCAAGGCCCGCAAGGTCTGCAACTGATGGTCTGTCCCTTCGCGCAAAATGTCCAGCGCTTTCGCAAGCGCCTTGCTCTTCGGATTGTGTTCGTAAGCGTCTTCGAGCTTGGCGATGCATTCCTCGATGGCGCGGGCATAGTGGCGCAGCAGATTGGCGCGATCCAGCTTCGGCAACTCGCCCCATTCCTTCTTCTCTTCTTCAGTCTTCTTCTGCGCTTTCACTTCGGTTGGCGCAGGCACAGGGTTGAGGGCCGCAAGCCTGCGGTCGGCGATCCTCATGAAGACCTTGATGCGGTCGTCAGGCGATTGCGCCTTGCGGACGTGGTCGTCCTCTTCTTCGGTCAGGTAATCGCCGGGAATCTGCCGAACCCATCGGCGCAGGCTCGCCGCGCGCAGTCCATCACGAATTGGTAATGAATATCGCCAGATCACTTGATACAGGATTGACTCAACGCGCCAGGATTCGAGCGCCAGCGGAGAGGCCGGCGGCAGCAGATTGTTGCGGTTCTCGGTCTGCGGCGGCTTCTCGGCGTCAGGGTCTTTCAAGACCTCGCCGCTGGCAATGGCGATGTTGAGCATCTGCACGCGAAAGCGCTTGGCGCGTTTGATGGCGGCTTCGGCAAACTGCACGCGCTCGGCGGGAAACAGGCGCTCGACGGATTCCAGCGTCCGCAGTTCTTTGTACAGCGATTGCTCGACCTTTTTCGCGGCGCTGCGCTTGCCATCATCGAGCGCCTCGGCGGCCTTCACGCATTCAGCCATCGCCTTTTGAAAGGCGTCAAGCTCACGTTCAGCGCGCAGCGTATCATTGCTTTTGATCGCAGTGAGCGCCGCTTCAACGCGCCCTTCGGCGATCTTCATGTAAGCTTCAACTGCCTTCTTGGGATTGTGCGCCTCGGCAAGCAAGCCCTTCTCCTGCGCCGTCAGCAGATCGGCAAGCGGCGTCGGGTCAACCGGCAATGGCGGCAGGTCGCCTTGAGCCTTTGCAGCCGGCGCGTACAAAATAACCAGGCCGACAAGCAGCGCAGCGGCGACGCTTGGCAGCCAGCCCCGCAAGCGAGCCGCCGCCGTCGCGCCTTTGTCAGAATCATCGCTGTCCTTCATGCTCACTTCCCTTTTGCCGGCGACTTGCACTTGCCTTCCTTAGCGAGCCGGGCAAGCAAACTCAGGCGCAGGTTAGCGCTATCAAGCTCCAGCTTATTCTTGGTCGCGTCGGCTCGCCGCGTGAATTCTTGATAAGCGCGTTGCGCCTGCGGACCATCGCTCAATTTATCGAAGGCAATACCGAGAAAGTAATAGCTCGCCGCTACCTCTGGCTTCTGGCGAATCAGCCAGATGAACTCGACTGCCGCCTGCGGAAACTGCTTCAACTCAAAGAGCGCCGTCGCCAGGCTGGCGTGCGCCGCGTAGTTATTGGCGTCGCGCTGCAACGCTTCGGCAAGCACCGCGAGCGCCGGCTCGAATTGCCGCGAGCGCACGAGTGCCGCGCCCAGTTGAACGCGCGCGTGGTTGTCTTTTGCATCAATTTCCAGCGCCCGCTGATAATAAACGGCAGCTTCCCCGGGCTGCTGTTTGAAAAGCAAGTCGCCCGCCGTCACCAGCAGCCGTGCATCGTTGGGCCGCAGTTTGATGAGGCCGGCAATCTCTTTCATGGCCTCCGCGGTCTGGCCGCCTTCGGCCATCAGGCGGGCGATTTCCGTGCGCAGCGCATAATCGTTCGGGCGCTCGATGAGCAGCGTACGGTAGATTTGCAGCGCCGTCTGCGGCTGCCCTGTGCGCGTGTAGAGCGTCGCCAGCCGCAGCGCCGTCTCCTGCGACGGCTGTGTGCGATAAGCGATAGAGTAATCGGCAATCGCTTTGGCCGTATCGCCGTGCGCTTCGTAGAGTCGCGCACGTCCCTCGCGCGCCGTCGCGATGCTGGCATCCATCTCGATGGCTTTCGAGTAATCGGCAAACGCCTCCTCGGCTTTGCCTGTGCGTTCTTCGGCAATGCCGAGCAGCGCATAGATGAGCGCCGTCGCTTCGCCCTGTTCGATTGCGGCGCGCAGGTGCTCAAGGGCTTTCTGCGGCTCGTTGGTTTTGAGCAGCGCGCTGGCATAGAGCAGACGCACGCCGGTGATCTTCGGATCGAGTTCGAGGGCGCGGGCAAGCGCCGCCTTGGCGTCGGGCGTTGCATCGCGATCCAGCAGCACCTGGCCGAGGGCGCGATAAGCGCGGGCGAAGTTCGGCTCCATGGCGATGACTTTTCTGAGATCGGCTTCGGCCTCTTTGTCGCGGGCCAGGGCAATCAGCGCCGTGGCGCGTTGATAGTACGGCTGGTAAAGCGACGGCGCGGCGTTGATGGCGTTGCTGTAATAGCGCACCGCCGCCGAATGATCGCCGCGCTGCTGGGCATTCTGCCCTTCTTCAAAAGCGGCGGCGGCCCGCTGATCTTCATTGTGACTATTGGTTTGCGCCCGACAGATCGGCGCGGCGACGACCAGTAAAGTAACGACGATTATAAAACCGGAAAGGCGCATACGGATGACAACCTCGCAAGCCATCATAGCACCCACGCCATCGGCGCATCAACAGAACGACTTTGAGCCGAAGCGGGTAACGTTTACTGGCATCATCAGTCCATTAGGGACGAAATGTTTATAGCCACCATTGCCGATAATACTCCAAGCTCCGTTAGGAGCGTAATGTTGACATTTCGCCCCTACGAGGCTTGGCTTCTTTTCGACGCTCGCAACTATAAACATTTCGTCCCTACGGGACTGGCACAAAACTGAGCCACGGCGTCACAACAACCCTTACAGACTTCAGACCTTGAGCGATCATCAGCACGGGCTAATCGTTCGTGCTGCTATACTCATGGACATGAAAGCCGATGGATTTGTCACGGCAGGCGGCAAGAGTTCGCGCATGGGCCGCGATAAAGCCTGGCTCGAACTCGACGGCGCAACCATGATTGCGCGTGTCGTTGCAGCGCTCAGACCTGTGACCGCGAGCGTGACGATCATCGCCAATCGCCCTGAATATGGACGACTCAATTTGCCTGTCGTCGCTGATACACACAACGGCATCGGCCCGCTTGAAGCCATCCGCACAGCCTTAGCCCATTCCCGACAGCCGCGCGTTGTGCTGGCCGGCTGCGACCTGCCTTTTGTCACGCCGCAATTGTTTACTTACCTGCTGTGTGTTGATGGCAACGCACAGGCGGTTGTGCCTCTGGATGAAAGCGGGCGATTAGAGCCACTGTGCGCCATCTATTCGACCGCTGCGCTTGACGCTGTGACCGAGTTGATCGCCAATGGCGAGCGCAAGGTGAGCCGCTTGTTCGAGCGCATCCCGACGCGCTTTGTGGCGTTCAGCGAGCTTCATCATCTGGCCGGGGCAAGGCGGTTTTTTGAAAACATCAATTCGCCGCAAGATTATCAGCGGATTATTGCCAGCTTAAAATAATCTGATTGGGTGGAAAGGCCCGAAAGGAAAGACAAATTTCAAATTAATGAAGAAAAGGCTTGCGTTCCGCACGAGACGTTACATATACTTGCGGCTCTTGGGTATCCCCTCAGATCTAACTAGTTGTCATGATGGTCGCTGTCATGACTGTTAATGTGGCGCGCGGCTTGAAATCTGCTCCCCAGCAGGCAGCCCCTATAGGTGAGATTCCCATACATTATCCCTTAAGGGTAGAGGCTGAAAAATGACTCTATTTTGTAAGCTAAGTAGAAAACATTACTGGTGCACACCGCATCGCTCGGAAGATCATCGGTTAGTGCAAGTCTGTTATGAATGCGGTGCCGAGCGTCCGGCCCGCGAGCTGCACACCGAAAAATTGCCCGAGGGTGTTCATCGCACACTGGCGACCGCGACGAGGAATCTCACCGGTGTTGTCGCCAGACCTGTTGGACTGGAAAGGCCAGAGAGCAGAAGAAGCGATCAACGCCTGGCCCTGGGTCAAGCCACTTTGAGCCGGCTGACGCTGGTGAAGTAAATGATGCATGCAGAATGATGAATGATGAACTAAAGAGGAATAGGAAGCGTCGGCGCGTTGCGCCGGATTATTTATAAACCATCCCACGTCCGTTTCCGCCGCACATTCATCATTCATCACTCATCATTCATCATTTCCTTTTGTCGGTTTCTTCAAGCCGAATTTTTCGAGGCGATATTGCAGCGTGCGGAACGACAGCCCCAGTAGTTTGGCGGCGCGCGTGATGTTCCAGCCGGTCTGCTCCATCGCCTGTGTGATCAAAGACTTCTCTACTTCATCGAACGAAATGCCTTCGGGCGGCAGCTTGAAAGTGAAAGCGCCCGCGCCGCTCGCTTCCTGGCGAATCTCCACAGGCAAATCTTCCACATCAATCGTATCGCCTTCACATAACAGGATGGCGCGCTCGATGGCCGATTCCACCTGCCGCACGTTGCCCGGCCACGCATAGTTCATCAGGAAGTTGCGCGCCGACGGCGTCAGGCCGCGAATCAAGCGATGCGCCGTGGCGCTGTGCTTGGCGATGAAGTGTTCGATCAATGGCGGAATATCCGTGCGCCGATTGCGCAGTGGCGGAATGGTAATCGGAATAATATTCAGACGGTAATAGAGGTCTTCGCGGAAACGGCCATCTTTGACCATGGCTTCGAGATCGCGGTTGGTCGCCGCGATGACTCGCACATCGACGCGCAGAGGCCGCGAGCCGCCGACGCGCATGACCTCTTTTTCCTGTAGAGCGCGCAGCAGCTTGGCCTGCATGCTGATGTTCAAGTCGCCGATTTCATCGAGAAAGAGCGTGCCTTTGTCGGCGAGTTCAAACTGGCCCTTCTTCTGCGCGTGCGCGCCAGTGAACGAGCCTTTTTCGTGACCGAACAACTCGGATTCGATCAGGTTTTCGTTGATGGCGGCGCAGTTGACAGCTTGAAAGATTTCGCCGGCGCGCGGGCTGGCTTTGTGTATGGCGCGGGCGACGCGCTCTTTGCCGACGCCCGATTCGCCGCGCACCAACACGGTCGAAGTCGAGCCTGCGACTTTCAAGATCATCTTCTTGACGCGCTCCATCTCTTCGCTTGCGCCGATGATTTCATCGTCAATGCTGTTCAAGCGACTGAGCGCGCTTTCGACGACCTTCAACAACTGCTCGCGATCAATCGGCTTTTCGAGATAATCATAAGCGCCGCTGCGCAAGGCTTCTTTCACCGATTCGACAGAGCCGTGCGCCGTCATCATCACGACGAGCCGCGACGGGTCGTCTCTGAGCAACTCGCTGAGCAGCGTCAGACCGTCCATGCCGGTCATCTTGTAATCGGTGAGCACGAGGTCGAAATCCTGCTCGCGCGCCAGCTTCAGCGCGTGTTCACCGCTCTGCCCGGTCGTCACCTGATACCCATCGTCTTCAAGGATGAGCGTGTAGATTTCTCGCTGGTTGCGTTCGTCATCGACGACCAGCACTTTATTTCTTGGCATTCGCTGTTCTCCCTTAACGTGATGCGTGATACGTGATGCGTGATTCATCGGGCATTGTGAGTTTGCATAAGGTGCAAACCTCCGGTCACGCATCACGCATCACGTATCACTTCCTTCCGCTGCCGGCAGCGTAACGGTAAAAGTCGTGCCGCGATCTAACTGGCTCTCGACGGCAATGCTTCCCTTATGCTCTTCGATGATCTTTCGGGTTACCGCCAGCCCGAGCCCGAAGCCCGACTGCTTGGTTGAAAAATAGGGTTCAAAAATTTTACCCAGTGATTCTTCGCTGATGCCGACGCCTGTGTCGCTGATCTTCACTTCAACGTCGCCGTCGTGACGTGCGACCTGTGCGGTGAGATGCCCGCCCGTAGGCATGGCTTGCAGCGCGTTGATGGCGAGATTCGAGACAAATGATTTCAAGCGCTCACGGTCGCCGCGCACGCTGGCCGGGCCGCTGGCTTCGTCAATCGTCACGGCGACGCCCTGTATATCGGCCTGCTGACGCAGCAGCGCCAACGTCTCTTCGACCAGTTGCCGCATATCTATGGTTTCAACCGCAAAGCGCGCCGGTCGCCCATAATTCAACAGATCGTTGACCAGATGCTTCAAGCGTTCGATCTCATCTTTGATCGACGAGAGCAACTGCGTGAACTTCTCGCGCCGCGCCGGGTCTTCGGGCGCGTACTTCTTGTTGACGTGATCAATTGAGAGATTGATTACATTCAGCGGATTGCGAATCTCGTGGGCCACCGATTGCGTCAATCGCCCGATGACGGCGGCGCGCTCGGATTGATTCAGACGTTCTTCAAGGTCGCGTTTCGATTTCAGCCCATCAATCATTTCATTAAACGTCGTGGCGAGCTGGCCGACTTCGTCATTGCGCTTCACTGTGACCTGAAAATCGAGGTTGCCGGCGGCGACGACGCGCGCCGCGCGCGCCAGTTCCTGAATCGGGCGCGTGAAGCTCCAGCCGATCAACACGGCGATGGCGATGGCAATCAGCAACAGGCCGGAGGTGGCGACCAGCCGATAATTCGACAGTTCTTTGTTATTGTCTGAGAGCGTCTGCGACGCCGCTTTGATCTGATTGATCGTGGATTTCTGCGACAACACGATGACGATCCAATGCAGTCCTTTAGTCGTCACCACGGGCAAGTCGTAGGTCCTGGTCAGGCCGCCGTGAATATCGACTTCGCCCTCGACCGGATCGCCGGCAAGCTCTTTGGCGATGGCTTCGCTCGGCACCGGAATGTACTCGTTGATCTTTTCACGCAGCGTGCTATCTTTCACTTTGCCGTCGCTGTCGGCGACCAGGATGTGCTCAACGGCGGGCGGCAACTCGTCGGGCTTAACCGTCTGGTAAAGAAACTCTTCTTTATCGAGGTTCCCCTGGGCAAGATTAATGGCTTGCGCGAAATCGCCGATCAGGCCATTGAGGGCGGCAGTGACTTTCTGATTCTGTGTGTCGATCTCCACAGCGGCGCGCTTGGCAGCCCAGTGGTCGAGCAAGATAACCAGGGCAATCGTCAGCAATAAAAAAGACGCGAGCAGCAATATCAGCCGCGCCCGAAAGCTCATCAGGAATCTTACTTTGTCACTCATACATGACGCCTATGGCTTTGATGCCCTCACCCGGCCTTTGTCACCTGCGCCTGTCGTCTTATTTGCCATCATAGCACACGGCGCGCGGCTTCAGGAGTCGTCGCCGCTCGAGTTGCCCGGCCAACCGTGCCAACGCGCGGGCCAACCAGGTGCATCATCGTTATTGAATAAGATTGAAAATGAAGCCCGTGCGGTAGAATCTAAAGTTGAGGACAGAAGAGTGGAGGAACAGATGAGATACATTAAGCCAGCCATCCTGGGGATGTGCGCGCGCGCCGCGGGAGCGGAATTTGGCAAAGCCTCGACGCCAATCGAATCAGGCACGATTGACGTGCAGGCCATTGTCACGCTCACCGTCGAGATCGCCCAGTAAGCCATAACTCTGACGGGACGAATGAATGAACAGAGCGTCGGGAAGTATTGAGGCAAGCTGCAACGGTAAGGGGTTGCGGCAATCCGTTGAAGTGAATCGTCAAAGGTCGTGCAGCCGACTTCTGAAGCATCGCTTTAAGGTGAGGGCGGTCGACAGCGCGGGTTTTCTGAATTGCCATCGTCGCCATACGGCTAGTATTTCATACGTCTCCGGTTCATCCTTGTTCGGTTGCGCCGTCAGATATTATAGTTGACCCAGCTTGTTCAGCTTGATGAAATCCTATGATGCAAAACTTCAGAACCATCATTCAGCGCCTACTGGCGCTTGGCCTTTTATTGCTGGCGGTCAATCTTTCGGGCTGTGCGCAGCCGAAGCCGATCAAAGATTTGCAGCCGACCGTGATTCTCGTCTCGTTGGACGGGTTTCGTAACGATTACCTGGAGAAATACGATCCGCCCAACCTGAATCTTCTGGCGCGCGAGGGCGTGCGCGCCCGCTGGATGACGCCGTCGTTCCCCAGCAAAACTTTCCCTAACCATTACGCCATTGCCACAGGGCTTTATCCGCAAAATAACGGCATCGTCGAAAACAACATCTACGACCGTGAATCCCATGTCCTCTTCACTATGGACAATCGGCAAGAGGTGCGCAACGGGCGCTGGTGGCTGGGCGAGCCGATCTGGATCACTGCCGAAAAGCAGGGGCAGCGCGCCGCCCCCTTCTTCTTTCCCGGCAGCGAGGCGGAAATCGCCGGCCTTCGACCGACCTTCTGGAAGCCTTTTGACGACGGCATGCCGAATAATGCGCGCGTTGATACGGTGCTTTCCTGGCTCGATCTGCCGGTGAATCAGCGGCCTACGTTTCTGAGCCTGTACTTCAGCGACGTCGACAGTGCGGGGCATGAGTTCAGCCCGGACTCAAGCGAGACGAAAGATGCGGTGCTCAAAGTTGACCGCGCCATCGCCAGGCTGATTGCCGGACTCAAAACGCGCGGGATTTTCACGAAGGTTAATCTGATTATCATTTCCGATCACGGCATGACGGCGGTGAATTCCAATAACGCCATTCTCCTGGATGAGCTATTCGACACCAATCTGGCGGAGAAGATTTTGTGGACAGCGGAAATCGCCGGCATCTTTCCCAAAGAAGGTCAAGAAGAGGTGATTTACGAAGCTCTGAAAGCCGGTTTGCCGCCGCAGGCAAAGGTTTATCACAAACGCGAAGTCCCTGCACGTTTTCATTATTCCGACAGCCCGCGCATCCCGCCGCTTTTGGTTCTACCGGACGAAGGCTGGATCATCACGAATCGCAAACGCTTTGCCGATACTGAGCGACAGTGAACGATGAATCACTTGCGTGGCGGGCACGGCTACGATAATCAACTGCCATCGATGCGCGCCATCTTCATCGCGCACGGCGAGGATGTCAAGCAAGGCCAGGTGGTCGAAGCGTTTGAAAACATCCAGGTCTATAACCTCATGTGCGCCATCCTCAAACTGAAGCCCGCGCCCAACGACGGCAATATGGACGCCGCCAGAGCCGTGCTCATCAATAGCCAGAGCGCCGGTCAGTGAGCCGCGTTGTTTTTCGTATTGCTAATAGAGCTTTAACCAGCTTGGCCTAAGAAAAAACTTCATCCTGGTGCAAAACCAATCCACCTGGTTTGAGAGAGGGACTTCAACGCAGAGGGCGCAGGGACTACGCAGAGCAAAAAGGGTGTCTTTTGCGCCCTCTGCGTTAAAAAAGACCTTCAAAATAGCTCATCTGGCCTACATTAGCGAGGCGTCATTTCCAGAGAGTCACCCGTCTGGTGGTCTTTGATCTGGAATCGCAGAAATTCGTGAACCGCGGCGAGCGCCTCTCTGTCGGTTGTTGAGATGCGCACACGGCCTCCCTGCCCTGTCTCTTCATACGCAAACGTGATCTTGCCTTTCAGTTGCTCCATCGTCATGACGCCAGGCGGCACCTGATTATGAACCAGCATAGGGATATTAAAGTTTCCCGCGCCAAACATTGCGGCAATATGTTTGAGGTGTTCTCTGATGTTTTGACGATTGGCCTTGTCATTCGGCTCATTGGTTTCGACCTGTATGATGCCGCCCTCCGGCGACAACAGGAAGTGGTGAGTCGTTGCATTTTGCGAGAACCCCATCGCCTTCTCGCCGCGCGCGTTCACATCATCAAGATGAGCCGTATGCCCCTCGGAGTGAGCTGAATCACTTGATTTGTCCGGCTGCATCATTGGGCAATTGGCATGCGACTTATCCGCTGGTTGTCCGGCAGGCGAGTGCCGATGATCCTGCGCACAAACGCCGACGGCGATCAGAAATATCACAAGGCATGCCCACAGCTTAGTTTTGGAGTTGATCATTGCTGGTTGTCCTTTCTCTGCGTTTGCGCCAGCCCTTGGCTGAGGCTGACGCTGGTTTATCGTCAATCGGTTCGGATGCGGCGAGCGCGTCGAGCAACCCTGCGCGCTCGTCTGCGGCGGCGCTCGCCAGGCGGAAATCCCAATCTTTCAAGGTAGCGCACAAGTCATCTCGCAGGCAGGTCAGTTCACGCAACTGCTCTTCGGCATTTCGCAGCTTCGTCTCAGCCAGCGCGCGAACCTCGCGGCAAGGAACGCCGCCTCTGTCGCGCGACTTGAGGATGCGCGCCAGTTCAGCAAGTGTGAATCCGACTCGCAACGCTCTCTGCACGAGGCGCACGCGATCAAGCATTTCTCTTGGATATTCGCGATAGCCGTTTGCCGAACGGCGCGGGCGCGGCAGCAAGCCGAGCCGTTCGTAATGGCGAAGTGTGTCGGTGCTGACGCCGGCCAGTTGCGCGAACTGGCCGGCGCGCAGAAAGCTGTTCGGATGATTGCCGCTATTCACAAAGGGATTATAAGGCGTGGAACCGATTCCAGAGTCAAGCTTTTTTTTATGCTTGCCGATAAGGCGCTCGACAACCGACGAAAGCTGAATGATTCTAAGGGCAAGTTTGTCTGCCCGGTCACACAGATCAAGACTGCTGATAAGTTATAAATTAAATAAATATAAATTGTATATTTTTATATTTTATGCTACATTTGCGCCCATCTGATAAGCATGGGAAGCGGGCAGTAGTTTCTGGCCGCTACAACAACAACGCACGATTTAGAATGCGAAAAGGCAACGGCGACTGCTATATCGCTTTAGCGATAGACGTGTCGCATCAGGTTGATTTTTGCTCACCCATTCCGTGCAGGCGGTCAGCCACTAAACCCTTTTATCGCAACCTCTTGGTCCGTTTCAGGCGGGCCTAACCGTAAAGTCGGCAACTTTAATGAGGAGGATCAAATGAAGAACTCAATTCAGGTACACGCCAGAGGGCGACGTGCGATAGCCGTAGTTACTCTGCTGGTAATGGCAGCGGTGAGCGTTGTGGCCAGCCAGCCCAAACAATCTGAATTGGCGCGGAAGCAGCACTCAAGCGATCTGACAACAGAGGTGCTGCGTTCGCCCCGGGCTGCCAACGAGATCAACAACCTCGCCGGTGCGCCGGTGACCATACTCGATTCAAGCTCGTTGGAAATATCGCGGAGCGTTCTTCGCAAGCTAACAGGGGGAAGACTTCAGCCGCCAAGGCCGCTTCTTACCCGCAAGTAACGTTGCTGAATCATTCAAACCGCGCGGTGACCGAGGTCTTGTTGATCTTGACCAACAAGGCGACTGGCTTGAGGAACCGGCTGAAGATCGGCAATATCAACATCGAGCCTCACGGCCTCTACATCGTCGATTCTGAAAGATGGATGATTCCGGCGTTGATCGGCAGCCAGTCGGCCACCGACCAGCCAAAGACCGTTTCTCGAAAACAAATCCTGCGCTACGACTCTGAGCGCGTCTGGATGGCGGGCAGCGCGGCAGACCTGTCAGTTACGGTCGGCCTGGTCGATCAAGCCGACGGTACAAGATGGGACCTCCGGCAGCGGATCAAGACGAGCGCTGCGCCACTGATGCGCGCCGACCGTCTTAGCCTGCATCCTGTTGCCTATCATCCGAGCCTTGCGCCGCAGTGTTCGTGCGCCGGCACGGTCGTCTGCTTCGGCGACGGATCATGGGTTTGCTGGGGCGAGTGTTACGGATGTACGCTCGAAGATTGTGCCATCTGCGCGATCATCGGCTGTACAATTACCTGCATACTCATCATGGAGTAGAGGCGACGAGTGCGGCGGGGCCGCAGCCTCGCCGCACATCTGCACACCTGAGTAACGTACCAAGTCCCGACCCGTTGTTGCTTCATTGAATCTTTGCCCGATTCGACCAAGCCAACGACGACGCGCTCTGCCTGCCAATTGCCTCTATGTCGATGTCCGTGGTCTTCTCTTCTCTATTTTAGAGTGGCAAAAAGCGATTGCCGTTCTCGCCTTGCCCTTGCCAAGTCAGGCGAAAGCTTCTAATTTTACGGCTATGCAAAAACGTATCGCGGCGCTCTTGCGGACATCCGCCATGGTTTTTTCATGGGTGATCTTACTAACTCTGTCATCATTGGCCCAGCAGAAAGACCTGGGCGTGTTCGAGGGCCAGGGCGACATCGGTCAGGTGATCAAGCCCGGTCAGGCCGTCTACGATGCGAAGAAGCAGGAATACACAGTCACAGGCTCCGGCACCAATATGTGGCTCGACAACGACGAGTTTCATCTGGTGTGGAAGAGCCTGAAAGGCGATTTCATTCTCACCACCCGTGCGCGCTTCGTTGGCACAGGTGTCGAGGCACATCGAAAAATGGGCTGGATCATCCGCGCCGGCCTCAAAGCGACCGCGCCGCACGTGAATGCCTCTGTGCATGGCGACGGCCTGACCTCTTTACAGTTTCGGCGCGCCAAAAGCGGCCCGACTGAAGAGATCAAGTCTTCTCTACAAGGCGCGGACATCATTCAACTGGAACGCCAGGGCAGCACTTATATCATGTCTGTGGCGCGCTTCGGCGAGCCTTTTGTCACCGAACAGACGACCAATCCAGCGCTCGGCGATGAGGTGTACGTCGGGCTGTACGTCTGCTCGCATAATAAAGATGTCGAAGAGACGGCGGTGTTTTCCAACGTCCGCGTGACCATTCCCGCGAGCCCGAAGTTTGTGCCGTATAGGGATTACATCGGCAGCGATCTGGAAATTCTCGACGTCGACAGCGGCCAGCGGAAAGTAATTTATCACACGCCTGACTCGCTGCAAGCGCCCAACTGGACGCGCGATGGCAAGGCATTGATCTTTAATCGCAACGGGCGCTTGTATCGCTATGATCTGGCCAAAGAGACGGCAACCGTTCTGAATACGGATTTCGCCATTCACAATAACAACGACCACGTTCTTTCTTTTGACGGCAAGATGATCGGCATCTCTCACCATAGCGAGAGCGACGCCAATAAATCGATCATCTTTACCCTGCCGATTCAAGGCGGCAAACCGAAGCGCATCACCCCGCAGGGGCATTCATATCTGCACGGCTGGTCGCCCGACGGGAAATGGTTGATCTATACCGCCGAACGCAACGGCGAGTTCGACATCTACAAGATTGCGGCGGCAGGCGGCGAAGAGATTCGCCTCACCAGCGGTAAAGCGCTGGATGACGGTTCGGAGTTTTCACCTGACGGCAAGTTCGTCTATTTCAATTCGACGCGCAACGGTAGTATGCAACTCTGGCGGATGAAAGCGGACGGCAGCGAGCCGCAGCAGATCACCGACGACGAGTACAACAACTGGTTCCCCCACGTTTCTCCCGATGGCAAGTGGATTGTCTTCCTGTCCTTTTCCAAAGATGTCGCGCCGGACGATCATCCATTTTATAAGCGCGTCTATCTGCGCTTGATGCCCATCGACGGCGGCAAGCCTAAAGTGATTGCTTATGTGTACGGCGGACAGGGGACGATCAATGTGCCGTCGTGGTCGCCTGACGGCAAGAGGGTGGCCTTCGTCAGCAATACCGATTTCAAATGATCGAAGTGAAGTAGAATAGCTCGCACAAAATTGTCAATAAAAGGAGACCGTATGTCAGAAACCTTTCGCCGTTGTTCAGTCACGTTACTTTGCTTACTATTCCTGGTGGCGCTGCAATCCGTCGTGATCGGACAAGAAACGCCTGCCATCGTCGTGGTTAAAGACCTGCCGCGCATTGTTCCGACCAGCTTCTATTTTCTCGGCCAGCGCGGACCGACACATAT